>JAFTHS010000071.1 GCA_017457295.1 Paludibacteraceae bacterium | reverse complement strand
TCATCGCATCCTGGGGCTGAATTCGGTCCCAAGGGTTTGGCTGTTCGCCAATTCAAGCGGTACGCGAGCTGGGTTCAGAACGTCGTGAGACAGTTCGGTCTCTATCTATTGTGGGCGTAGGAAATTTGCGGAGGTCTGACACTAGTACGAGAGGACCGTGTTGGACGAACCTCCTGTGCATCGGTTGTTCCGCCAGGGGCACTGCCGAGTAGCAGCGTTCGGTGTAGATAAGCGCTGAAAGCATCTAAGCGCGAAGCTAGCTCCAAGATTAGATTTCCATTGAGGGTCGTTGTAGACTACGACGTTGATAGGCTGCAGGTGTACAAATGGTGACATAAAGCCGAGCAGTACTAATTGCCCGAGATCTTTTTCTAGAGAAGAGATTCTCAAATAAGCTATCAATGCATGACATTGAATAAAACTACGCTTTTGAACTTAGGGTGTTTGCTCTAAGCTTCTACAGTCAATATGTCAACCCCTGAGTTGATGTTGATAGGAGATATTAATTATTAACTATTAATTATTAACTATAAAATATTTAGGTGGTTATAGCGCTGAGGTCCCACCCCTTCCCATTCCGAACAGGGTCGTTAAGCTCAGCAACGCCGATGGTACTGCGTTTGTGGGAGAGTAGGTAGCCGCCATTTTCAGAACCTCGAAGACTAATCTTCGGGGTTCTTTGTTTTTAAGCATTTCTTTGGCTGTTTCCTTATGATATTATAATCTATGGGACATAAAAAACAGTCTAAAACCTTTGTTTTAGACTGATCTCTGATGAAATATAGCAAAGTATATCAATTATTTCTTATCTGCCTCTATCAGCGCAAGCAATTGCGCTACAGCTTCCTCTTGGGGAATGTTCTTTAGCACACACTCTTTGCCGCGATACAAACTTACTTTCCTGCGACCTGCACCTACATATCCATAATCGGCATCTGCCATTTCGCCAGGACCATTCACAATACAACCCATAATGCCAATCTTTAGTCCTTGTAAGTGCGATGTGGCGGCTTTCACTTGCGCAATAGTTTGCTCCAAGTCGAATAATGTTCTTCCACAGCCAGGACAAGAGATATACTCTGTTTTATACATACGCACGCGCGCGGCTTGCAGAACATCTTTGCTCAGACGTGCTAAATCTTCTGCTGCGAAGTGGTCATTGTTGAGCACTAACTCTGTGCAGTTGTGATCCCAAAGCAAGCGACCACATTCAGCGGCGGCATGGAGTTGGAAGAGTTGCCAATCAGTGTCGGCGTTGGAGAAATATACGGTATTATCTTCTATCTTAACTTGGGTAGTAGCCGCATAGCGAGTGCTTAGCTCATCAGCGAAATAGTCCACCAATGCTTTGGCTACAGGCAACTCTTTTTCGGGTGCCTCGCTTAGACTCACACGAATGGTGTCGCCTATGCCGTCCGCAAGGAGAGCACCTATACCGACTGCGGACTTCACGCGGCCGTCTTCACCTTCGCCTGCTTCCGTTACACCCAAGTGCAAAGGGAAAGCCATGCCCTCTTCCTGCATTTGCCATACCAACAGACGGACGGTAGTGACCATCACGCGGGTATTGCTGGCTTTGATGGAAAGAACAATATCTTTGAAATCTTCTGCCACTGCTACGCGCAAGAACTCCATGCAACTCTCTACCATGCCTTCGGGTGTGTCGCCATAGCGCGACATGATACGGTCACTCAGACTGCCATGATTAACACCAATACGTAGAGCGGTCTTGTGCTCTTTGCAGATGTTGAGTAATTGGATAAAGCGATTGCGAAGTCGCTGCAATTCTGCTTGATATTCTTCTTCCGTGTAATCAATTTGTTTGAATTTGCGCGCAGGGTCGATATAATTACCTGGATTGATGCGCACTTTCTCTACTACTTTTGCCGCCGCATCGGCTACATCCGATTGGAAGTGAACATCGGCCACGAGAGGGGTATGAGATCGCTGCGCTGTAGATCGGGCTACGCCTTGTAGTGATTGGTGAATTTGTGCAAGGGATTCCACTTCGCGCATACCTTGAGTAGTAAAACGAAGTAGTTCAGTACCTGCGGCAATACAACGTTCTGCTTGTGCCAAGCTACCTTCGATGTCGTTGGTCGAAGTGTTAGCCATTGTTTGAATACGAACAGGGTATTCACTGCCTATTGAGAGCCCGCCCACATTAGTCGTGGTCGTTTGTCTGCGATTATATGTGAGTTGAATGTTCATAAAAACCCGAATTTGGTGCAAAGTTACGCAAATAATTTGGATTAAGCAATAAAATTGGTTTATTTTGGCACTTTTTCACTGAAAAATTTGGTCATATCAAAAAAAAGCAGTACCTTTGCACTCGCTTTCGTAAGGAAGTGTGCGTTTACGAGAGATTCAGTAGCTCAGCAGGTAGAGCACATCCCTTTTAAGGATGGGGTCCTGGGTTCGAGCCCCAGCTGAATCACAAGAGCAGAAGTCATGACTTCTGCTCTTTTTTTGTATAAACTCTTGCGCTAAGCGCAGAAATATTATGAAAGTACGATATCGTTATATGAGCGCGTCGCAGAGTTTGTGCTTGATATAGTGCTCATCAGTGAAATGAGAACGTAGGTGCGGCGTCATCTCGGCATGAGCGAAGAACTTTTGGTATTCGCGTTTGATGTCCTCGCCAAGATTAGGGTCGTGCGGTGTGTAGTGGCAGATAGTTTCGGGCGTGTCTTTGGGTTTGTACGCCTTAAAACGGAAGAGGTCCTGCATCGTGAGTTTGAACTCCGTTTCGCCATTCTCGCGGCGACCGCGATACTTATTTACGCCTACAGCTTTTTTGAGCGAGGACATGGGATTGAGGACAGGATTGATGACAATCTTACGCCCTGCAAAGTCAGCACATAACACATAGAAACCGCCCAACGAACTGCCAATCAGATATTTGACATCGGGATTGGCGGCAATAAAATCGTTGATTATTTTAACGGACTCATCCACATGGTGATTGACTTCGAGTGGGCACCACTCGAGGTCGGGGTAGTATTTGCGGAAATTCGTGATCGTATCGGAGTGAATAGACCCTGCGAACCCGTGGATGTAAACTGCTTTCATTTTTGCAATTCACGGAAGATGGTAGCGCGAATAAAACTATCTAAGTGGATGTAAATTTTAGGTTTACCTGTATTCTTGTCAATGGGGGCGTCTGCTTCTGGATGTTGGAGTTGCGCAGTCCAACGTTGTTTCCATTGTGCTAATTGTTCGGGGTCTTTACGGATAGCAGAGGCTTGTTGGCATGCGGTAGTCCAATTGTCAATGCGCTGTTTTTCAGCACCTTTTGGAGGGTTCTTTTTCCAGTCGCGAGGATTGTGAACTACATACGCCTCTTGCGCTAATTCACCAATGACACGTCCTTGCGCATCAAAAACGCGCTTACGACGGAGGATGGTTTTGTCTTGCTTGTTAAGTTTGCCCTTGATAGTTACAACAGGGTTGATAAATTGAATTTCAGCCATAATAGGATTAAATTATAATGATGAATGTATGCTTTTCCTACGTTTAAGACTCATTAATAACTAACTAATCACTAATTAATCACTAATCAATCACTAATTAATCACTAATTAATCACTAATTATTGATTCGATGCGCAAAGGTAATACATTTATGTGAAATATGCAAATTTTAAGAGAAAAATACGAAAAAAAACTAAAAAATAGAGGTTTGGCATAATTTTTGATAGTTGTTAGTTATAGCACTAAAGAGTTATTGGATATACAAAGAAAAGGTATAGGATATACTATGAAGAGAGTGCTTGAAGGAAATAATACAAGCAATAATTATCAAAAGAGAAAGTTATGAAAAAGATTTTAGCCATAGCGGCAACATTGGTATTATCGCTGACAGCATGCGCAGATCGTCAGCAGTTGATTTCGTTTAACGACTTGCCTGCGGCAGCACAAACATTTGTAAAACAGTATTTTAACCCTTCTGATATTGCTTATGTTGGCAGTGAGAGAGATGGATTACATACCGAATACAACGTTCGATTGAACGATGCTACGGAACTGGAGTTTGACCACAAAGGCAATGTGGAAAAAGTGGATTGCAAGCAAAAAGCAGTGCCAGAAGGTATCGTGCCTGCGAAGATAGTGAATTATGTGGCAACGCATTTTCCTAATCAATTTATAGTAGAGTATCAAGTGGATTCTCGCCGTATTCAAATTGAGTTGAACAACCAAATGGAATTGGAATTTGACCTTAATGGCAATTTGCGAGAGTTTGATGATTGATAGGAAAGGATAGATTGTCTATATTTACAAAGAGAAATGCATTCCCGTAGTGGAGTGCATTTTTATTATAAACATAATGCGCAGATAATCAGAGTGTTATAAATAAAATGGGGGGGGTAAATTTTTCTTGCATATATGAAAAAAAAGCAGTACCTTTGCAGAAAAATTACGGAGGAAGCCGAAAAGCCGATGAAGAGTAGGCAAGAAATGATTTATGAAAAAATGAAGGCAATTAAGTGTTTATTTATTAGTGTGTTGGCGACACTTTTTATTTCTTGTGGCGACACCAACTATTGCTATGTAGTGGAGGAGCACTATCCTATTTATGGAACTACAGTTACTCGTCAAACAGAGGTTTGGGCTACAGCCAATGAATTGGATGCTATTATTGCGGAGATGAAAGCTGCACTCGAAATAGCAGGCGTTCCTTCTGACCTTATTGAAATAACCTACAAAAAGAACCGTCATAGCCAAGAAGACTGCTGGACAACAAAACCTTCTGAATAATAACAAACAAAAACTATAAAACAAAATGAAAACAATCAAAACAATTCTTTTTTGCCTTGTAGCAGTACTTTTTGCAAGTTGTGCAGGGCTAAACATGACTCCTTATGCGAATGATCCAGTAGAGACAAAGGTGATTTTGTCGGAGTCTAACTACCACATTGTGAAAGAAGTAAGTGGCGAATGGACTGCAACGTATGTGTTTGGTATTGGTGGTCTATCTAAGAAGGCACTGGAAAACAATGCGGTAAGCGAGATGTACAAGAACGCAGGACTGACTGGTAATCAACAGATTATTAACATCACCACCACACAGTCTGTGGAGACATGGGCACTGGTTTATTCGAAAGTACGTGCCATCGCTCATGGCTATGTGATTGAGTTTGAGGAATAATCGATGCAGTAATAAAATAAATAGAAATGAAAAAAATCATTCTTTGCCTCATGGTATTGGGGCTTTCAGTAGGTGGTTTTGCACAAAATAACGAAGTGGGTCTTGTAGTTGGTGGTTTCAACGGTTTAAGCTACAAGAAGATGATGAGTGAGAATTTCGCTATTCAAACGGATTTGGCGGTAGGTTTCCAACGCACCTCAATAGATTGGTTAGGTGATAGCGAATTGATAACAACTACTGGAGATTTGCTTGATTTTGTAATTAACCCTAACTTTTTGTACAACAAAGAGTTGAAATATGGAATATATGCTTTTGCAGGTGGTGGTGCTAGTGTAGGTTTGGCACAAGGGTTACATGCATCAGCCAGTCCAATAACCTTTGGTAAGTTTGGTTTGAATGGAATGATTGGTGCAGGGTATAAGTTGGCTGACTTGCCACTGACATTTGCATTAGATTTCCGTCCTGGTTATGCTATGTTGCTGAATGTCAAAACGGAAACATTACTTAGTATCTTTGATTGGCACTTAGCAGCAAGTGTAAGATATTGTTTCTAAATAAACAACACATACAAATAAAATGCACTCCCTTTTGCGGAGTGCATTTTCCATATTATATATAAGGTGTAACCTTACATTACGATGTTCACGATGCGGCCGGGGACAACGATGACTTTCTTTGGAGCAGAGCCGTTCAATTGTTTAGCAGTCAGCTCGTGAGCCATGACAATCTTCTCAACCTCCTCGCGTGGAGTGTCCTTGGCCACCTCAATGGTGAAGCGCACTTTACCATTGAACTGAACAGGGTACTTCTGCGTTGCTTCAACCAAATACGCTTCGTTGCACTCTGGCCATTCGGCGTGGCAAACAGAAGTGGTTTCGCCACAAAGATGCCATGCCTCCTCTGCAATGTGAGGAGCGTATGGAGCAAGCAAGATAGCGAAGGTCTTGAGGATAGCGACCTTGTTGCACTTGAGGGCTTGTAACTCGTTTTGCGCAATCATGAAGGCAGGGATGGAAGTGTTGAACGAGAAGTTCTCAATATCCCAAGTAATCTTCTTGATGAGCTTATGAAGGCTGCGCAACTCTTCTGCTGTTGGTTCGTCGTTGGAGAGGGTCTCGAACATATTCCACCACTTGCGCAAGAAACGGTGTACGCCATCAATACCGTTGGTATCCCAAGGTTTGGACATCTCGAGTGGGCCGAGGAACATCTCGTAAAGGCGCAGCGTATCAGCACCATACTTAGCCACCACGTCGTCTGGGTTCACGACATTGAACATAGACTTGGACATCTTCTCCACTGCCCAACCGCAGATGTATTGCTTGTCGGTAGGAGTACCCATGTAAGGGTTGTCAATGTCGGTAGTACCATCCGAATAGATGAACTCCGCATTCTTAAACTCAGGCATCCAATTGCGGAAGGCGTCGATATCAAGGACATCGTTCTTGACGATATTCACGTTCACGTGGATAGGTTGTACCTTATCTTTGTACTCTGGGTTATCAATGAGGTTGTAGCTGATGAAGAGGTTACCCGTTGCGCCTTCGCCGATATAGCGATATACGAAGTTGGAGCGACCTTGGATCATACCTTGGTTGATGAGTTTGCGGAATGGCTCGTCCTCGCAGATATAGCCGAGGTCGAAGAGGAACTTATTCCAGACACGGCTATAGATAAGGTGACCCGTAGCGTGCTCTGTACCACCGATATAGAGGTTAACTTGACGCCAATAGTCGTTGGCCTCTTTGCCTACCAAAGCAGCATCGTTGTGGTTGTCCATATAGCGGAGGTAGTAAGCCGATGAACCTGCGAAACCAGGCATGGTGCAGAGTTCGAGAGGGAAGACAGACACGTTATCAATCAGGGACTTAGAAACGACCTTATTATTAGTGGTGTCCCATGCCCAGAGGTCCGCATTGCCGAGTGGTGGCTCGCCTGTGGTGGTAGGTTTGAAGTCCGACACAGCAGGGAGTTCGAGTGGTAAGCAAGATTCTGGAATCATGTATGGCATGCCGTCCTTGTAATAAACAGGGAATGGTTCGCCCCAGTAGCGTTGGCGGCTGAAGACCGCATCGCGGAGGCGGTAGTTCACTTTCACACGACCGAGGCCCGTATTGGTGATATGCTCCTTCATGCGTTGGATGGCCTCTTTGACCTCGAGTCCGTTGAGGAAGCCCGAATTGATCATGATACCTTCTTTAGCATCGAAGCTCTGTTCGCTGACATCGGCACCCTCGATGAGTGGGATGATAGGCAGGTTGAAGTGTTTCGCAAACGCATAGTCACGGCTATCGTGTGCAGGCACAGCCATGATAGCCCCCGTACCATAACCACTTAGCACATAATCGCTTACATAGATAGGAATCTCGGCATTGGTAAGAGGATTAATAGCATACGAGCCCGTGAAGACACCAGTCACACGGCGGTCGGCGATACGTTCGCGCTCGGTGCGGTTCTTCACCATCTGGAGGTATGCCTCCACCTCGGCGCGTTGCTCATCGGTAGTAACACGAGCCACATACTCACTCTCAGGAGCGAGCACCATGAAGGTGACACCAAAGACAGTATCTGCGCGAGTAGTAAAGATAGTGAATGGTTCGTCTTGTCCCTTGATGGCGAAGCGCATCTCTGCACCCTCGCTGCGACCAATCCAGTTGCGTTGGGTCTCTTTGAGAGAGTCGGTCCAATCGACCGTATCAAGCCCTTGGAGTAAGCGTGGCGCGTAGGCACTCACGCGGAGGTTCCATTGGCGCATGACACGTTGCTCTACAGGGTAGCCACCGCGAACAGAGAGGCCCTCACTGACCTCATCGTTGGCAAGTACACAACCGAGCTCTGGGCACCAGTTTACCTTCGTATCTGCCAGATAAGCAATACGGTAGTTCATCAGGCGTTCTTGTTGCTCGCGCTCGGAGAGGGTCGCCCAAGTTGGGTCAGTTTGCTCGAACTTCTCGATGAGTTTGCTGATAGGTTGCGCCTTTTGCAGAGAAGTATCGAAATAGGAGTTGAACATTTGGATAAATGCCCATTGTGTCCACTTATAGAAGTCCGGGTTGCAAGTCTTCACCTCACGATCCCAGTCATAGTTGAAACCAATCTTTTGGAGTTGCTCGATATAGTGAGCGATGTTCTCCATGGTTGTCTTCTCTGGGTGCTGGCCAGTTTGGATAGCATATTGCTCAGCAGGCAGACCATAGGAGTCGAAGCCCATTGGGTGGAGGACATTGAAGCCCTGTAGGCGTTTGTAACGGCTGTAAATATCGCTGGCGATATAGCCGAGAGGGTGACCTACGTGCAAACCTGCGCCCGATGGGTAAGGGAACATATCGAGCACATAAAATGGCTTTTTGTCGCTTTGGTTGCTGACTTTATAGGTGCCTGCTTTAGCCCATTCGGCTTGCCATTTCTTTTCTATTTCACTAAAATTATAATCCATAGTAGTATGTTTTTGTCGGACTTGTCAGACTTGTCGGACGGGTCAGACGTGTCTGAATATTACAAAAGTTTCTTTACTTGGTCGTACACGTTTTGTGCGGTGAAGCCGAGTTTCTCATCAAGCACTTTGTATGGTGCGGAGAAGCCGAAGGAGTTGAGTCCCCAAACGGTGCCATGTTCGCCTACCAGTCCTTCGAGGTTGCATGGCAAACCTGCAGTCAAACCAAAGCGAGTTACACCTTGTGGCAATACCTCTGCTTGATACTCTTTGCTTTGTTGACGGAAGATAGCCTCTGAAGGTACGCTGACAATCTGCAAGCGAATACCCTCTGCGCGAAGGAGTTCGGCACCTGCCATAAGAGTAGAAACTTCGCTACCAGAAGCCAGCATCACCACTTGTGGGTTCTCATCTTTGCTTACGATATACGCACCTTTCTTCACACCTTCTGCGGAAGTGTTGGGCACACTGGTCACGTCTTGGCGCGAGAGGATGAGGGCTGTTGGGGTATAGATATTCTCCATTGCCATCTTCCATGCAGCGGTAGTCTCTTCTGCGTCAGCAGGACGGAGCACCATCACGCTTGGACGACCAGAGTGGTTGTGGAGTTTCTCCATGAGGCGGATTTGTGCCTCTTGCTCCACTGGCTCGTGGGTTGGACCATCCTCACCCACACGGAAAGCATCGTGGCTCCAAACGAACATCATCTGAATCTCCATGAGGGCTGCCATACGGATGGCAGGTTTCATATAGTCAGAGAAAACAAAGAACGTTCCGCAGGCAGGAATGATACCGCCGTGGAGTGCCATACCGATGCAGACACAAGCCATGGTGAGTTCGCTGACACCTGCTTGCAGGAAACGACCAGTGAAATCGTTAGGGGTGATGACGTGGGTATGTTTGAGGAAACCGTCTGTCTTGTCGGAGTTGCAGAGGTCGGCGGAGGATACAATCATGTTGCCGACATTCTCAGAGAGGTAAGCCAATACATTAGCAGATGCAGCACGGGTAGCCACGTTTTGCTTTTGCATGATTTCGCTCCAGTCTACGCAAGGTGCTTCGCCACGCATAAAGGTCTCATACTCGTTGGCAGCCAATGGGTTAGCGGTTGCCCACTCGTGGTAAGCGGCATAGCGTTGGTTCGTGATCTCGCGCAGTTCTTCGGCACGTTGGTCGTAGAGAGCCTGCACGTCTGGGAAGATCTGGAATGGGTTCGCTGGATCGCCACCGAGGTTCTTGACGGTAGCTTCGAACGAAGCACCCGACTTGCTGAGTGGCTGACCGTGGGTAGAGGTCTTACCCTCCCAACTCTCGCCTTCGGCGGTTACGCAGCCTTTACCCATAGAGGTATGACCAATGATGAGCGATGGACGAGAAGTCTCGTTTTGTGCATTGAGGATAGCTTGGCGAATAGCGTCAGGATCGTGACCGTTGATGTCTTGTACATACCAACCCCATGCCTCGTATTTCATAGCTACGTTCTCGGAGGATACCTCATTGCAAGAGGTAGAGAGTTGCACTTCGTTGGAATCGTAGTACATGATGAGGTTATCGAGCTTGAGGTGGCCTGCCATGCGACCTGCGCCTTGGCTGATTTCCTCTTGGATACCGCCGTCAGAGATAAATGCATATATGGTTGGGTTGTGGATCTCGCCGTAACGAGCGTTGAACCATTTCGCTGCGATTGCCGCACCTACAGCGAAGGTGTGGCCCTGGCCAAGAGGACCAGAGGTGTTTTCAATGCCACGTTCGATATTACGCTCTGGGTGACCAGGAGTTACGCTACCCCATTGACGGAGTTGCTTGAGCTCGTCTATGGTGAAGTGACCTGTCATGCAGAGTTGTGCATAGAGCATTGGTGACATGTGACCAGGGTCAAGGAAGAATCGGTCGCGCGCTTCCCAACATGGATTCTCTGGGTCGTGGATAAGGAACTCGGAGTAGAGCACTTGAACGAAATCGGCACCACTCATTGAGCCACCTGGGTGACCACTCTTGGCCTTCTCGACCATTGCCGCAGCAAGAATACGGATGTTGTCTGCTGCTTTTGTCATTAGTTGATTTGAATTCATGATTGTATATTGTTGTATTGTTTAGCGTTGTGTAGTGCCCGCGGAGCGAACTGTGTAGTATAATGTAGTGTAGTTAAAACTTATATCCAAGGAAATAGTTGATTCCCCAATTAGTATCGTTGCGATAACCAAAGCCAGGAAGGTAAGCGGGTAGGGCATCACCATGCTTGTCGGTGCGAGTAAAGAGAAGTTTCATACGGATATACCAGCCCATTTGAAAACCTTTCCATATTTGCACTTGACAACCTGCAACAATCTCTCCCCAACAATCGAATTTGCGTTGGTTGAAATAATCGACTTTGCCCATTGGCCAATAGTCGCCATAAATAGGAACATCGGTGATTTGAAAACGTTGGTATGCTCCAGCAAAGCGCAGACCTACCATTAGGCAGTTTTCAGAAGCACCTTTCTTGAGTGCGCTTAAGTCCATTCCTAATCGTGCAAAACCGCCTTGTCCGCCGTAGAAACCGCCATCGGCAGAAGTCTCGGCAATAGCATAGCCCAACTCCAATGTTGGGTAGAAACGCTTTGCTAATCGTACGTTGAGAGCCATCTCGTAGTCTTGAACCTTGCCTTTTGAGCGTGCGAGTTCGAGGATTGGCATAGCAATATCAAGTTTGATACTCATGCCTTGGAAGATAGCCGTATCGGGATATTGCTTCGATTGTTTGTCCTCGCTAGCATGGTTGTCGGCGCGCTCGCCCGCACTCGCGCGTAAGGCGAGCAACAACAAAGGCAATATGAACCATAGACGACTATTCATGCAAGTGGATGCGGAGATTTTCTTGTACAGCGTTTTCTACGTTTGCGTTGATAATCTGCACGCTATCCACACGATAGTCGGTGGACCATGCTGCGGTTATCGTATGATAGATAGCACAACCGCAAGCCAAGCTGACAAAGTATTGGCGTGGGGTGTGCTCCACAAAAAGCGTGTCGGTCTGTTCGTGGTAGGTGAACAGAAAAGAGGATATAGTAGTATCGGGTCGTAAGGGTAGGGTGAGTTTGCTTAGCCCGATGCGATTATCAATAAAGAGTTCGTTTTTATCAATAACTTCTACGGTTACGCTATCCCAAGTGGTGTATTTGACGGCATGCCCTTTGGCATTCAGCGAGTCGGCTTGTAGTGAGATGACCATAGCAACATCCATGTCCTTTCGACAAGTGGTTTCCTGCATGCAGGCACAAAGAAAGAACAATAGGAAGGAAAGGAATGGGATATGTAGGAGTTTTTGGGATGACATTATGCCAATATTGATTCTGAATGAAATAGGGAGTTAGAGTAATGCATGAGCTTCCGCGCGTAATAATTGCATTGCTTTGTCGTGGGCAGTTTCACCGTTGGAAGTGTAAGCTGTGATAAGCGTTTTTGCGTAGTCAAGTGCTGAACTATGAGGCGGCATCTGCTGAGCTATGGCATTGACAAATGCAATCATTTGGTCGCGAGAAATGGTGATAGAACTCCACAATTCGTCGCTAACATAAATTTGCTGACTGAGATTGTGTTCATACTCTAAGCGAATAGTGCGCATGAGATGTTGCTGCACCTGAAGAATAGACATTTCGCTCAAGTTGATGTCAATCAGCATATGTTCAGGGGTAGTGCGTTCAAGCAACAACGTGAGTCGCTCATAGGCGCGCATGCGAAGTGGAGAGATCTCTTTTTGAGAAAGTTTTTTAAGTTCCCAAAGACGCTTTTCGGTCTCACTTTTATAGAATTTGTGCATGACTAACCATGTAGCCAAAAGTACGCATATCGCAGGTATGCAGTATTTTAAGATTTCTAACATAATCACCCAAATAGAATTTGGGTGCAAAGTTACAAAAAAAATCGCACATCTGCAAGGGTTTCCTGTACAAAATGTGCGATTTGATTTTATTATGGGTATTTTCTTACTTAATCATGTCACATCCCATGTATGGTTGGAGAGCCGCTGGGATGCGAATACCTTCTGGCGTTTGGTTGTTTTCGAGAAGGGCAGCCACGATACGAGGGAGGGCGAGAGCAGAGCCATTAAGTGTGTGGCAGAGAGTAACTTTCTTGTCCTCTGCGCGGCGATAGCGACAGTGCAAACGGTTGGCTTGGTAGGTGTCGAAATTGGAAGTTGAAGACACTTCTAACCAACGATGTTGCGCTTCGGAATATACTTCGAAGTCATAGCAGAGTGCTGCGGTGAAGGACATGTCGCCACCACTAAGGCGTAGAACGCGATAAGGGAGTTCGAGTTTTTGGAGCAATCCTTCTACGTGCTCTAACATCTCTTTATGGCTTGCATCGGAATGCTCTGGGGTATCAATACGAACGATCTCCACCTTACTGAACTCGTGGAGGCGGTTGAGTCCGCGCACATCTTTTCCATACGAACCTGCCTCGCGACGGAAACATTGGGTATAAGCGCAGTTCTTGATAGGCAATTGCGCCTCTTCGATGATAACGTCGCGGTAGATATTGGTGACAGGTACCTCGGCTGTAGGAATAAGATAGAGGTTGTCGAGTTGGCAGTGGTACATTTGTCCTTCTTTATCAGGGAGTTGTCCTGTGCCATAACCACTGGCCTCGTTCACTACGGTAGGTGGCATGATTTCGGTATAGCCCGCTTTGTTTGCCTCGGCGAGGAAGAAGTTGATTAGCGCGCGTTGTAGGCGCGCACCCATGCCTGTGTAAACAGGGAAACCTGCTCCAGAGATTTTAACACCAAGGTCAAAGTCGATGAGGTTATATTTCTTCGCCAATTCCCAGTGGGGAAGTTTGTCGTTGTTTGCTAGTTGTTCGTCGGTGGCGTTATCCCAATCGCGGATTGCGATGGTGCCTTCGGCAGCAAGTTTGTCAAGCATAGGCTTATTTTCCCAGTTGCCTATTTTGACCACGAGGTTATCCTCTGCGCTACCGCCCTCTGGTACGAGGTCGTATGGCACGTTAGGAATAGTGAGCAAGAGAGAGGTAAGGGCTTCTTCTGCCTTTGCCATCTCTTGTTCGAAGCCAGGGATGGCTTGCTTGAGTGCACCTGTTTGTGCTTTGGCTGCTTCTGCCTCTTCGCGTTTGCCTTGCGCCATGAGTGCGCCGATTGATTTAGAGATTTTGTTCATCTCTGCTGAAGCAGCATCTTTCTTTTGTTGTGCTGCTTTGCGCTCTGTGTCAAGGGCGATAACTTGCTCAATGGTTTCTGCCGCATTGGCGAAGTGCTTTTTCTCTAAGCCAGCGATGATGGCGGCTTTGTTGTCATAAATTTGTTTTAAAGTCAGCATAATTGTTCAATATTGTTCAGTATGGTTCAATATTGTTGTAAAAACAAATTTCTCCTGCCAACTGCCGAAGCAATCGGTAGGAGAAATTAGGGTTGGTTTTCTCTTGCCGATTAAGCCTCTGCAATCGGCTGGATGGAAACGTATGATTTGTTGTTACGCTTCTTTTGGAAGCATACGATACCATCTGTAAGAGCGAAAAGAGTGTGGTCAGAACCCATACCGATGTTCTCGCCTGGGTTGTGCACTGTACCACGTTGACGTACGATGATGTTACCAGCTTTAGCGAATTGACCACCAAAGATTTTTACACCAAGTCGTTTGCTTTCTGATTCACGGCCGTTCTTGGAACTACCGACACCTTTCTTATGTGCCATATCTCTTAAACTTTGCTTTTAAAAAGGTTAAACAATTAAGCCAAAACGATCTCCTTAACTACGAGATTGG
>JAFTHS010000070.1 GCA_017457295.1 Paludibacteraceae bacterium | reverse complement strand
GGCATCGTGTCGGGGATTCGTTGTATATATAAAGCGACACTTACCCTCGTCGCCTTTCTACGAAAGCCAACGAAGGCAACCATCTATTGCCACGCACAGGCAAGACTTCAAGGACTGCAAGCAGATCCTCGAAGACTTGCTGACGCCCACGCTGCACATTAAAACCCGTGCAAGACTTCAGCCAGCACAGCTGTCAGAAGACTTGCCCTTTGGGCAGAGCGGTATCAGAAGACTCACGCCCTCTGACCGGAAAGATGTTTATGTCGGAACATTATTTCGCAGTGTTTGACTGTGTAAGTCCTGAATCATTGTCGGAATTGCTGATACGCTTTCCGGCGTGACCGCGCGACTTACCTTTATAGAAGTAGTATGTGAACTTCAAGGATACCAGATTCCTGAAGTTGTTCCAGATGGTTTCCTCCGAATAGTTGAAGCCCTTGATGTTCGCATACACTTTTGTCGGATACGGATTATGTATGTATTCCAGACCAAACGACATGTTCTTGAACTTATACAGGGCAGACACATTGGTGTTGAATCCCATTCTTGTGTAGAGGTCGCCGTCAACCAGGGTCATAGGCAGGTTGCCGTTCCAGATGACCTGCCAGTTTCCCGGTACGATCTGCACGCTCATTCCTGCATTATGTACACTATGACTCACCATCTGGTTCGGCGTCTGATATTTCTGGAATTCATAGTTATAGAACGGCTGGAATGCAAGCCATTTGAGAGGTTTCCAGCTCAATGATATGGAAGCGGCAAGTGCGTGCACGTCATCTATGCTTGAAATACGCTGTATTATGTCAGCACCCACAGCATAAAGGACAGGCATATTCTTCCTAGGATAATATGAATATGATACGGAAGGGGCCAGGTACAGTTTGCCATCTGCAGAAGCGTATCTGTAACTCAGGTTTGTATAATAGTAATGATATGGCTTCAACTCCGGATCACCTTGGGTATAGAAGTGCTCATCAATGGTCACAATGCTGCTTGTCAGATCTCCGACGTTTGGCACAGATGAATTCACGGATGCCGTCAGACGCACGGATGAACATTTGCTGTATTGAAGGTTCAGCACGGCGGACGGTCTGAACACCAAGTAATCATAGGTCACGTCAGTCGCTGTCCTGTAATGGTTGTTTTCTAATCCAAGTCCGATGTTATATGAAAATATACCGGCCGAGTTTCCATAGTCTGCATAGATGTATTCCTTATGAGTACCTATGGCTGATTTCTCGGAATCGTTATACACCTGATTCAAGTTCTTGTACTGATAGTACATTCCGGCATTGAAATCACCGTTCCACAACTTGTCACTGTACAATGCTTCCGCTATGACAGAGTAAGACCTATTGTCGATGCGGTTTGCAAATGAATAGCCTCCGATGCCGCTTGAAAGGTTGTTGTCGGAAAAGGAATCATAATAGGTGTTAAGTACATTCAGTGATAGACTCCTGTTCTGATTGAACGTATGCATATAGTACAGGTCGGCAGATATGGCAGAATAATCGCTTTCCAAAATTCGGCTGTTGGTCAGAGACGGCTCGCCTAAGCCGACCAGTTCCTGCACATATTCCTGTCTGCCTGGGGACTTGCGGTACTCCAGCTTCACGTTGAACAGGTCCTGCCCCTGATAACGCTGATATGCCATCTGCCCGATATGGTATTGTCCCTTGTAAGTGCTTGGCAGCCCCCTGTATTCGTTTGTCTTGTCTGAATACGAGTAGGTATTGTTCATACGGTTGTCCTTTAAGGCTCTGTAGTCAATGAAATAAGCCGCCGTAACCATATTCAACGAATCCATATATGCCAGTGAAAGCATATCCGTACCATATCCTGTCGTGACGCCGTTCTTTGTGTCAAGATAAACGCTGTATAGCCTGTCCGTCTTTTTCCGGGT
>JAFTHS010000106.1 GCA_017457295.1 Paludibacteraceae bacterium | reverse complement strand
TGGCGCTGTTGACAAACTCCATCACATCACGGGTAGATATATATTTTGAACATAGATATGTGCCAAAAGTTGTATTTTCCGCAGTGGAAGCTGCTTTGTGAGTAGCTTCACCATTCGCTTTAAGTTTAATGCGGTCGCAGAAAGAAGGCAATGCATAAATGCCTTGCCTAATCCTCGTGTTCGCACTCGTTTTAGATTATGGTTTGCCTTTTGATGCGAGAAATTTCCCTCACACCAAATCTGACGTAGCTTCATAGCTGCATAATATTCTGGAGTATCATTTTTTGCACATTGAATTTCATATGCAGTTTGATTTTGTTTTCTCAATATCAATTTGCGCTTTGACTTTCCGGTGATGCATTTATTCCTATATGGACACTCACGGCATACTACATCTCTGCCATAATACACTTTTCCGCCCTGTCTATGGTCGTAATACTTGTAAGGAATTGTGTGTCCGGCTGGACAGCGGTAAGAATTGGTAGTTTCGTTATACTCATAGTCAGACACTTGGAAACGAGATTCGTCGACAGGAACCGTTTGGCGGGGAATGTATGTTTGAATGCCGCGCTCAAGCATATCGGCATGAATTTCCGAACTGTCATACCCCTTATCGGCGCATACAGCTTCGGTTTTGAAGCCGTATTTGTCTATCTGTGTTTTGATTCTTTCGGAATGAACAGAGCGATCATTAGTGTTTCCGGGCGTGACAAAAACATCTGTGATTAGGCCATGCTCGCTATCACAGGTCTGGTGACTCAAATAATGAAAGCCGTTGGGCTTGCCGGGACGGTGCATATATCCGCTTTCGGGATCGGTTGTACTTTGTTTGACTTCTTTTGTCTTTAGTGTTACGTGTTCCTCATAATCTTCTGCAAGCAAACCATCCTCGATTGCTTTTTCGTTCAGACGCTTGATATAGGCACTCGGCTCATCTACAACTGTGATGGTTTCATAAAGTTCATTTCTTGCATTAGCACGAACATGAGTGGAATCGGTAAGCAGAAGCTTTCCTGTGATAATTCCTTTTTCAATACAAAGGCGCACAACTTTCTCAAAAACATCCTCAAACAAGGTTGTACCATTGAATTTACGGCGGCGAAGCTGAGAAAAAGTGGAATGATCCGGAACGGGTTCATCGAGGTCTATGCCCAAGAACCAGCGATATGCGATATTGACTTGTACTTCTTGCTCTAAACGGCGTTCTGAGTCAATTCCATACAGATAGCCCAGTAACATCATTTTTACGATTACGACAGGATCGATAGAACGACGTCCGGTATGCGAATACATGGATTCAACTTTATCATACACAAAGCTGAAATCAACCAAGCGATCCAAATCTCGCAGAAAATGCTTCTCCGGCATCAAAGACTCCATTGTTACGCAAAGCATTTTCTGTTGCTTACCGTGTTCACGATCCATCATATTTTTGTACCCCTTTAGTTTTTTCTTTAATTATATCATAGATTTGTGAACTTCGTATAAAAATCGCATAGTTTGTCAACAGCGCCA
>JAFTHS010000069.1 GCA_017457295.1 Paludibacteraceae bacterium | reverse complement strand
AATCCTATCGGCATCATTTTTACAGGCGGACCTGACAGTGTGTATAAGGATAATTCCTATCATCCGGCAGAGGGGATATTTGAATTAGGTATTCCAATTTTGGGTATTTGTTATGGCTGTCAGTTGTTGGCACATCATTTGGGTGGCGAGGTTACGGCAGCAGAAGATGAAAATGCCAGAGAATATGGAAAAACACTTACCTTTTATGAGAATTCCTGCCTTTTGTTTGACGAACTGAAAGAAGAAGGAATTTCATGGATGAGTCATGGCGATTATATGAAAAAGGTACCCAATGGTTTTAAATTGGTTGCTCATAGTGAGAAGTGCCCGAATGTTGCGATTTGTGACGAAGAAAGAAAATTCTATGGAGTACAATTTCATCCTGAAGTAAATCATACAGAAAATGGCACAGCGATGATTCGCAACTTTTTATATCGGATTTGTGGTGCAGTGGGTGATTGGACAATGGAAGACTACATGCATCGTTGCATAGAAGAAATTCGCAGCAAAGTCGGTTATGGTCAGGTGTTGCTGGCTTTGTCCGGTGGTGTGGACTCTTCTGTCTGTGCTGCATTGTTTGCGGAAGCCATAGGTGCTCAACTCACCTGTGTCTTTGTGGATCATGGACTGCTTCGCAAGGATGAGGGTGATGAAGTAGAGGAAGCATTCAAAAAATGGGATATTAATCTGATTCGTGTGAATGCAGGAGAGCGTTTCCTTGGAAAATTGGCAGGAGTTACGGAACCAGAACAAAAACGAAAGATTATCGGCGAAGAATTCATTCGTGTGTTTGAAGAGGAAGGCAAGAAAATCGGCAGAACGGATTTTCTTGCTCAGGGAACTATTTATCCGGATGTAATTGAATCCGGAAAAGAAAATGCTGAGACGATCAAAAGTCATCACAATGTAGGTGGTTTACCGGATTTTGTAGATTTTAAAGAGATTATCGAGCCATTGCGACTGCTGTTTAAGGATGAGGTAAGAGAGTTGGGAAAACAGTTGGGCTTACCGGAATATATGGTTATACGACAGCCGTTTCCAGGACCGGGACTGGCAATCCGTGTCATAGGAGAAATAACAGAAGAAAAACTGGAAATTCTCAGAGAAGCAGATTTTATTTTCCGGGAAGAAGTGGCAAGGGCAAAATTGGATACACAGATGAATCAGTATTTTGCGGTGCTTACCAATATGAAATCAGTTGGTGTCATGGGAGATGGACGTACTTATGACTGGGCCATTGCACTAAGAAGCGTAACAACCGAGGACTTTATGACAGCAGACTGGTCAAGGATTCCGTATGAAGTGCTAGATAAGGTATCCAGTCGTATTGTGAATGAAGTTCCTCATGTTAATCGTATTCTTTATGATATTACAAGCAAACCCCCTTCAACAGTGGAGTTCGAGTAAGGGAGGATATAGAAATGACAAAGTATATATTTGTGACCGGAGGTGTAGTATCTGGTCTGGGAAAAGGAATAACAGCAGCCTCTCTTGGGCGTCTGCTTAAGGCAAGAGGTCTAAAGGTTGCCGCGCAGAAGTTGGATCCATATATTAATGTGGACCCCGGTACTATGAGTCCTTATCAGCACGGAGAAGTGTATGTTACGGAGGATGGTTCGGAAACGGATTTGGACTTGGGACATTATGAAAGATTT
>JAFTHS010000105.1 GCA_017457295.1 Paludibacteraceae bacterium | reverse complement strand
TTTTTTGTTGTATCTTTGCAGAGTCTTTCATTAGTAAACCTTTTTAGAATCGTAGTCAACCTTTTTAGGAAACGAGTCAAAAGTTTACGTTTTTTAAGATCATAACTCAGTAATCGAGTCAACCTTTTTCAGGTTTAGTCAGTGATCTTAACAAAACGCACTTTTTGCAGTTGGGAGTTCTTTGGTAGTTCCTTGGTTCGTCCTTGGTTCGTCCTTGGTTTTTGACAGCGTAAAGACAGGGCAAGGACAGGGAAAGGAAATCTTAAGAATTGTACTTGTTTAATGCTTTCTCGTGATTGATGACGGGGTAGTTGTACATCTCATACAGGCGGGCGCGGAGGAAGTCCGTGTCCTTATTGGAAAGGTGGATGAGTTGTAGGCGGCTATCAATATACTCATCAAACTCTTTGCCGCGTGGGTAAATCTCATACGCAGCATGGATATGTTGGTCGATGATTTGGCATACAAACTGAATCTGCTCGTTGCGGCTCAGTTCGCGCAACTCGGGTTGCGCAGCAAGAGCACGGTCAATATCGTGATTGATAGATGGCGTCAAACGATAGACAATACGTCCTTTCTGACCATCAATACCCACTTTCATGGAAACCAAATCATCCTTACGGGACTTGCGCCACTTGGGATTATCACGTTTGAGTTGCATCTCGCGCGCTTTGAGGTAGTCGCATGGATCGAACTCATAGGAGATACTGACAGGGCAGATATTAAGTTCCTTTACGCTCTCGAAGAAGTCTTTGGCATCAATCGTGAGCATCTTCAGTACACCCGGTTGGGTGATATCATTGCCATCCTTTGCACGGCCTTCGCGTTGCGCTAACCAAATGGATTTGTGGTGTTTGCGCAAATGGCGGATATACTGCGAGAGAGTAGTGGCATTGTTGATTTGTTCTCTGAACCCACCATTTCGGATGACCACAAAAGCGCGGAGAGAACGCACTACATGTTCAATCCACCATTTGCCGAAAAGGTTGTTGCCAATACCAAAATAGGGATGGATAAAGTATCGAGTGCGCAGCAGAAATGTAAGCCATGCCGCATCCATGACAATGTCGCGGTGGTTGGTCATAAAGAAAGCACCATGGCGGATATCTTGCTCAATCTGCTTTCTGTCGCCATGATATTGCAGTTGGATACCCTTGGTGGTCTTGCGACGCATGACCAAAAGGATAGGGTAGAGGATGAGAAAATCAATGAATGGCAAAAGCCAACCAGTATGATAAGCACGGATGGGACGGAATTGTTTAGCGTGGTGTAGCATAGTATTGTGTTGTGTGGTTATTGTTTGTGGGTCATGATGTCGAGGATGAGGTCGTCGGTGACTTTCATGCCATCGTGACCGATGCGAGTGAGGTTGCGGATAGTGCGGTCAATATCGTCTTCCACAATACCTTCGGTGGAGTCGGCATAGGAATGTTGCATTGCCAGATACGCGCTAAAGATAGCCGTAGCCACTCCACTGGTAACCTTCAATGCGCAGCCCGGTTTAGCACCGTCGCAAATCATACCCGATATATTGGCAATCATGTTCTTGATAGCGTAGGTGATCTCTTCGTAGTTGCCGCCCATGAGGTAGGTGATACCTGCTGCCGAACCTGTGGCAGCCACCACGCAACCGCACAAGGCAGACAGACGTCCGAGCGACTGTTTGATATAGATAACGGTGAGGTTGCTAAGTGCCAGCGCGCGAAGCGTTTGTTCTTCGGAGCAATTATTCTCTTTCGCATACAAATACACAGGAATTGAGCACGAAATGCCCTGATTACCAGAGCCAGAGTTACTCATCACTTGTACCATCGCACCCGACATGCGGGCATCGCACGCACCACAGGTGTAACTGATAATCTTGGTGAAGAGGGTATCGCCGAAGAGCGGTAGCCCCCCTCCATCTCCCCCCTGAAGGGTGGAGTGTATGTTCCTGGGACGCAACAAACGCCCCAAACCATGACCATATTGTTCGGCGAAGGATGTTTCGGCAGCGGCAGTATTCATTTGCGCTCCTTCTAATAGGAATGATAGTTCGCTGGTGTCCACTTCCATGGCGAAGTCATAGACGCGGCGGAGAGAGAGGCCTACCCCCGCCCCTCCCTGAAGGGAAGGGTGTTTTTCCTCGCTATTAAAGTCCTTCCCTTTAGGGGAGGATTTAGGAGAGGCTTCTGTAACAAAATGGGTATGCTCGTCGATGATGGTGGCTTGGGCGGTGCAGTCGCCATTAGCTACTTCCACATGGATATAGAGCAAACTTGGCGCATCGTAATCCACTTTGATAGTAGCTGGCACGCGCAACATATACTGTTTGGCATACGCCACCGCCTCAGGTGTTGCATCGCGCAAGACCTCCAGCATATATTCGGATTTGCCGACCGTAGCACCGAGGGCAATAGCGATAGGAAGGCCTGTCATACCCGTATTGGGGATACCCACCGCGAGGGCATTCTTATACACGTTCTTCGAGAGATAAACGGTAATCTTGTCGGGCTCGGCACCAAGGAGTTCTTTGGCGCGAGCCGTACATAATGCTACCGCAATCGGCTCGGTACAACCGATAGCAGGGATAACCTCGCAGCGGAGTAGATGAAGGAGTTCGGAGTTAGTCATATCGTTACGATGATTATTGAATAATATAGGTTTTAATTTCTCCATCTCCACTTAAAACCTGAAAAGAGTCTAGTGGTTGGACATACGTTGAACATAAACTTTTAGTAGAATCTACAATCTCAACGATATCAGCTAGATGAAGGAGTGTGTGAAATATAGTACTTGAGTTTTGTGGTATATGTTTATTGTCCTCCAATGTATGGATTTTTTGTGGTTGTTGTTGCAGGAACTCGTTAGAGTACCATATGAAACAAGGAACATGGTATTCTGCTTCGTTAAGTTCGTATGAGCCATGTAGCGATAACTTTCTTTCATCATCCCAAAAACTCTCACCATGATCAGAAATGTAGATCAAGACAGCCGCATTGTCCAATGAATCCATCCACGATATAAGCTGGTGCAGCACGTAATCCGTGTAGCGAATACTATTATCGTAGGTATTTATCAATAATGATTTATTTTCTTCATTGAGAATATCATAACCGTCCGTAGGTTTTGAGGCTGGTAAGAAGTATGAAAAATCAGATGGATAGCGTATGCTATATTTAAAATGACTGCCTAATGAGTGGAGTAATATTATTTGGCCGTTGCTGTTGTAATGATCGATGGCTTTATGGACCAGATTTATATCATAATTATTTACTGCATCCATGCCACGATTGAATATATGATAGTAGTCACAACTATGCATAATACGCATAGTGAATGGAAAATAAGAACTATTTGAAATATATGCAGTATGATATCCAGCTTCTTGAAATGCTTCTAACAAAGATTTTTCTTTATGTAATATATCAGAATTGCTAACAGAAGCCCTTGTAAGCATGTACGGAATGGAATAGTTTGTGAGATTGGCTTGGGTGTATATTGATGTAAATGAAATGATATTTTTTTCCTGCAAAAGGTATGGGGTTGTGTTGCGTTCGTACCCATTAATACTAAGGTGGTCGTATCTTACGGCCTCGCCGATATATAAGATGTATAGAGTATCATCAATAGAATCGCATTTATTAATGCCAAAAGAGAAGGTTGATAATTCGTCTTGTGCTTGGTTCCACGCTTTTTTGTCTTGCCAAAGTAGGTGCGTGTTAATATACAAATTGTATGGATATATTTTTAGAAATTTCAAACCAAACTTTTCCGTTGATTGGTTTATTACTTCTCGAAAAGTGAAAGTAGGATTGATTTTTTGAATCAACAAGGTTTGACCTCCATATGTTGCCAATGTCGTAATGAGTATTGCTAAAAATCCCCAACAGCGTAGTTTGGAGTTAAATAAAGGCAGATTGGGAATAGTTATGCAAAGGTAGATATATATTCCCCATAATAGTAATACGGCTAAGCATATAGGCCACATACTATGCAGTACTTCGAATGCTTCCAATAAATCTGTATTGAAAATGGAATTGAGAAACAGTTTTGAAGCAGATTGTTTGTTGAGATACAAACTGGCAATATCAATAGGCATAAAAAGAAAACTCAAAACGCCTTCGATAAAGAAGTACGTACGAGTTTTAAATAGCAGTGCTGGCAAAAAT
>JAFTHS010000104.1 GCA_017457295.1 Paludibacteraceae bacterium | reverse complement strand
TGTTCTTCAGAAAAGTAGGGAAGTTCCAGTAAGTGATTTCTGTCTTTGCCAGTCTTGCACTAAGTTCTGACGACTTTATATCACTGATCATATCATCCATATACGCACCGTTGAGTTTCTTCCCGGCGTAAGGAGTGCAGAAGCAGCCACATTCATCCTTACTGAACAGTCCTTTCTCCGAATATCCCATCAGGAAGATGAATGCTGCATATTTCAGACTGTCTTTCTGTTCACAGTCATTATATAACTCTGCGATGTAGTCATATATTCCCGTCTTGAAGGCCAGCTTCAGATTTCCTTCCACCATCTGCTCCTTCAGTTCATCATTCTTTCTCATTTCTATGATTGCATTCACAAGATTATGACTGATGGATACTGTCAGGCACTCCTTCTCCGAAAGCCTGCGTCCAAAGATCTTTGAATAGTTCAAGGTCTTTGCAAAACCTGCCACATCCTTCGCCAGATCGCTCCTGTCCCGGTATTTCCCTACATCGCAAAGAGCCTTCAGGTTCAATATCTCTCCTTTCACAGACTCAAATACCTCATCAGCCTTTTTCCAGGCATTGTTGATCACATCAAGATAGATGTTCATCATTCTGTTGCCCTTTTTGATGATCCTGTATGCCAGAATCAGCTCCCTGCATTTGTCATTGATGAAGTACCTGTCTGCATTTACTGCCAGGAAGCACGCACCGCCTCCTGCAAAAGGTTCATAATAGTGCCTGATCTTCTCCGGCACAAGCGGAAGTATTGCCTCAAGGTCTTCTTCCTTGCTTCCGTACCATCTGATAAAAGGTTTCATATCGTATATTCCAGTTAAAATCCAAATAAAATTGGACTCGGTTATTTAATATAAATTTATAATTCTTTAACATATAGTACTTTACGACCCTAAGATCGTTCAGTATAGTGCATATTCATCAATCGGCCATCATAGACGGTCGAGACCTCGAACTCATATTTATCCTTTGGTAAACAGACTTTCCACAGCGGTCGCATTTGCCGCAAGTTCCTGTATTAGTTTACAAAGGTGAGAGGAGCAATCTAATTTAAGCGGACTCCAAAGCCGCAAACGATATGTAGTATTCTCTCTCAGAAAATCTGTTTACCAGATAGGATAAGTTTCTGTCTATGACACGACATTGTTGACATATTTCTTTCTGCGCTTGAGCACGTAATATATTCGGTTTACAAGTTTGCGTGCAACCTTTACGATAGCCTTGCTGGCAACCATTCGTCTGCAACATTCCGTATAGAAGAGATTCATCGCAGCATCCTGACGTATCGCTACCCAGGCAGCCTCCACGAGATTACATCTCATAATGGCATTCTTGCGTAAAGTGATGTCGCCGGTACCGTCATTCTCTCCGCTGCTGTGGCACATCGGTGTCATTCCGATGTATGCTGCAAGATGTGCTCCATCTGTAAAACGCCTTACATCGCAGATTTCAGCGAGCAGAGCCATACCGGTAGTCATTCCTATTCCAGGAACACTCATTATCAAGTCCAGATCATCCTTGAACCTATCGCTTCTGCCCAATGCACGAAGTTTTCTCGTCATCATCAGCTTCTGCTTGCGAAGGGCTTCGAACTGCTCGATCTGCAGATTAAGAGCATCTCTGCCACTCGATGTGTTCATCTGGACCTCACGAAGCCACAGGATGAACCTCTTGGACCAGTTCGAGAACGGTTCTGTATATTCCTTAGGTATCTCGACACCGAGATAACGCAGAGTGGACTTGATCCTGTTCTTCTGTCGGGTCATATCCTTCGTTATCGAGTTCTTCAGTCTTATCAATGAACGTATCTCCAGTGAGGCGACATCAGGGGTATAGATCCCTTTCAGTTCGTTCGCTCTCAGGCTGCGAGCCAGCTTCACGCTATCCACTGCATCTGTCTTGCGGAGCCTTTCGCCTCCCGTGGTAGGCACATCTGCGGGGTTCACTACGATATTGTTTATCCCCAATGATGTCAGTCTATCATGTATCCAGAAGCCGCAGAACCCTGCCTCATAGACCGAATAGTAATCGGCTTCAGGAAAATTGTTGCTCAGATAGGTCTTCAATCCTTCTGGATTCGGATCCATTCTGAACTTCTTCATTACCGAGGTCTGTGACAGCACGGCCACTGACCAACTCTTCAAATGAACATCGATTCCTACGTAGATGCTTTGTCCTTTGAAACTAATTTCGTTTCTTTGTGTCTTCATAAGCTACATATATTTGGGTTTGGTATTTTTCTTTTTTCAAAGTAACCGAAATATTTGTAGCTTTTTTCTTTAAACCCATGAAAAACTTCTCGGGGCTAGCCTTAGCGGCCGGGGCCGACGGCCCCGTTGAGCGCTCCTCATGAGCTTGTCAAAGCTCACTCCAATTTTATTTGGATTTCAAACATAGGAACT
>JAFTHS010000103.1 GCA_017457295.1 Paludibacteraceae bacterium | reverse complement strand
GGGTATTCGATTTATCACGTCGGACACCGGTATCGCATCCGCAAAGGTCTCTGCACTTCTTGTCGGCGGACAGCATCCAATCCATATTGGTGGCTGTATCGCAGTTGATCACAGACATAAGACCCAAATTTCGGACTTTGACTCTGCACTTGATCAACTCTTCGCTCAGTTTGGAGATAGCATCGCCAAGCTGCAGGCATTGATGGAAATCAACCTCGATTATCCTGTAAATGCCATGACAAGAGTATGTAAGAAGCTCAGTTTGCCGAAAAAGGCAGCCGTTGAAGCAATCTCTATGTTTGAGATGGCATATGGTGATTCGCCTGCTACGGCACACGATGTCTTCCTTGCATTGCAAGAGATACCATTTATCCTCAAGACTCAGAATACACCTGAACATAAGATGTTGGAGACTGAGGAGAATATGGCACGTGCCCTTACACTTAAGTGGTCGGACTTCGATCTCGCAAAGGCGGTGAGTTATTAATGGCAAAACCGAATATTCTTTGTGATACCGCAGGAATGACTAACGAACAGTGGCTTGCAGCTCGTATGCATGGCCCTCATGGAAAGATACCTTATACTGTCGGCGGCAGTGATGTCGCGGCAATCTTTGGTGTTTCTCCCTGGACCACACCTATGGAGCTCTGGCTAATCAAAAAGGGCCGCATGAAGCCTCCTAAAAAGGCAAACTCGAATCAGCTTGAAATGGGACATCTGCTTGAACCTATTGCCGCACATTGGTACGCCAAGAAAACCGGCAATATCGTAACGGTAGATACCAACCTGTACCAGCACGCAGACCATCCGTATGCTTTGGCAAACTTCGACCGCCGTTTCACACGTGCGAGCGACGGTGAGCCCGGCATCCTGGAATGCAAAAGCTGTACATTCCACAAAGCTGATGAATGGGCAGACGGTGCAATACCGATCTACTATGAGCTGCAGCTCAGGTTCTACCTGGCAGTAGCCGACGTCAACATTGGTTCTTTCTCTGCGATTTGGGGTAACAATCCGGATAATGATCTGGCTATCCCCGATATTGTACGAGATAAGGGCAAAGAAGACATGATATTCGAGCGTTTGGAAGAATGGATCTGGAGCCTTGAGAACGACAAGCCGCCTACGATGGCAGGAGTTGCTCCCAAACTGGCTTTGGAATCACTGGCAAGGATTTATGGTACCAGTGCAAAAGGACTCCCTACGGTTGAATTCTCGCCCAAATACGAGACCGATTTAAGGCGGATAGCCTTGCTTCAGAGTAAGATCTCCGAGGCAAGCGCAGAAATCAAATCTTACGAGAAGGAGATTGAAGCACGCAGCGTGCGAATCGCCGAAGTAATGAAGGATCACGAGCATGGCGTTCTTGAAACGACCACTGACAAGCTCCTCATTGACTTCGTAACCAGAACCACGAAACGTCCGGATTCGAAAGCGCTGAAGGAAAAATATCCTACCGTATACGAGGATGTCCTGAATGCCTCTCACAGCCGGAAGGTCAAAGTATCGGTACAACCGATATGAGAAAGGAGTTTTCTATGGAAAACATTTATCATGACTATTGGGAACAGGAACTGATGTATCAGTTCGTAACCGATGACAGATGCCGTAAGAAAGCATACATTTGCTCCCCGCTTAGCGCCGAGACCAAGGAAGACACGGTCACGAATATGCGTATGGCAAGAGCTTATATGTATTATGCTTATAAGAAGATGAACCTGAGTGCGAGAGCACCACACGGTTATTTGCCTATGCTTCTCTGTGACAACGTTCCAAGCGAACGAGCCCTGGCGCTCCGTTTCGGTCTGGAGCTTATGGAGAAGGGCGACGTCCTTCTTGTTTGCGGTACCAGGATCAGCAACGGGATGCGCGGCGAGATTGCTCGTGCAGCAGCACTGAGATTGCAGATCATTGTCTTCGATGAGGGCTTGTACCTGGAGGTTCAAAAGCTGGTCACACAGAATAACGGTGATAAGAAAACCGTGAAGCTGGACCGTGAGAACTTTCCGATGTCCTTTTCCAATCCAATTTCATACTTGGAAAACGCAGCGATGTTTAAATAATCGCCGACGCTCCACAACGTTCTCCTTAAACACAGTAATTGTAACTGTTGTTTGAAGGAGTTTTTTTATGCTCAGATTCTCTCAGAGAAAGGAGAAATAATTTTGCTATGTCAATTTGAAAGACTTATTTATCCG
>JAFTHS010000061.1 GCA_017457295.1 Paludibacteraceae bacterium | reverse complement strand
TGCAACAAAATAACAAAGGTATGCCTCTCAGTGTATACCTTTGTTTGTATTTCGTCTCCTCAGTACTCCCTTTTCTTGCCCGTTATTTGCCCCTCACCTGCCACCTGTCTCCATTGGAATCTCATTGGAACCTGATTGGAATCTGATTGGAACCTCACCGTGAGAATACTATAGGTTCACTATAACTTCTCCGTATTATCTACGTAAAAATTATCCCTCTTTTACTTGCTTCGCCAACTCCTTCCTTACAAAATCGCACAACCTTCCAGGTACATACGGCTTTCCTTTCGCATCAGGCATACGTTGATGCTTACTTGCTTCTCGCAAAGCTGCCCGATACTTCGTTTCCCATTCCGCACGACGTACTGGGTCTTTCAATATGGCACTGGCTTCAGCGCTAACTGCAGCAAAACTTTTGACGATAGGACGTTCTGCCATTTCCTTTTGTTTCTTCTTCGAATACTCAGGTTTGCGGCAATACGCTGCCCAACCCGTTCTGCCAGGGATAGGGCGAAGGTAGTGGTCCTTGTCAATCGAGCCACCGATACTCTCTAAAAATGATGCTACGTGTACAATCATAGTTGTGGATTTGGTAAAAGTGAGTATTAGATTATGGATAGAGTGTAGAATGGGTATCCTACACTCTATCAAATGATTAAGGGATAGCCCTTTGGGGTTTAATTATTTGTTATTCATGCGGTTGAGGAAACACTCAATCGTGTTGCGCATGAGCATGGTGATGGTCATAGGACCTACACCGCCTGGAACAGGGGTGATAGCACCTGCCACTGGCAATACTGCCTCATAATCCACATCGCCCACGAGTTTGCCGTCCTCGGTGCGGTTGATACCCACATCAATCACGGCTGCGCCTGGTTTCACATACTCCGCAGTCACCATCTTTGCACGACCTACAGCAGCCACGAGGATATCCGCTTCGCGACAAACGGCAGCCAAGTCCTTGGTGCGACTATGCGCGATAGTCACAGTAGCATTGCGGTCAAGCAGCAGTTTGGCAACGGGCTTTCCTACGATATTGCTGCGACCGATGACTACGGCTTTCTTGCCTGCAATCTCCACGCCTGCTTGGTCAAGCAGTTCGATAATACCTTTTGGGGTACATGGAAGGATGCAGTGTTGGTTGAGCCACAAGCGTGCCACGTTCTCTGGGTGGAAACCATCCACATCTTTCTCAGCAGAGATAGCGGCGATGACCTTGTCCTCAGAGATATGCTTTGGCAATGGCAATTGCACGAGAATACCGTCCACGAGTGGATCGTTGTTGAGTTTGTCAATCTCTGCGAGCAGTGTTGCTTCTGAGCAGTCTTCAGGCAGTTCCACGAGGTGGCCGTCAAAACCACAATACTCAGTAGCTTTAATCTTGCCACGTACGTATGAGCGACTGGCTGGGTTGTTGCCCACGATGATTACCATAAGGCATGGGCGGCGACCATATTGCTCCGCCAATGCATCTACTTCAATCTTCATCGCATCCTTGAGGGATTGCGAAATCACTTTGCCATCTATGATCATAATTTTAGTTCTTAATTCAAAATTCTCAAAGTGCCCAATGGGCGATGTCTTTGCGGTAGAAGAGGTTATCGCAGTGAATCTTCTCTATCTCCTTATATACTTTCTCGCGTGCGGTGGTGATGTCTTTACCTGTAGCAATACACATCATCACACGACCGCCATTGGTCTTCAGCACACCATTATCGTTCTTCGTTCCCATGTGGAAGATTGGACCATCAAACAACTCTGTGCCTTCAATCACCGCACCTTTGGTATAACTGCCAGGATAACCTTTTGAGGCGAGAACTACGCCAATGGTGGCTTCGTTGCGCCAAGACAATTGACAGTTGACAGTTGACAGTTGACCTGTTGCAATGCCGTAGAATACATCGTAGGCATCTGACTCAAGGAGCGGAAGAACCACCTCGGTCTCGGGATCGCCAAAGCGAGCATTGAACTCAATCACCTTGACGCCTTGTGCAGTCTTCATCAGTCCGCCATAGAGCACGCCTGTAAGTGGCAATCCCTCTTGGCACATGCCTTTGGCTACGGCTTCGAGGACATATTTGCGGGCAAATGCCTCATCTTCTGCGGTCACGAATGGCAATGGTGTGTAGGCACCCATACCGCCCGTGTTTGGGCCTTCGTCGTTGTCGTAAGCGCGCTTGTGGTCTTGCGACAGAGGCATTGGATAGACATTCTCGCCATTCACAAAACACATGAAGGAGAACTCTGGACCTTCGAGATAGTCCTCGATCACCACTTTGCCTTTGCCAAACGCTTCATTGCAAAGCATATCTTGCAGCGCAGCATCTGCTTCTTCGAGGGTGTTAGCAATCACCACCCCCTTGCCTGCTGCCAGTCCGTCGTACTTCAATACGATAGGCAGACTGCCTGCTTTGACGTATGCCAATGCCTTGTTGTAGTCGCTAAAGGATTGATATGCAGCAGTTGGCACATTGTATTTCTGCATGATAATCTTGGCAAACTCTTTGCTCGACTCTATTTGTGTGGCTGCTTTGGTGTGACCAAAGATAGGCATACTTTCCGCACGGAAAGCATCTACCACGCCTGCTGCCAATGCAGCCTCTGGACCTACTACGGTGAGGTCCACTTCCGTCTCTTTGGCAAAGAGGAGCAGTCCTTCTACATCGGTGTCTTTGATAGCTACGCACTCAGCAAGCTGAGCGATACCTGCATTACCTGGAGCGCAATAAATCTTCTCCACCTGTGGGCTGCGAGAGAGGGCATACACGATTGCATGCTCTCTTCCGCCTCCACCTATAACTAATACTTTTTTACCCATAAATTAATGTTTGAAGTGGCGTGTGCCGGTCATGAGCATGCAGATGCCGAGTTCGTCGGCTTTGACTACGCAGTCGTTGTCGCGGATACTGCCACCAGGTTGAACGATAGCGGTTACACCATACTTAGCTGCCAAAGCTACAGTATCATCGAATGGCAAGAAACCGTCAGAAGCGAGGATAAGACCTTCAGTCACACCTGCTGCGTGGGCTTGCTTCATAGCAATCTCGGCACTACCTACGCGGTTCATTTGACCTGCACCTACGCCCAGTGTTTGACCGTTCTTCACTACCACGATAGCGTTAGATTTCACGTGCTTAACGATGTTCCAACCAAATTGCATGTCTGCCAATGTAGCCGCATCAGGTTGCACATTTGTAGCGCACATATCGGCTGTGATAGTCTCGATTTGGGTGTCGAGGTGTTGCACAAGCAGACCGCCGTTCACGCTCACATATTGGTCGATGGCTTCGCTGCTTGGAGTCATGTCCACTTGGATAACGCGGAGGTTCTTCTTGGTTGCGAAGATCTCCATTGCCTCATCGGTGAAGTCAGGAGCAATGACGATCTCGAGGAAGATGGGCTTCATGCCGAGGGCAATCTCTTTGGTGATGGTGCGGTTGCAGATCACAATACCGCCGTAGATGCTCACGGTGTCTGCCTCGTATGCCTTTTGCCATGCCTCTTCGATGGTCTCTGCCACAGCAGCACCACAAGGGTTCATGTGCTTGAGGGCTACGCAGAAAGGTTGTTGGAAGTCGCGTGCGATATTCAGCGCAGCGTTAGCGTCTTGGATATTGTTGTAAGACATCTCCTTGCCTTGGAGTTGTTTGCCGCTGGCGAGTGAGAATGGGATAGCTTTGGTAGAAGCATAGAACTTAGCTGATTGGTGAGGGTTCTCGCCATAGCGAAGACCTTGCTTGAGGTCGAACTCGAGGAAGAGTTTCTCATTGAGGCCAGCTTTCTCGCGCATGTAAGTAGCTATGCAGCAGTCATATTGCGCGGTATGGGTGTATGCTTTAGCAGAAAGTTGCAGGCGAGTCTCGAGAGTGGTGTTACCAGTAGCGTTAATCTCAGCGAGGATAGTGTCGTAGTCCGCTGGATCACAAACGACAGTCACATCGTTGTAGTTCTTCGCAGCAGAGCGCAACATAGATGGGCCACCTATATCAATCTTCTCGATGGCTTCTGCCATAGTAGTACCCTCTTTGGCGATGGTCTCGCGGAATGGATAGAGGTTCACGCACACGAGGTCGATGAACTCGATACCGTTCTCCTGCAATGCTTGGAGGTGAGATGGTTCGTCGCGGCGAGCGAGAAGACCACCGTGCACCTTTGGGTGAAGGGTCTTAACGCGACCGTCGCAGATTTCTGGGAAACCTGTTACATCGCTGATACCGATAGTTTTAACACCTGAATCTTCGAGGAGTTTTTGTGTACCGCCTGTGGCGATAATCTCCCAACCTGCTGCTTGCAGGCCCTTTACAAAATCAACTAATCCTGTTTTGTCGCTTACGCTGACAAGAGCTCTTTTTGCCATAATGTTATTTGTTTTATCTCCTTGCCCTACGGGCAGAAATCTTAATTAAATCTTATTTTACGATGTTGTTTGTTTTTATTGCCTTCGCTCTTCGTTTTGAGAACATCCAAAACTCATCACTAATCTTCAGTAAATGTAGTGGGTTTTTGATCGACTTTTACGGAACGCAGTCCTTCAGTAAAATCATACGCTCCAAAATTTATCAACCAACCTTGTTCTTTTTTGTACAATCTTAAATATGTTTTAAGTTGCTTATAATGAACAGGTAGTAGTTCTTCTACTGATTTTAGTTCTATGATTATTTGATCTTCAACGAGTATATCCAAACGCAGTGAGTTCTCTACTAGATGTCCTTTGTAGAAAACCTCTACAGGCACTTCGGATTGCACTTTTAATCCACGCTCCTGCAACTCATAGACCAGTGCCTTATGATAGACCGATTCAAGCAAACCAGGTCCAAATGCATTGTACACTTCCATGGCTGCACCGCGTATTTGATATGATAACTCGTGAATAGTCATGATTACTAATAATCCTTTTTACCCTGCGCAAGAAATCTCTATAATGCTACCATATTTACTGAAGATTTAGCACACGAGTTTCGTTCGAACGAAACGAGGAGCGGATTGCAATAAAAAACAGTAGCGTGGATAAAAGATTTATTTAGATTTCGTGAGCGCAGCGAGCAGGAGTTTTATTTATAGTATTTCGTTCTCTCCTTCGATGACTTTGCCGATAATTTGTGCTTTGTCGCCGTGCTGAGCGAGGATAGCGATGGCTTTTTCTGCATCAGCAGCAGGCATTGCAATCACCATACCAATACCCATGTTGAAGATGTTGAACATCTCGCGGTGAGGGATATTACCCCACTTCTCGAGGCATTGGAACACTGGTAGAATCTCCCATGAACCCTCTGTCACGCTGAAGCCCTGACCATCCTTCAAGATACGAGGGATATTCTCATCAAAGCCACCACCTGTGATGTGGGCTACGCCGTGCACATCGCAGTTACGGATTACCTCCAGCACTTGCTTCACATAGATGCGAGTTGGAGTCAGCAGCACTTCGCCGAGTGGTTTCTCGGCATTGAGTTCTGGATAAACGGTGTGGAGGTCAAGCCCTGCATCGCTAACCACTTTGCGCACGAGACTGAAACCGTTGCTATGTACGCCCGAAGAAGAGATACCCACGAGCACATCGCCTACAGCCACTTTGCTGCCGTCAATGAGTTGGGATTTTTCTACCACACCAGTAGTATAACCTGCAATGTCATATTCGCCATCGCCATACATACCTGGCATCTCGGCGGTCTCGCCACCTACGAGGGCGCAACCTGCTTGGCGGCAACCTTCTGCCACACCTGCCACGATGGCCTCTACTTTCTCAGGGATGTTATGACCAATTGCCACATAGTCGAGGAAGATAAGTGGTTCTGCGCCTTGTGCCAGTACATCGTTCACGCACATCGCTACAGCGTCAATACCAATGGTATCGTGCTTGTCCATGGCGAAAGCGAGTTTGAGTTTGGTACCTACTCCATCGGTACCGCTCACGAGGACTGGCTCTTTGATGTTGAGTGCCGAGAGGTCGAACATTCCACCAAACGAACCGATATTGCCCATTGAGCCAAAGCGGTTGGTACTTTTTACGTGTGATTTAATACGACTTACTACTTCGTATCCGGCTTCGAGGTTCACGCCGGCTGCCTCATAATGTTGTGCCATAATATTTTAGTTACATTTCATTTCACGTTAGTGGCTCCTATAAGGGAGCGTTGATGGTTCGCTGCGCTTCACGAAAGGTGGCTGCGCGTTAGTACTTCCCAATGTCCGCCTTTGGATGGGCCTACCCATTGAATATTGTAATACTGTCGTAATGCATCTATATCGCGTCGTATGCTGCGTATTGTGATACCATGAATAGTAGCCATTTTATTGGCAGGTATGGTATTGTCCGTTGTTATGAGATGCAAAATATCCTTTTGTCTATCGGTTAGTTTTTGGGTGACATTTTGGGTGACATTTTGGGTGACATTGCTTTGTTTTTCGCCTAAATATGGTTGCTCTTTCCATTCGGCAGATGGATTGATGTGCAAGTATCTATTGCGCAGGTCCCATTGCTCACCTAATAGCAGATTGCGGAAGAAGCGTTCCAAATATATTGGCGAGTAATCAATGCCTTTGACTGCGTTCTTGTAGTTGGCTCTTACTAAGGCATTGCGGAAGTACCACGAATACTTTGCAAACAAATCGTTCTCCACATTGAAACCTATATGACGCAGATACAGGATGGTAAATACTGCCGTAGTGCGTGTGTTGCCCTCTCCGAAAGGATGAATTTGCCATAATCCCGAAACGAATTGTGCAATGTGCACTACTTGTTGCTCCAGTGATAGGTTCTTATAACTGAAATTACGCTCTTGCTCTATGTCAAACTCCAATGCACGGTATAGGTCTTCCCAGTTGAGATAATTGACTGTATCAGAGTCCAATACCCATTCTTTCTTTGTTATATCGTAACGGCGTATCTCGCCTGCGTGCTTTAGTACTCCGTCAAATATCCTTCGATGCAAAGCAACAAATCCTTTCGCACTAAAGTCCAGCGATACTGAAGATAGAATTTTTGTGATGTTTGCCGATGCTTTATCTGCCTCACATTGGTCATCATCGATTGGCTCGCGTGATGCTTTGGATTGATAATAGGTCTTTATCAAATGGCGTGCCTCGTCAATGTCAATCTTGCCCTCTATATGCTTTTTTGCTGTTTCTTTCAGGTAGTCAGATGTTTGCAACCCATCCACAGCTTGCAAACCAATAGCCGTCCGCCAAATGGCAGCTCGTTCTTGTTGATTGGGCTCACCCTGACGGATGTATTCATCAAACTCCAAAAAATCAGTCATTCTATTGAGATTTTAGAAAATTCTCTGCGCAAATTAAATTCGGGTACAAAGGTAATCATTTTTCTGCATATACGCAAGGAAATGTTTAGAAAGTTTGTGAGGAATTTTATTTTGCTAAATCGGGTGTAAAAAGAAAGAATGAGAAATCAGTGAATGATGGAATATATAAAGAACTTCCGCCTATGGGGAATAGGCGGAAGTGTGGGGCTTTAGCAAATGTCAAAAATGTTGATGTCAAATCATCAGGCAAAGCCCCCGTTCGGTCATGAGACCGTGGTTCGTGCAAATGATGACCATTACTTGCCTTCTACTTCTTGACGCATCAAGTTCCAAACGTACTGATAGTAGGTTTGGAACTTGGTTTGTGAACGGAACGCTACTTGGTCTTGCGCAATGTAGTTAGGATCCATCATACGTTCGCGAGTGGTTGCACAGATTTCCTTGAAAATCTGGTTCCACGACATCTGACCAGCAGTCAAGCGTACTTTCTTTTTAGGATTACGAGCAGAAGTGTAGCAAGGATTATCAAGCATATCCTCATTGGAGGTAGCAGCTGAGCGCACATAATACGTAGTACGATGGCGACGAGCTATCTTACCACTGAGGGTATCGATAGGGTCTATAAACGTTACCTTTGCCATGATTATCCCTCCCCGTTAGATTGTTTATATAACTGCGCATAGACATATCCCGTTAAGGTGGGGATACGCTTTTGCTTTTTCCAATCCGCACGATAGGTTGCGAGCTGCTCTGCATCGCTGAAGATGGCTTTTGCTTGTGCAGCAATGGCAGTCATCTTTTGCTGCGCAGCAGCTTGACCAGAACTTGGTGGATAATTGGTGTTAGGATGTTTGAGACGTACACCGATAACTTGTTCGTCAAAAGCACGAATTTTGGTATATACCTCGTCGGTACGATGGTATTTACCACTGAACGAGTCGATATGACTCATAGGGTTAATCTTTGCCATAGGCAATTGTGGCGGTATTTAGACTGTTGCCTGCAGGAAAAACAATGAATAATAATAGTTTGTTAGGTCTGTAAACATATAAATAGACATAGTTTGTTGTTTGGGTTTTGGTTTAATCTTCTTTATATATCAACAGACTAATAGGGATTTGCTCCCTCGGTTTGACTCAGGTTTTTCGTATGCGAGTCATAGCATACGCCTCATGGGTAGTTCGTGGCTACGGAGGTGGTTATACAATCATATCATTTGCGGTGCGATTACCTATACATCGTCGAGGTTTTAATGGATTGAACATTTGGTTATTTAGTCTCTCTTGCCGTATATATTTGGTCGTTATAGGTTTAGTTTAATCTGGTAGGCTAGAGAGGTTTTCTATTGCATCGTCGATTAAATGGGGGGCTATGCGCGGGTTAGTCTCGTTGAGGAGTTTCAAGGATTGGATAGCAGCATCTTTGTTTATAAGATGTTCATTATATAGTTGTAGGATGATGCCAATTGTACCTCGGACGTCGATCCCCCTTTTGTGGGCAACTTTGCGTAGATTACCATCTCCAGTGCATAGAGTTGCAGATAGTTTAGACGCAAGGTGCAGTACCGATACATCCGTTAGAGATAGGTTATATCTATCACGTGATTGCCTTAATTCATCTTGGATTCGGATGATTGTAGTGTATTGTTCAAGCAAATCATAGGAGTGGATAGTCATAGATGGTAATAGTCTCTTGACTTCCTCTCTATTTGGCTTCTTGAGTTCTGTTATGACTAAGGATGTGGTGTGCACCTGCACATTTTCCTGTTGGATAATGTGCAATAGACCTATCTTATGCAGGTCTATGATAATGTTTGCGTCGTAAATTACTATCTGCTTAATTTCCATTTAAATAAGATTTAAGTGTTGATTAACCGTTTCTATATCTTGACCAAGGAGGTAGGCTGCCTTGGAGAGAGTAATTACTTCGCTACTGAGTGCCTTGTACACGAGTGATTCGAATCGCTCGTTAGGTGCTTCCACTGGATAAACCGACTTGTCGGCTAGTGCTTTGAATGCAGGGCGTTTGCTTTTGATGATGTGATAGGTTTTGAGTTTTGTAGGATTGATGATTCCTGCATTTTTAGCGCTTTGCATAATGGCATCTACTGAAATGCCGTAGATTGCTTGAATACGCTTGAGTTCGTCAAGGGACAATTGGTCACGACGCTCGCCAAGGAGTGCTTTGAGACGAGAGGCTGGAAGCAATAATTCTCCTGCAAAAGCATCACATAAACGCTCTGCGAGTTTCTCATCCACATCTTCAGGAATGTTGAGCATGAGGTGAGCGAGCTCGTGAGCAATGGAGAAGCGGGTACGCTCAGATGATTTGTCAGTGGTGTTGTAGATGACGAAAGCATGATGACCGCACACGAAATCTACACCATCGAACTTGCAGTCAACCTCAATACCGATGAGTTTGATGCCGTTTTGTTCGATGAGTTCGTGAATATTCACGATAGGTTCTTCAGCGAGTTGTAAGTGTTCGCGCACTCGCATAGCCATGTCACATGCGTCCTCTGGCGTGCGTACTTCAATGTTTTGACATAATTGTGAAAAATTTGGGTTAGGTGTAATGGAAAGGATGTCCTCAATCTCCATGTACTTTTCGGCTTGCTCTTTTACGAGTTCGCGGATTGACTCTTCATTCATGTGAGAAAGAGATTTGTATTTACGATAGGAGAATTGCACATCCTCCCATGAAGTAGAAGGTTGACGGAAGAGTGCATCTATTTGCACCTCAAGCGCGTCAACGAGGGCAGTCATAACCTCAGCATTAGGAAACGAGATACCTTTCTCGTAATTGCTGAGGGTTTGTGCGGATACGATGTTTTGCATTTTCTCTGCGAGATCTCTTAGGGAGAGCTTCTTAATTAGTCGCAGGTGCTGCAATCGCTCCTTAAAAATGTTTTTAATTTCTTCTGCCATGATTTTTACGCATTACTTTGTTTAATAGTATGATTTGATTTTATGATGTCGTTATATTTTGTATGCAATTTGATTTTCGGGTGCAAAGGTAATACATTTTTTTGAATTCTCCAAATAAATTTGACAAAAAAAGTATATTTTTTTATTTTTGTAAAGTAGAATATGTGCAAAAATGGTGATTTTGTACAATCTAGTCAATAATTATACAAAAAAGAAAGCAGCACCGATTTTGGTGTTGCCTTCTATGAATGGCGCACTCAGAAATGAGCTTGAAGTTCACAATGCCTATATATTAAAATCTCTATTTACTTGTTTTTCTGATTTAGTCAATAACAAACTTTCTAGGGCCTCAACACTTTCATCATTCTGCTCTCCTGCCATTTTTGCTCTCTTTTGAGCCCATTTGCGCAGTGCTTTTATTTGCTCGTCCATAGTACTTGAAAGCGGCACAGTCGTCTTTATTGCATCTAACAAATGTTTTATCATAAGTTTCGGTTCATCTGGATTTTCAACATAGGCTGTAAACATTGCCTCTTTGATGCATTCTTCTATCTCTGCACCATTAAAACCAATGGTTTCTTTGGCTAAGCGATCAATAGCTAAATTATTCGGATTTTGCTCTCTTTTAATCAAATGAATACTAAAAATTGTTTGTCTTTCCTCTTCTGTTGGCAAATCAACAAAGAACATTTCATCAAAACGCCCCTTTCTAAGCAATTCAGGAGGTAGAAGAGAAATATTATTAGCGGTTGCAACTACAAAAACAGGTTTTGTTTTTTCTTGCATCCATGTTAAAATAGTAGAAAATATTCTGGATGTTGTACCTCCATCCGACACCCCACTCGATTGAACTCCACTTAATCCTTTCTCTATTTCATCAATCCACAATACGCAAGGAGCGATTGCTTCAGCAGTCATTATAGCTCTTCGTATATTTTCTTCGCTACTTCCTACTATCCCTTGAAATACTTTACCTATATCAAGACGCAATAATGGCATATCCCAACATGATGATATGCATTTAGCCGTTAAACTTTTTCCGCATCCAGGCACACCAAGTAGTAGCAAACCCTTAGGTTCAGAAAGATGCCACAATTGCGCTTTGAAGTCATATGCTAAACGGCGTTTTTCTAACCAACTTTTTAAGTTTTGCATACCACCGATAGCATGCATATCCTCATCTACTTTCACAAAATCTAAAAGACCACTCTTTTTTACAATTTGCTCTTTCTCTTTAGAGACAATTGAAGGTGCTCTCTCATCTAGTTTTGTTTTAACGGCAGCCAAACAAAAAGCCAAATCAGCTTCCATGACTGTCATTCCAAGTGCAGAGTCAATAATTTTCTTTTTTAAATTATCGTCTATTGAAGCATTACAACTTTTGATAACATTTTCCAAAACAATTTGTAATTCTTCTCTATTAGGTAGTTCACAATTTATAACAGTTACATATTTTTCCAACTCTATAGGCAATTTCAATAGAGGAGAAATAATGATGATATGTTTGTGGAAATAGCGTAATTTTTCAGCTAATTTCCTCAATCTCACCTTCACTTCTCTTTCTTCTATATATTCATGAAAATCCTCTAAAATGTAAACTTCTAAATTATCATTAATAGTACAAGACTCAATAAAGTGCAAAACCTCATTGGGATCTTCTTTATTTTCAATTTTTGTTATCTTTGATGAATCTGTAATAGGATAAGAAATCAGTCCATTAACAAGACTCCACTGATATACATTATAATTTAAACTAGTATCCCTTATTATAGAACGTAATTGTTGAATTGTTTTGGTATATTCAAAAGATGTTACATATATAACAGGATAATATGCTTTTAGCATATCATTTATTTGAGATAGGCTATTCATAGTTTATTTAATATTTACAACATGATTATTGGCATCTCGTTTTACCTTATGGCGATATTTGACAGGGATCTCTTTACGTGTCATCACCCGTGAAGAACTAAAATGGTCATCTATTTCATCCATTGATGCATGAGCCCTTTTGTTGACATCTTCTGGCAAATAATCCGAATCGCTAATTATTGTACCATCATATAAAATCGTAAACTTAATTTGTCCTACAGGTTCATCTTCGTTTTTTATAGAACTTCTACCTACCATAAAAAAACTTTCCTTTTCAGTGTCCGTTTGAACAAACAAAGGATTCGACTTAAAGGTAAATCCATTTTTTTTAAACGCTTTTATGATAACCGTTTTTGAATATTCAACATTAAGAACGTTATACACATCTTGTAACTTCTTTACATATTCTTTTGTTCTATCAAAATAATATGTATTGTACGTAACAGTTGTCCCTTCAACTTTAATAGCATATTCGAACCCAAAAGTAGTTCCTATTCCAAAATCAGTCACATATATTGTGTCGTTCTCAATCTTATATTGCCATCCCAGTTTATCGCAAGCTGCTATAAGACAATCTTGCCTCATGACTGAGCCATTACGTATAAATTTAGAAGATTCAAATCGTGACATATTACTTATATTTTTTCTTGTTAAATTTATTAGTTTTAAATGTCTCTGGTTTAATCGTTCGCATTTTACTTAACATAGCAATGACATCTAACCTTGATTGATGCGATGATTTTTCCGGGAATTCATTATCAAGAACATTCAATCTACTTTGAATAGATTTCTTTTTGTCATATGAAGCCAAAGAATTATCAAGTTTTTCAGCATCCTCATGTAACTTTTGAATTTCTGATTGATAGAATTGATCACGAAAATATTTCAAATGCTCTTCTTTAGATTCTATAATTTCATCATACTTATCATCCAATCCCATAATACCATGACCTAAAAATGGTTTAAGTTTACTAAAAGAGTATAAATTTAACACTTTCAAAAATGCTCTATCTACAGGTTGTGAGGGGTTACATATTTGGTTAAATTCTTCAATAGTTTGATTAAAATATTTCTGTGCAAAATGCTTTAACAAGGTCAAATATTCATCATCATCATCTTTATTCCAAATCAATTTAGTCATATCTTCTTGACGGAAATTTTGCATTCCTTGAGAAACATAAAACGATAATATATTATAGCTACCTGTATAATACAGATTAATTTCATCCTCACGCAACCAAACTCGTTTATAATGGAAAATAGGTGTTTGAGCAATATAAAAATTATGATACTTCTTTTCTAATTCAAGAAGTTTCTCATATGGTTCAGTTTCCGCCATTACAACACCTTCTTTTTCTGGTTCAGAAAATGCTATAAATACGCGACCACCTTTCTTTAAATAACTCTCTATAAACGGAATACGTTTAAACGTTGCTCGTTTTATCCATGGGCTAATAATCCACAATTCTCCTCGAGTTTCTTCAAATAAGCGTTTAAGTTCTATTTCAAATTCAATAGAATTAAAATGCCTCTTAGAGAACACGTGTTCGTTCTTTATTTCTTCTGCTTTATTCTCATCATTATCAGCAATAGCTTGATCTATTTCCTCTTGCTTGGCTATTAATATTCCTTCCTCCTTAATTTGCTCTTCGTTCTTTACCTCGTCAGTAGGCAAAACAGGGGATTCATCCAAGGCACTTTCTTGAATTAACTTATCAAGTATTAACTGTTTTTGAGTTTCTACTTTACTAATGGCATTAGATAATTCATCAATAATACGACCTGATTTGTCATCGTAAACTAAAATGCGATAGTCATTAGTTTTAAAATTCTCCAACAAGACAACCCATACCTTACCAACAAAACCTTCGGGACGTCCAGCAACTTCGCAAGATTGAAGAATATAATTATTTCTTGGGAAATGGATTTCTGGGGCCTGATATTCTGCAATAGGTTTTACATCTTCAATATTGTTAGGTAAATTATCTCTTTTGAAACTGGATTGTTTTTCACTCACTAAACCACTAAAAATGCTTTTGGCATTTTCTTTCACATCAGCTATTGCATCAATATATAATTCAAAAGTCCTAGTGTATGAAGTAAATTTCACTCCATCAATTGCATATTGCCGACCTAAGTCTGTAAGCCAATAAACACTTTCGTCACCCTCTATCATTTTGTCTTTTATAAGTTCCCTCATAGCTAATATGAGTATGTGTTTTTCAGCAGGGTCACAATCAACATTAAAGCCAAGTATCGCACCTATTTGTGATAGAGACATTTGCTCGATTTGTAGAAGTTTGCATATTACTTCATCAAATAAAGTAAATTTAACAGGTTGTGAACAAACTCCTTTGAATTTTACAACTGTATAATGCCAATCAAAATCAGTAAAACCAATAATTCGTTCTACTAATTTTTTCTTTTTATTAGCAGCATCTATAATTTTTAATTCCAAAGGAACATTTTCAATAGTTTTTAAAATCTTTTTACTTGTTTCTTTAGGTACAGACTCGACAAAAGCATCTTCACCAGATTCTCTCAAATATGATTCAATGTTATTCGTCAAAAACTCGATAATCTCTTCAGGAAGCATCTCTGATGGGTCTTCATCACATTTATATCCATTACTATTCAAAAATGCTACAATAGTAGAAATACCTATATGAAGTTCTCTTGATATTTTAGATAATCTTTTACTCATAATTAAAGATTTTTAAGTTGTGCAATATCTATCCTATGCATTTTTTGGATTGCTTCTGCATATTCAGGTTTATTAGCGAAATGTTTTTCATTTCCGATTACGACAAGCAAGCGTTTCGCACGAGAAAAACCAACATTAACACGAGGACATTCTCGAGCAAATCCTAATGCATAAGGGTATTTTTCATTTTTTATCACTTTATCTTCTGATAGTTTTTGGCGATTACTTCGGACTGTAGAAATAATTATTATATTTCGTTCCATTCCTTGGAATCTATCCACTGTATTTATTCTAAACGGAACTTGATACTCATTTTCATACTTATGTAATTCAAAGTTTCTCCATTCATTTTTTCCAAAATTAGGATATAACGCTTTACGAATCGCCGTCATTTGAGTCATGTAATATGTAATCACACCTATTTCTTTATCCTCATCTCTCAGACAACTATCGTAATATTCTTTAAAACCATCCGCATGAACAAGTGCATTAAGAACTATTTTTATTGCGTCAATTTCTCCACTATTCTGATATGAATGGTTCTTGTGTGGATCTTCTTCTGGAGAATCTACATTCACCCAAATAGCGTGAATATCAGGTTCTATAAAAGGTACTAATTTTAAGCCATGCCATCTACTAGCTTTATTAGACAAATCAGGAATATTCATTTTATCTTCTATACCACATTGAAGACCATTCTCTAATTCTTCTTGATCTTGATAGAATTGAGAAATACACTGCATAATTTGTTTATGCATACGGAATTGAGTATCCAAACTCGCCACCACTTTACGTGGAGCGCTTACAAATAGTTTTTCAAATTGTGACGTTTTATAATCAGTTTTCGTCCAATCTTCAACTAATTTTCTTGCACCTACTGCTTCTAATGCCTCTGTAAACTCATTTTCATCAATCATTGGAGGTAATTGTTTATGATCACCTATAACTACCACTTTTTTACCTAGAGTCAGAGGTAAAACTAATTCTGGAGGAGTTGCCTTACTTGCCTCATCCATTATAACCAAATCAAAGATTGGATCACCTTGTATTTCTTTATCCTTTAAAAAGATAGATTGATATGTTTCACTGAAATTTCGACTACCACATTCGCTGCAAGTGGCAGCAAATACATTCACCTGTTTAAGGTATTCTGTTGCAAACGTTGTCTTAATCAATGAACTACCTTCTATTAACCCATTTTTCCATTTATCCACAATCGGAGCAAACCGCTCATCAGAACTAACGTTTCGCACAATACTCGCTATCCAATGACAAACTGCATTTTCAGAGTTGTTACGCTCCTCATTAGAGTTAATACGTGCAGCCAACCATTCTTTGATACGTTTATCAGAATACATTTTGCCTTCATCTTCAAACTTTTCCAAATTGCCTATGCGAATCGGGCGAACTAATTTCTTACCCTTCAAACGCTCCAAAGCATTATCAACAGCAAGATTTGTTTGAGAAGTAATCAAAATTTTAGCAGCTGGATTACGCAATAATGTCTGCCATATAATTTCTGCAATAACAGTGGTCTTTCCTGTTCCAGGAGGACCTTGAATAATGGCTATATCCGGAGATATCAATGCCTTTGCTACTGCATCTAATTGTCTTGGTTGATCTCTCAATAGAGGTTCATTCAAGTTGCTTAGAATCTTTGCTTTTTCATTTTCTATATCAGCATTTGATAGCCTTGCGGTATTTGGATCAAAGAGAAAATTAGATAGGTTTACATTTGCTGGATAGCCAGCATTCTCAGGGTCTGTCACTTTTTTCATCGCCTTAATCATACGACTAATATTTGTTAACTCACCTGGGAAAATAGGCTTAATAAACCCATCTTGTAAATCTGACAGTGATTGTCTATCGAGTAAATCCTCAAAACCTGGGTGAAGACGAAATTTAAATTTCTCCCTATCCTTACGCACCAAGGTTCCAATAGAAATACCGCCTCTAAAAACAGCATCATCTCCATACCTCTTTACAGCATCTGAATATACAACATATTCTTCTTTTGTTAAGAATATAAATAATGCTTGTCTTATATTATGATAAATTTCTTTTTCTCTGTCAGCTTCTAATTGTACATTTTTATTAAACTGAAAAGTAGTAGAACCTTCTTCATTCTCGAATTTTAACTCTAAAGAACCTCCAATCTCTTCAGATATTTTCTGTATATTGTCTACAAAAATATCTCTCTCTTCTTCAGTATCGTAAGTATAACTAAAAAGGGTTCTAGAAAAATTCTTTATTGAATCGCATGTCACACGATCATAATTTCTTTTTCTCAATTCATTTTGAAGTTTTAAAATAGCCTCCTTACGTTCTACTGCCAAATTGCCTCTTAATTTAATAAAATACGTAATCTGGAAGGGCTTACTCTCTATTAGTGCACCGTTTACACCTTGCAATTCTTCCACTAACAAATCATACTCATTAGAAGTATTCGCAGTTATTTGAAGTTCAGAAGATTTAATTGAAAACACTCTAGTACCTTCTATATTGTCAGCAACAGACTTGAAATCCCTTAAAACATCCAAATCAACAGTAGGTGAGTCTAATTCAAAAATATAGCGAGTTGGTAGCATTCTAAAACTATCATCGGATAATAAAGTTTGAATATCCGACATAATTTTTTTTGCTTGTTCTATACGTACATTTTCTATACAATATCGACCATCTTGAATATATGCACCTTCAACAGGCTGTGTCGCTTTTTGAGTACGTGAACCAATAATAAATATAGTTTTAGATAAACGAAGACCTAAATGTGAAAAGGCATCATATTTAATAAAGGAACTAACATCTATAGCTATTTGCTTCTTATCTTTTGAAATCGAGACTCGAGTTCGATCGAGTGAAAGTCCCAAATCTAATATCGTATTTTTAATTGCAGATAAATCAATTTGTTCATCATTTGAGGTGCTAAAAGAAACTTTTAATTTTTGAGTTGTATCTTTGGCGATCTCTATAGAATTACCATGTCTGCGTTCAGCAACTTTAATAACATGAGGAATATCCTTATCCAAACAATCTATACGACCATTTCCCTCTATAGATAAGTCAATGCTATACTCGTTCTCTAAATATTGTCGTATATCATCGTATATTTCATTAATATTATCCTCACTTGCTTGATTAAAAGTAATTTCACCAGAAATAGAATATATCGGTGTAGGATCAAACTCATAAAAATACTCTAATGCTAAACGATCCAATTTTTCTTTTTCTGTTTGACTTAACTCACGAAAAGTAGGAAATTCAACAAAAGCGCTATCATCGTTCACTCCATAATCCTCTAGTTCTTCGTCAAAAAAGCGTGCTAACTCTCTTTCAAAAGCTTTGCGCATTTCTTTTTCATTAATATGGATATCAATGTAAGATGGACGTTCACCTTCCAAATAACTATCTTCTTGGTATGGTTTGCTTATTTTCTTAATTTTCCATACTTGTTCTTTTTCCTTAACTAATTTTTTGAGCGCAGTAACATAGCTCTTCCATATGGTTTTGTCTTTTTCTTTATTTAATTCAAGAGTAGGCAAATTTAAAGATTCAACTTGGCGATAAAGATGTTGAAAGTCGTTAGATGTAGATCCTTCTTTTTGAGAGTAAGTAACTATATGAATATTACATTCTGCTGAGTATACTTCGTTATCAGGGCATTTAATAAATGGAACCTCTTTCTGTTTACTAATAAAATATGAATACAACGTTGTAAAGTCATCAACGCGCAATTGTCCTAAAGATGCCCTAAAAACAACAGCCTTCTCTGAGTTTAATTGGATAAAAATAGAATGGTGAGATCTATTTTTATCAGCCTTTGCTTTCTGAAAATAACAGATCTTTGGTCCACTAGTTAAAATAGACTTTAATTCTAAAAAACGTAATGTATTATTTGCATTACTATCCCACCTATCAGCTATGTCATCATGAAAGCGCAAATACAACTCTACCGGAGCACTTTTACGTACATCAAAATCTACAGGCGTAAAACCTTGGGAAAAATCATTTGTCATATCTTAATTACTTCAAATATACTATACTTATTTGTCTATCATACATATTCAACTGCACTCTTTCAATCTCAATTCCATTGTGCATAAAAACAACTCCATAATCCGCAAAAGTATTACCAAGAGCATCACAACCATATCCTCTTAACTCAACAAGATTATCAGAAGTATGTACAATCTTCATTCTCTTTGGTGACATTTGTATGTTAGTATTCCAAAAAGGATGAAGAGAATCCATGTTATAAATCGTTATGGTATATCCAATACCACCTTCAATATTTTTTTTAAACTCAATATTTCTGTAACATCCTTTATTATATCCAGAAACAGCTATCTCATTTTGAAATCTCACATGATCTGACGATTCAAAAATTAAGACATCATCTACTGGATTATTATTCCCGCATATTAAATCTTGAAACAACAACGACATATGTAGTACTAAATTTAAGTGTAAATATAAAAATTGGCTCCAAAGATACGAAAAATTTTAGGACTGACAAAATAAAATAGTAAAAAACTTTATTTTTCAACAATATAAGCTATCTTAGTGAGCGTTCAAAAAAACTCGCAATGCACAACCTTATTATATGGTAGGAAAGAGGAGTTATTATAAGGCTATTCTGATTGGCGGAGTGTGGAGATGATAAAAGCGTACAAGGAACCGCAAGGAGAGGGATAAGAATTGGGGTAGCGATTGACCTTTCTCTTGTATTCTTCGTAGCGCTCTTGCCATTGAGCGCGTTGCTCTTGGTCGTGCAAGATAGCGGAGGCTTGGCGGACACAGTCACCAAATGATTGGCGACCTGCTGACTGAGCTGCAGAGGCTTCGCCCTTATAAGGATGGACAACCTTATAAGCATGCGTGCGACCGTTACGCGTGCGGTAATACACGCGCTCGCGTTTAACGAAAGCTCCACTAATGGAGTCAATGGGGTGGATGAGATTGATTCGAGCCATATTTCGTCGATGATTAAATAGCGAGGCAAAGGTACAGAAAATTTGTGAATTATGCAAATTTTTGTTTGAAGTTTAGTGTTTAGAGCTTAACTTTATGATGTATAGGAGATTCATACGGTGTTCATAGGGAGTTCTTAGGGTAATACTATCATTATCCTGCGATTATCCTCCGATTATCTTCCGATAATAGTGCGATACCAATAGCGGGACAATAGCGGAGGTAAAGAGTGAGAGGGAAAGTAGATGAACAAGGGAATAACAGAAAAAAATACGATTCGGGAGTAATAGACAAAGAAAATAAAAATAGAGCATATCGGTGTGATATGCTCTATTTTAGGTTATAGGACGGCTACCGCCTATTGGACGCCGCGAAGCGGCTATTGAAGATAGGCAGGTTACTTCTTGCGGAAGTATGCCACTGCGTTGTCGAACAGAGGTTGGCACTTGTTGCCTGCGATGTTGGTGAATACGCCCTCTTCCCAACGTTCGGTGTGACCCATCTTGCCGAGAATCTGACCGTTCTTGGAGATGATACCCTCTATCGCATAATATGAACCATTAGGGTTGTGAGGTGCTTCCATCGTTGCCTCGCCTGTCATTAGATTGGCATAGCGGAAGGCTACTTGTCCATTCTCGAAGAGCTCCTTCGCCAATGCCTCGTTCACCACGAACTTACCTTCGCCGTGGCTGACTGCAATGCTATGTGTATCACCTACTTGCATACCACGAAGCCATGGGCTGGCAGTAGTGGCCACAGTGGTAGTTACCATCTGTGAGATGTGGCGGTTGATATCGTTGCGGAACAGAGTTGGAGAGTCTGGGGTAACCATACCCAACTTGCCATAAGGCAGCAGACCACTCTTCACCAATGCTTGGAAGCCGTTGCAGATACCCAGTATCAGACCACCGCGCTCAATGAGGGCTGTGATAGCAGCACCCACCTTCTGGTTGTTGATCACGCTGGCAATGAACTTACCACTTCCGTCTGGCTCGTCACCCGCAGAGAAACCACCTGCAAACATAAGGATATGGCAGCGGTTGATATGCTCGACCATCTCGTCGATACTCGAGAGGACGTCCTCGCCTGTGAGGTTGCGGAAGATAGTGGTCTCGACCTCTGCACCTGCCTTGCGCCATGCCTTGGCAGAGTCGTAGTCGCAGTTGGTGCCTGGGAAGACTGGGATGTACACCAGAGGTGTATCAACGGCGGTGCCGTTGTAAGCGATAGGCGATGAGGCGATAAGGCTATTAGGCAGGGTATTTGCTGGCATCAATGCTTGATGCTGCGCAGGAACAGCGGATGGGTAGATCTTGTCGAACTGACCACAGCATGCGTGGAGAAGGACATCGCAGGATACGCGCTCGCCATTGATAATGAGGTGGGTTCCGTCGGTGACTTCACCCATGTATTGGATCGCTACGCTGTTAGAAGTTAGACCGCTTTCGCTGTTAGAAGTTAGATCGCAGGTTGCTTCTACGAGAATGGAACCATAGTTGTAGTCGAAGAGTTCGTTCTCGGCTATTTGGATGTCGGCTGCCAATTCGTTACCGAAACTCATCTTAGCGATGGCCTCTGCTACACCACCGAAGCCTAGCGCAAAGGTAGCGCAAACCTTGCCAGATTGGATAGCGTTGGTGGTATAAGTCCAGTTCTCTTTCAATTGCTCCACATTAGGCATATAGTTTGCCAAAGCATTGTGCTTGATGAGATAGAGTTTGTGACCCGCTTTCTTGAGGTCAGTGGAAACAACTTTATCAGCTGGCACGGTAGTAATACCAAAAGCAATCAATGTAGGAGGTACGCTGATATGCTCGAAAGTACCTGACATAGAGTCTTTTCCGCCGATACTTGGCAGACCGAATGCCACTTGCATCTTCAGTGCGCCGAGCAATGCGCTGAGTGGTTTGCCATAAGCGTGCTCGCTACTCATACGCTCGAAGTACTCTTGGTAAGAGAAGCGCATGCGGCTATAATCGGCACCTGCTGCTACGACCTTGGTACATGCCTCTACAACCGCATACGCTGCACTGTGGTATGGACTCCAATCGGCAATGAATGGGTTATAACCAAACGCCATGATAGAGGCAGTATTGGTATAGCCATCGGTTGGGAGTTTCTGTACACTGACTTGTGTCTCAGAGAGTTGCGTTTTGCCGCCGAATGGCATGAGTACGGTGCTACGACCAATAGTGGCATCGAAGTTCTCAATCAATCCCTTTTGTGAGGTGACATTGGCATCTGCCATCACTTTTGCCATTTTCTCCTCGAGGGTGGCACCTTCGATGGTTTGAGCAAATGGATTCTTCTCCTCTACAGGGAGGATAGCGGCTTTAGCAAAGTGCTTTGCACCTGCGCTGTCGATAAACTCACGAGTGAGGTCGGCGATGAGTTCGCCTTTATAGAACTGACGCATGCGACCGCTGTCGGTGACATCCGCCACATGGGTGTATTCGATATTGTCGAGGTGGCAATAGTGCTCCATCTCCGCACGGTCTTTGGCTTCGATGACTACTGCCATACGCTCTTGTGACTCGCTGATAGCCAATTCGGTAGGGTTGAGTCCGCTATACTTGGTTGGCACACGGTCGAGGTAGATATCCAGTCCGTCTGCGAGTTCGCCGATAGCTACGCTGACACCACCTGCGCCGAAGTCGTTGGACTTCTTGATGAGGCGAGTAGCTTCAGGGCGACGCATGAGGCGTTGGAGTTTGCGTTCCTCTGGGGCATTACCCTTTTGCACCTCGCTGCCGCAGGACTCGAGCGATGCTTCGGTGTGCTCTTTGGACGAACCAGTAGCACCACCAATACCATCGCGACCAGTGCGACCGCCAAGCAAAAGGATGATATCGCCAGGAGCAGGACTCTCACGGCGGATATTCAATGCAGGAGAAGCACCTACTACAGCACCCACCTCCAGACGCTTAGCTACATACGATGGGTGATAAATCTCACGCACATGGGTAGTGGCAAGACCGATTTGGTTGCCATAACTGGAGTAACCAGCAGCCGCTTTGCGGGAGATGATCTGCTGTGGCAGTTTGCCTTGCATAGTCTCTGTCACTGGCTTATAGATATCGCCTGCGCCCGTTACGCGCATGGCTTGATAGACATATGCACGACCAGATAGTGGGTCACGAATCGCACCACCGAGACAGGTACTTGCGCCACCGAAAGGCTCAATCTCAGTTGGGTGGTTGTGGGTCTCGTTCTTGAATTGGAGGAGCCATTTCTCGGTCTTGCCATCTACATCCACATCGATGAAGATAGAGCAAGCATTATTCTCCTCGCTGACCTCCATATCGTCGAGAAGACCTTTCTTGCGGAGGTAACGCGCACCGATGGTAGCGAGTTCCATGAGGCAGAGCGGTTTCTCGGTGCGACCGAGTTCTTTGCGGATGTCGTGGAACATGCCGAGGGTGGATTCGATCTCCTCTTTCACGAAGGAGTCGTCTATCTTGATTTCTTCTAAGATAGTGGTGAAAGTAGTGTGACGGCAGTGGTCAGACCAGTAGGTGTCGAGGATACGGAGTTCGGTTTCGGTTGGGTTGCGTTGCTCTTTTTGGAAGTAAGTGACTACTTCGTGGAGGTCGTCGGCGTTCATTGCCAAGCCCCATTGCTTGCAGAACGCAGCGTACTCCTCGCGAGGCATATTGACAAAACCGTCCAACTTAGCCAATGGCTTGATGTCGGCGGTTTGGTTTTGCACCAATTGACTGAGGTCTTTCTCGCGCGACTCCACAGCGTTGATGTAGTAGTGGCGAATCTTAGCCATGTCCGCCTCAGAGATTGTGTCATCAAAGATGAGCAGACGGCTACTGCGAATCTCTACTTCGGCATTGGGGTCAATGAGGTGTACACAATCCACCGCCGATGATGCACGTTGGTCGAACTGACCAGGGATATACTCTACAGCGAGGTATTTCTTGTCTGTGAGGTTGCACTCATCTGATACGGTGTCTGTAACCGTCTCGCCAAAGACGGTGTAGCGGCATTGTTCCAGCAGTTCGGGTGTAAAACCAAAGAGGTCGTACACATTGATATAACGAAGCGATTGCAGGTTGAGTTGCAAGTTCTCGTTGAGCTCGTTCTTGAGACTCTTGGCTTCTACTTGGAAGGCAGGACGCTTTTCTACATAGATTCTATAGTTTGCCATAACTAACAAATATTTTACTAACAAAAATTACTAAAAATTAGACCAAAAATTATCAATTATTTTCTTTTTCAAAAAACTAATAGTATATTGATTGGATTATGCGATTATTTTCGTATGATTTTTTGTAATGAATCGCAGATTATTCTTTGATTCTCTTCATACGACAAAGATGAACCTGAATAATATGGGAAGTCAGACAAAGATATAGAAATAGTGGTGTCATTACACCAAATGGCAATATTCCACTCAACTGGATCATAGAAGCAAAAGAAATCATTATTCATATCGGGAATTTCGTAGATTGTATCACATGTCCAAAAAAAGTCGTTCCATGAATCGCCATACAATGAAATATCATATCCCTTATAGTGCACAATGCCGTTACATTTACCATAAGGTTTATATACAGACGAATCATTTTCGATTAAGTTTAGATAAAAGCAAGTACTATCATTCTCACTATATCCTCCTGTAATAACTATTTGTTTGTCATTACATAACTCTTCCTTATTTTCTTCAAAAAAGAAATCAAGAATTGCTTTGGTTTGCTCAGACAATACTGCGGTATCTTGTTGAAGAATGTTTTGACAAGAGGTCATAACGATAAGAATTACGATAAAAAATATCTTATTCATGTTTTGCACATTTATAGTTTCATACTGTATAATTGTTTATAATAAACTACAATTTTAGTTTAAAATAATTTTCGCTAATTTTCGGGATAAATTTTTGTTTAATTTTTGTCTATTTTTATATCACAGTATTAACTACTTTCTCGGTTTGTTGTTTGCGGAAGTCTTCTAGTTGTGCGAGGAGAGCATTGTCTTGCAAGGCAAGGATAGCCACTGCGAGGAGGGCAGCGTTCTTCGAGCCATTGATAGCCACCGTAGCCACAGGAATACCTGCTGGCATTTGCACAATGCTGAGGAGCGAATCCAGTCCGTCTAATGTCTTGCTGCGAATAGGTACACCAATCACAGGGAGGGAGGTCAATCCTGCAATCACTCCTGCGAGATGTGCTGCGCCACCTGCGCCAGCGATGATAATGCTTAATCCACGCTCACGAGCGGACTCCGCCCACTTCATAAGCTCGTGTGGAGCACGGTGTGCACTGATGACACGTTTATCTACTTCAATTCCAAATTGTTGAAGGGTCTCAATCGCGGGAGTCATTACCTCCAAGTCGCTGGTAGAACCCATAACTACGCCTACTTTCATATATTATAATGTGTATTTTTTATTGAAACTAATAATTGTACCCCTGCAAAGAGCCAACTTTGCAGGGACATGTATGGGATAGGAGTATTACTCCCACTCGATAGTTGCGGGTGGTTTTGCAGAGATGTCATAGCATACGCGATTGACACCTTGTACCTTGTTGATAATCTCGTTGCTGCACTTAGCCAAGAACTCGTATGGAATACGTGCCCAGTCGGCTGTCATTGCATCCACGGAGAGTACAGCGCGGAGTGCCACTGGATGCTCGTAGGTACGAGTGTCGCCCTTCATACCAGTACTGCGCACGGTGCTCAAAAGAATAGCACCTGCTTGCCATACCTTGTTGTATAAACTGACACCGTTCTCATCTTTCCATTCGCGGAGCATGTCCACAAAGATTGCATCTGCCTCTTGAAGGATATGCACTTTCTCTGGGGTGATATCGCCCAAGATACGTACACCAAGACCTGGACCTGGGAATGGGTGACGAGTG
>JAFTHS010000102.1 GCA_017457295.1 Paludibacteraceae bacterium | reverse complement strand
GCAATGCTTAGCCAGCAGTTCAGAGAAACGGACAACAATATCCTCTTGACGGGTGAGTTGTCGTTTCTCTATTGTTTGGTGGAAATAGTAGCCCGCCCCATAGAAGAAGGCACGCGTGAGGTTGAGCGCACTATCCATTTGAAAGGGATTATCTTTGGCTTGTGCCAAACTTTTGAGCATATCCACATATAGCATCATCGCTTCCATGCCTCGCTCATTCATGCCAATCTGCACTTGATCGCCAAACGACTGTCGAAGCGTCACATTCCCGCGCAACCCTAATCGTTCATAAAACGAATACGAGAACTCCAGCACTTTGCCTTGCGCATCGGCACTGGCTTCGGAAAACTCTAAGGTATGTTCGGGGAAAATGAACACCATCGCAGGAGCGGTCACCTCCATAGGTTGCATATTCACCCGCCCTTTGACCGAACCTGCGGAAAGGAGCAATATATTTGTAGCCTCCGTGCGGAAATGCGATGGATAGGTATCTGCCACCATCAGTTCATCCAGTAGCAGCACATCATTGCCAATGCGATAAAGCTTATCCTGTGGCATATGCTCTAACGAGAGCACCATATCATTTTTGTTTGTCATAGTGTATATATTGAACCTTCACCCTGAATAAATGCCACAAAATTAGTCAAATTCCCCTATTTATGCAAATCTACACGTACTTTTAACCAAAAATAGGGGATATTTCCCCTCCAAAACTTGCAAATCTCCAAAACTTTCACTACCTTTGCACCCATAATTAACAATCATTGTCCCCTCCGACGGCAAGGAGGAGTCTCCCTCTAGAAACATCCGAGAGTTTCGTGAACTCGAGGATAGAGTGGAGGCATCGAACGCCCTAACAACGACGAGGTCGTTGGTCAATGCGTGAGATTGCCGAACACGATGGCTAAAACCACTCTCTCTCATCCCTTCGACTCCATGTCGGGCAAACTCGGTTCCACCGATAAGATTATCATGCGCACGCGCAACGGTCGCACGCATGCTTATGTAGTCAAACACCCATATAAAGGCCCTCTTGCGCCCTCTCGCCAGAAGGCGGTTTCTTCTTTTGCAGAGGCGGTCAAACAAACCTCTGTCATCATGAACACTCCCGAACTCCGTGCTGAGTGGGAAGAGAAATACGCCGACTACCGCAAAAAAGCCGACCGCTATCCTAACACTCACCCTAATCCTTATACCACTTTCCGCGGCTTCATCATTGGCTCATTGATCCACACCTCTAAATCCTAAAATCCCGCCACCTGTCTAGTCTTGCGGTTCCGCCCGCAAGAAAATTAGTAAAAAAATCACTGCCAAAGCGATTTTTCTTGCATATTTGCAAAAAAAGCAGTACCTTTGCGGCTAAAATTGAGTAAAATCAAAAAAAAATTGAGTAAATTATCAGCAAATATTGAGTAAATATACCAAACTATGATTATCCGTAAGCAACTGATTACCTTGCAAGAACGCATGCAAGAACCTCGCCAATTCATTCAAGTATTGGCGGGAACACGACAGGTTGGCAAGACTACTTTGGTCAAACAATTTGTCGAAAGATGCACTGTACCTGTCACTTCATTAAATGCAGATACCATTGATGAGAATAATCCCCAATGGATATCCAAACAATGGGCAGATGTTCGTCAGCAAATGCGTCTTCTAAAGCAAGAGGAACACATCTTAATCATAGATGAGATACAAAAACTCAAGAACTGGAGCGAATATGTGAAGCGTGAATGGGATGCGGACAGTTGGAGCGGTCTCAACCTGAAGGTTATCTTGTTAGGTAGCAGCCGCCTGCTCATCAAAGATGGTCTGACCGAGAGTTTGGCAGGGCGTTATGAACTGATTCGTATGCCTCACTGGAGTTTTGCTGAAATGCAAGAGGCGTTTGGATTCACATTGGAAGAGTATATTTATTTTGGTGGCTATCCAGGTAGTGCTAAGTTGATTCACAACGAGGCGCGTTGGAAACGATATATCTTGCAGTCTATTGTGGACCCTGCTATAGAGAAGGATGTACTGATGACTAAACGCATTCACAAGCCTGCGTTACTGAGTCAACTGTTCCGTATTGGCTCTACATATAGTGCTGAGATTGTGGCATATAACAAACTGCTTGGACAACTGCAAGATGCAGGCAACACAACCACTTTAGCCAATTACCTCAAAGTCTTGGGCGAAGCGGAACTGCTGGGTGGATTGCAAAAGTTTGCTCATGCTCCTATTCGTCAAGTCTCGTCCATCCCTAAGTTTCAAGTATATAACAATGCTTTGTTATCCACTTATGCAGGTCATGGCTTTATGGCGGAGCAGTTGGATAGTGCGCGTTGGGGGCGTTGGGTAGAGAGTGCTGTAGGTGCACATCTAATGAATTGGGCAGAAGAACATGATTACCGAGTATTTTATTGGCGTGGCGGTAATAATGAGGTGGATTTTGTTATTCAACGTGGTTTAGATGAAGTGGTGGCGATTGAGGTCAAAAGTGGTAAGCGAACAGACAATCAAGGTATCCACACTTTTGCGGACTCGTTCCATCCTAAACATAGCATTGTTGTAGGCGGAGCTGGTATATCGTTAGAACAGTTCCTATTATTATCACCTGAAGACTTGTTTTAAACACTATCACCAAAGGATTTGCATATCTGCATAAAAAAGTGTACCTTTGCAACGAAAAACGAAAATATACTATGTCCAATCCATTATCTCCTGAAATAATCCAACTCCGCAGCGATATAGAAAAACAAATAGGTCAAACTCTCCATTCGCCTGCTGATTTCCAATGGCTTATTCAGCAAATTTGGAACAGACAACACACCATTCTTTCCTTATCCACCATCAAACGCCTCTGGGGGTATGTGCCGAGCAATGGTGTGCCTCGGCTTTCCACGCTGAACACATTATCCCAATTCCTTGGCTATGCCGACTGGAACGCATATCTCGTGGCTTTAGAGCAACGTGGAGGCAACGAGAGTGCCATGTTTCAGGGCGAAGGCATCTCTTCTTCAGCTCTGCAACCCAACGATAGAATAGAAGTCTGCTGGCAACCCAATCGTAGGTGCGTATTCTGCTATTTAGGTAATAACCAATTTGTT
>JAFTHS010000060.1 GCA_017457295.1 Paludibacteraceae bacterium | reverse complement strand
ATACTCTTTACTTTCCAAATCTATGGTGACTTCTCGGGTTATTCAGATATAGCGATTGGTACGGCAAAGTTGTTTGGTATTAAACTGATGCGTAACTTCAATGTGCCATACTTCTCTCGCGATATAGCAGAGTTCTGGCGCAGATGGCATATCTCACTCACTACTTGGTTCCGCGATTATGTGTATATTCCGTTGGGCGGTAGCAGACCCAATATCCCTGAGACAATAAGGCTAAAAAGCGATAAGGCACTAGAGGCGAGATATACCAAATGGATAGCAGTCCGCAACACCTTTGTCATCTTTCTCTTAAGTGGCTTTTGGCACGGAGCAAACTGGACATTTGTATTATGGGGAGCATACCACGCGTTGCTGTTTGTGCCATTGCTCTTGCTGAACAAGAACCGCCGATATCGCGATACTGTTGCTACAATCACCTTGCCCGATGGCACAATCAAAACCAAATGGCTACCCTCACTAAAAGAAGCAGGACAAATGCTCTTGACTTTTGCTATGGCGGTATTTGGTTGGATAATCTTTAGAGCGCAAGATATTAGCCAATTTGGTGAAGTGATATCTACTATTTGTAGCGATAGTTTGTTGAGTGTACCATGGCTGATGAATCGTCAGTATTATATTCCTTTACTAATCAATATTGCTATATTGCTTATTGTTGAATGGTTAAACCGTACAAAAGAACATAGTTTGAAAGTTCTACCCAATAATCCTATAGCACGCATATTGATTTATTATGGAATATTTTTATTGATATTCTTTTTTACGGGTAAAAATGAGACATTTATTTATTTTCAATTTTGATTGTTATGAAACGATTTATAATTAAAACTTTGATTTGTACTTTACCCGTATTATTGCCATTGGTTATATTTACATGTTTGATTCGTCCCTATATGACTGGGGATTTAGGAAATTTGGGATATATTACATTTAACAGTGAATATAGCAATGAAGATAACAGGATAATGCATGATGTTATAAATACAAATTATCAAAATGCTCATTCGTGCTTTGCTGATGATTGCATATTAACGATTGGTGATTCTTTTTCACAAACGCATGAGCCGGGCATTAGTTATATAGGTTATTTATCATTGTTAACAAATAGAAAGGTAATCAACCTAGAATCTGGGTGGTTAAATCACAATCCATTTGTCCGATTTTTGTATCTATCAGAACTTTATCAACTACCTAAAACGGTTGTAATCGAAAGTGTAGGGCGTGCTTTTTGTACACGTATATCAAGCGTGAATATATCCCAAACACCGCAATCTATGATAGAAAATGGATTGATAGATACAACTACACTCTCTAAGCAGAATCCAAAACGTAGTATTTTAGAAAATACGCAAAATTGGGTTAAAAGGAAGATTGGTTTAAAAGGATATGAAAATCCTGTACTACATGCAACACTCTCACAAAAGTTTTTTTCATGTAAAAATAGGGAGTCTGATCTGTTTTTTATAGAAGATGATATTACCCGCATAAATACTTCTGATTCATTGATGCAGTTAGTCGTTACAAAATTGGATAGTATATTTGAATATGCTGCTTCTAAAAATATTGATTTGTATATTTTGGTAGCTGCAGATAAGTATGATGTGTATCAGGAGTACATAATCGATAATCCATATCCTAAGAATGATATGTTAGAGAAACTATCAGCGTTATACCCTCATCCTAATATTATTAATTCGAAAGATACTTTGTCTAAAATGGTAGAACAATGTGTTTTAGATGTTTATTGGTGTGATGATACACATTGGGGGTGCGTGGGAGCAGAAGCGGTAGCTCATCAAGTGTTAGAGGTTATAACTAGTAACAAATTAAAATATTAATTGACGTTCTTCAACTCCTTTGAATAAGAAGCCTCTCCTAAATCCTAAAAAAAGCCTCACCTAAATCCTCTCCTAAAATAAAAGCCTACCCCCAGCCCCTTCCTAAAGGACGGGGGCTTTAAGACTAGAGATTAAGTCGGTGACCGCCTTTTTTTTAACAAAAATACGGCATCTATGATGCCTATAAAAATAAATAAAAATCGATGAAACATCTTTTTGTTTTTAGTCAGATGAATGCGTTCCGCATTGGTGACTAAAACCAAAAATGAAATATAAACAATGAAATAGTTATTTTGTTTTGCCCACCAATGCAGCATGCTGCATTCATTTGGGCAAAGACAAAATGGTATTCCTCGAATTGTCTATAATTGACATTCAAAATTGTCATAAATTGTCTTTATTATTTGACCTTTGATTTTTGTATATTTTTATAGCGAGCATAGCGAAGCGTATTTATGTAAAAGAAAAAAATCTCCTCCCAAAAATGTGATTATTTTAGAGATATTCGTCGGTTTTTTGTGATTTTGTTTGCGTAATTCAAAATAAATCACTAATTTTGCAGAGGAAAATGAAATTACTCAGTGAATTGAGTAAATTTATATAAATATATTTTTACATGATACAACGTAAACAATATCAAACATTTATGTCTAGGCTTCAAGAGCCTAGAAAATGTATTCAAGTCATACGCTTGTAACCCTCCAAAAAATGCAGAAAAAATCACTTTTCTGCATTTTTCTTATCACCTACCTAATCTACATCCCTCCCCCTCTCCCCCCACACACACACACCTACCGCCTCAGCCACCATCGCACAGCCACCCACGTGAGCAAGGCGAACAAAAGCCCCGTGCACCACCTGTAGAACTTCGGCACATACCGCTCGGGCGGCAGTTGTACTACCTCTTTCTCCACCCGCACATCCACCACCGTATCGCGCTCCACGCGTGTACACCATCTATCTCGCCATTCCACCCGCGTGAGATACACCGTATCTCCGCGCTGCCGCTCGCTCACATACACGCTATCTCTCAGATAGACCGTATCGCTACTTACACTCCTCTGGATGAAACTCGTAGTATCGTTGCTCTGCGCGACGGGCATCGACCGCGTGCTGCTGCAACTCACGCTCGCAAGGAGTATTGTAGCCAAGCTCAGTGCCAGGACGAAAATCGGTAACTTCGAGAATGATTTCTTCATGGGCTTGAATGTCTAGTAAAAGGTTCGTAAAATTGTTTTCAGTTTCTCGGTCGGGTAACAAGACACAGCCCGTAGAGTGCTTAGGCACTTTGCCCACATGGAATCGTATGCCGCTGCGCTGTGGTACATTCTGCACAATCGGCAGCAGCCGCTTGAACTTCGGCGACATAGTGACGGCGAGGTGGTAGCAAAGAGCGGGAATCTGATACCCGACGCGTTCCAGCGTGTTGCAGAACCAGCGACCGTTGATGACAAGGCGACCAGTGATGGCGGAGCCTTGGGGCTCGTTGCGGATAAGCTTTATATACATAATTTCTTGGGGTTATTTTAAGACAATTATCGTCAATTTGGACGTCAATTTTTGTCAATTCAAGACAAAATTATTCTTTGTAGCGGTAATGATAGTCTATGCCGATGAGCGACCCGCTGAATGTCAGTATCTCTCCAAACGCTATCAACAGCGAGTGGTGTATCTCCCCCGCAGGCGGGGAACAAAAGCCAGCGATGAGCAATGCACACCCGAAGGTGCACATTGTCATTGCGATGATCAATTGCAAGCGTTTCATCATGCGTTATTGATCTCCTCGCTGCATACATGCCAGAGGTATGCACGCAGGGTAGGGTACTCGCTTTGGTTCTTAAATGCCACTTGGTCTTGCGGTTGCTTGGTAGGGTCCTTCATGCGCTGTGCCACTGCCGATGCCACTTGTCCCCAGTAGGTGCGGTACTGCTTCTCGTCGTCGCTGACAGGCGTGCTGCGTTTGCCGTAGGAGGTAGAGTAGTTGAGTTTGCTGGCGGTGCGATGCGCGAAGCCAATCTTGTGTTGTCGGGACAGGCGACCATGCACCTTGTCCACTGGAAATGCAAATTCGATTTTAGCCATGTTCTTGTAAAGTTCTAAAGGTTTAAAAGTTCTAAGGGTTTGGTTTAGACCGCATTGCTGTCAGACGTTAGACCATTTTATTGTTAGATCGTTCGCTTTGCTTACTATTAGATTTCTGGGGTCTAACAGCCGCCTTGCGGCGGTCTAACAGCGTAGTGATCTATCTTCTAACAACTTTTGGTGGTCTGCGAAGCTTAGAGCTTCTTGTACTCTTGAGCGAAGATGTATCCGCGCAATGTGCGGTACTTAACTTGTTTCTTCCATGCCTCTTGGTAGGCGCTTTTCTCTTGCTCAGATAGGGTGGCGATAGCCGATTGCACTTGTGCAAACTTGCTGCGTGTTGCGGCTTCGGCTTCGCTGGGCTCAGAGGTGCGAGGGTTACAGATCTTACCCGTGTACTTCGTACCGTAGCGTTCCGCAAAATACATGTTGCTATGACTACAGATCTTTCCGTGCAGCGACTTCAATAATTCCATTGGGACATACTTTGCCATATTTCGTCTTGTGTTTAATAGTTAATGACTATGTGTTTTTCGAAAAACGTTGCAAAGGTAATCATAAAACGCACTTTTTGTTGGCGATTCTCGCCACTTGATGCTATGATGCGATAATTTCTCTGATGCGGCGTTCGCTGAGGTAGAATTCGTATCCCAACTGGGCGTAGATCACCATAACTGGGTGCTTGCCTAATAGTTGGTTGAAACGCAGTTTGATGTGTCGATTTCGTCGTTCTATATCGGTCATACTGATGAAATTTGTGAATGCTTATCGGGTGGAAAGCCGCTTATCCTCGGCTTATCCACCCGATGAACGATTCGAATCATGCTCCCTTGTACATCTCTCTAAATACAAATCCATAGATAGTCAGGTGAATATCTCGTTGTCGCTTCCATTTGCGAACATAGATATTGGTTAATACTGGGTCGTGCAGGACCTTCCAGGTAGCTGCCAGCGTACGGCAGAAACGAATTTGAGATTTGTTCATAGTTCTAAAATTTTGTTGGGTTAATATCATGTTATAGAATTTAGTTTATTAGCCCCGAATTGTATTCGGGTATCCAGCAGTATCCACCATATCCACCTGTTTCCCCTTTTTCGTCCCCGCACACGCGCGGACGACTCTATATATTCTGCTGGATACTTTTTTACTCTTTCAGTAGTCGCTTGAGACTAGCGATCTCATCTGTATCTCGCTGATACACAAGCCATCCGCGTATCAGTCGTCCTCCTATTTTAGGTCTTGTTGATTGGTATCCAGCAGCGCCTAGCACCATCCCCAATCTGCTCAACGCCATCGGTTTTTTGATGTTTCCGTATGTCACCAGTCGCTCGCTGATTTGTGCCGTAGTCATAAACTCGCCTTTGCCCTCGGCAGGCACATCGAAGAGTATAGGCAACAGCTGCTCTTCGTTGGTTTCATCGCGGAAATGCTGATTATGCTGCTCTAGCACCTCTATCTCATCCAGGTCGAACCAATAGCTGAACAGCGGATCTTGTGCTAATGCCCATGCTTGCGCATACATTCGATTGTAAGGCAGGGTGGTGAAGAATGGATTTTGGATGCTTTCTACCTCAAATGGTAGCCAACGGCGGTTGCCTGTGATGTCGGTGAGGAAGTCGCGACGGTTGCCGCTGGCGCAGAAAGAGGCGAGGCGTACACGGCGCTCTTTGGTGTAGGCATACGCAGCGCGTTCGTTGACGTCGGTAGCAGTGATGACGGACTTGAGTTGGTTGAGCTCGCGGTTGTTCATGGAGTCGATCTCGTCTAGCGAGATGAGTCCAAACTCCGCAATACGCAAGCGTTCATCTTTGTTGAGGTCGTTGGAGTTCGCCAGTTTGCAGGCATACGCTCGCAGATGGGGTGGAATAAGGTGCTCGAGCCATGTGGTCTTGAATATGCCCTGACGTCCGATGAGAACAAGCACCTGATGGTTGACGACCTCGTCGTTCATCCACGAAGCCACCATGGCGACGAACCATTTCTTGAAGCAGATGCGCCAGAGCGCGTCTGCTTTAGATCGCTCGCGTGGCTCGCTGTAGTTCGTTTCGCTTGCGCTACACTGTAGATCGCTCGTGATACTCGCTGTAGATTTCCTTGACACACTACAGCCCGTAGGGCGATCTTCAGGCGAAGCCGATCTACAGGGCTCTGCCCAATCTACAGTACCTCTGATGCGATCTATGTCGCTCGCGTCCACTACGTGGACTTGGCGGGCGACGAAGTCAATCCAATCGGGCTGGTCCTCCGTCCACGTGTGGCACGACCGCACATACTCGCGTAGCGGATGTACATCGGGTATGAGGTCGGATTGTAGGGCTGTGATCACCTCGCGCGAGGTGATGTTGGCATCATACTCCTGCGCCGCGTGGCACACGATGGAGTTGATATCGTGTTTGGTCATTTCTCGCCATGTATCCTCGCCTCTAAACTGTAGCCCCATAGGGGCGTTCTGTAGCGAAGCGTTCTCTAAACTATCCGCTATGCGGATTTGCAACTTATCTGCAATCACATCGTGTCTTAACCGATTGAAATTTAGGTAGTTCTCTGTGATGTATTTAATTGCACATTCTTGCTTGGTCATGGTGTGGTGGATTGATGGTGTAGGTGTGTTTTTTTAATAAAAATACGCTGCGCTAGAGTATAGGTTTAATGGCAATGCGAGTGGTGGGTTAGAACACAATATCTCTGACAATGGTGTCGATCTTTTTCAAGATACAATGGGCATTGGCGGTGATTTGTATGTTGACTTCGTAGGGGTGTGGAATGACTTTCACAGACGAATCGATGAACACGGTATATACGGGAATCTCTAGTCGTTGACAGATACGGTCGATGTAGCTGAGGGATAGTGGGAGTTTGCCATTGATGATTTTGCGCAAATGCGATGGATCCATGTTGATATCCAATGCGAGTTGTCGGATACTGATGCCTTGTTCGTTGATGCATTTGTAGATGTTTTGGTTAGCAATTGCCATGGATGATTTTTTCATAAAAAGTAGATTTTTAGGTGAATAAAAACGGGTTGAAGTTGTACCTCATTTGTACGCTGCAAAAGTACTGCTTTTTATTGGTAGGGATGTGGAATCATGTTGCTGCTAATGTTCAGATGAGGAATAATCTTTCCCGAAATGCATTTAGGTATTCGTGTTTTATGTGTTTTTCCGTAAAAATCACCTCTTTTTTGTGGAAAATATCGAAGATATTTGCATAATTGGAATATTTTTACTAATTTTGCGGGCTGGAAAATATAATGTATAACCAAACAAATGAATAATAACATCCAAATATCCATAGTTTCACCTGTCTATCGAGCAGAGAAGATGGTGCATATGTTGGTGGAGCGTATTGTGAAGAGTGTTACCACTATTACCGAGGATTTCGAGATTATCCTCGTGAATGATGCCTCGCCCGATGCCTCATGGTCGGTTATCGAATACGAATGTGCGCAAGATAAGCGCGTGAAAGGTATCAACCTCAGTCGCAATTTTGGTCAACACTATGCCATCACAGCAGGTCTGCATTATGCCAAGGGCGAATGGGTGGTAGTGATGGACTGCGATTTGCAAGACCGTCCAGAGGAGATTCCTGCACTCTATCAAAAGGCATTGGAGGGGTACGATATCGTCTATGCCCGTCGTGTGGATAGGCAGGATAAAGGGTTGAAGAAGTTGTCTTCAGTGTTATTCCATAAAACATTTGATTGGTTGAGTGGCAGCAAGACGGATAAGACCATAGCGAATTTCGGTATCTACAAGCAATGTGTGATTGCAGAATACAATCGTATGCCAGAATTGGCACGTAGTTTTGGTACGTTGATTCGTTATTTAGGCTTTACTAAAACGACGATAGATGTGCAACATGCGGAGCGTGCAGAGGGCAAGTCATCATATAATTTGTATAAACTGCTAAAACTCTCATTTGATGTGATAATCTCTAATAGTAACAAACCATTACGTATGGCGGTGGGGTTAGGGTTTGCTATGTCAGCGTTATCATTCTTGTTGGCACTATATAATGTAATTGCACGTTTGGTAGGATTCATTTCTTTCCCAGGTTATACGACTACAGTCTTTTCCATTTGGTTCGTTGGTGGGCTAATGCTGTTTGTAATGGGAATATTGGGGTTGTATATTGGTAAAATCTTTGACCAAGTTAAAGGACGCCAGTTGTTTATTGTTAAGGATAAAGTAAATTTTGATTGATAGTGGAACTTACCAATTATGGAATAACCCTACGTCGTTTGACAGAAGATAAAATAGAAATGGTACGTCAATGGCGCAATGACCCCAAAATTCAGCAATACATGGAGTTTAGGGATTATATCACACCAGAGATGCAAGCTGCATGGTTTAAGCGAATAGATAATGATAACAACTATTATTTTATCATTGTTTACGAAGGCAAAGAAATAGGGTTGATTAATATAAAAGATATTGATTATGACCAAAAGACAGGCGAGCCAGGGATCTTTATATATGATGATGATTGTTTAGATTCGGATGTGGCATTACGTGCGTCATTATGTATGGGTGATTTTATATGGGATGTGTTAAATCTAGAATCTTTGTACATTCATGTTTTGCGTGATAATACTCGAGCTATAAAATATAATCTTTTAAGAGGATATAAATTGGCTGAAAATCAAGAATTGGTACAAAATCAGTTATATACTTTAACTGTAGAAGATGCCAAGAATAATAAACGTATGAATCAATTTAAAAGTATTTTTAATAAATGATCATTATGGAACTAAATGAATTTGTAGCTCACTTCGCTGAGCAATTTGAGGAAACTGATGCAAGTGTATTCACCCCAGAAACTAAGTATCACGATTTGGAAGAGTGGTCATCTTTGATAGGCCTTAGTATAATCGCAATGGTTGATGATGAGTACGATGTGCTGATCAAGGGTAATGATGTAAAAAACTCTGTTACAATTGAAGATTTATTTAACATCGTTAAAGAACGTGTATAATCAATGAATTTTGATCCTACATACAATCCTTTTTCGTTGGTTGGTAAAACGATATTGATTACAGGTGCCTCATCAGGTATAGGTCGTGCTACTGCTATTGAGTGTTCTAAATTAGGTGCTATATGTATTATTACTGGTCGCAACGAGGAACGTTTAAATGAAACGCTCACACAAATGGCAGGTGATGGCCATCAAATCATAGTGGCTGATATATCTACACAAGAGGGTATTGATGTGTTGGTGGAACAATCTCCAGTTATTGATGGTTTAGTAAATAATGCTGGAATTGTGAAAGAAAAACCTATCAGGTTTTATAAACAGAGCGATTTGGATATTATATTTCAAACGAATACTTTTTCACCAATGCTGATAGTGAAAGAAATATTAAAAAAGAAGAAAATAAATGACAATGGAGCTGTCGTATTTGTATCTTCTTTAGCTGCGTTTGGTTCAACTTTAGGAAATGGAATATATGGGTCTTCTAAGGCTGCACTAATGGCATATATGCACTACTGTGCAAGGGAACTTGCTGCTAAAAATATTCGCGCTAATTCAATTCATCCAGGGATGGTAGAAACGCCTTTAATTCGTGGTGGAGCATACTCGGAATCTGATTTGCAAAAAGATATGCTACGCTATCCTCTAGGACGTTATGGAAAACCAGAGGATGTAGCACATGCCATTATATATTTATTATCTGATGCTTCTTCTTGGGTGACAGGAACATCATTAATTATAGATGGTGGAATTTCATTAAAATAATAATAAGTATGGCGTTTTTTAAATTTGAGGGTATAAAAATTAATGCTTTAGCAGCTTCTGTACCTGCTAACAAGTTTACCACGGACGACTTTAAAGGCAAGTTTGGTTGTGATTTTGTTGAGAAATTTTCGCAAAAAACTGGTATCAAAGAGTTTCGCAAAACATCTCAATACCAAACAGCATCTGATTTAGGTTATGCAGCAGCAAATCATATATTAGAGCAACAACAAATTGATCGCGAATCAATAGGGGTGTTATTATTTGTGGCACATTCTACAGATTATCGTCGCCCTGCAACAGCGTGCGTATTGCATAAGCGTTTAGGCTTAAATAAAAATTGCTATGCTGTGGATATGAATTTAGGTTGTTCTGCGTTTGTGTATGGACTATCTACAATATGCTCCCTAATGCAGTGTTCCGACACGAAGTACGCATTGTTGATTGTCGGTGAAACAATGACAAAAATTACATCTCCAGAAGATCGCTCTGTAGCCATGCTTTTTGGTGATGGTGGAGGTGCTATCTTATTGGAGAAAACGGGTGATAAGTCGGATGTCGTCCAAGGTCTAATGAAAACGGATGGTACAGGTTATCGCGCTATCATTGCACCCGCAGGGGGGTCCCGCAATATGCATGCACCTACAGAAATGTTTGATTGGGAAGATGGTAATGCTCGTACACTCTACAATACTGTAATGAACGGAGATGATGTATTTGGATTTACTATATCTGATGTGCCTAAGACTATAAAAGAGTTTTTAGCCATTACAGAAACTACAGTAGATGACTACGATTATTGTATTTTGCATCAGGCAAATGGTTTCATATTGAAACAGTTGGCAAAAAAACTCAAGATAGATGAAGCTAAAATACCTATTTCTTTAGATAGATATGCAAACACATCGGCTGCTGCTATTCCAATAACGATAAGCGATGCTTTTGGTAATACTGATGGTGCGCAAAATATCAAATTTTTAATGAGTGGATTTGGTGTGGGATTATCTTGGGGAGTTGCATCTGCTACAATAGATGTGCAGAACATTTATCCAATTATAGAAACAGAAGAATATTTTGCAGAAGGCGTAATTAATTCGCCCGAGGATTATTATAGAGATGTTTAATCATTCAAAAATATCAAGAATTATAGCATTGTTGTTGATAAATCTGCTATATGCTTCAGTAGGTATCTTTACAAAACTTGCTTCGCAGCAAGAATTCCTTTCGTGGGCATACATATTTTCATTTAGTGGAGCGGTAGCTGTAATAGGCATCTATGCAATTTTGTGGCAACAAATTATTCGTAAGATAGAACTTTCGACAGCATATATGTTCAAAGGAACAACGATCATATTTACAATGTTGTTTGCTCATTGGCTCTTTGGTGAACAAATAACATGGAATAATATCGTTGGGGTAGCGATTATCATTATTGGAATAGTGTTGTTCGCAAGAGGGGATTTGAGTGAAGGTTTAACGAGTTAATAATGAAATATATAATTGTCATACTATCCGTCTTTCTTGCTGCTTGCGCTCAAATGTTGCTCAAGCAGGGAGCACGTCAGCAGTATGCAACGTGGTGGCGTCAGTATATGAATGCTTGGGTAATAGGCGGATATGCGATTATGTTTGGCACAATGGTGATGAATATATTTGCAATGAGCAGGGGGGTGCAAATTAAGGAATTGAGTATCATTGAGTCGATGAGTTATTTGTTTGTTCCTACGTTGTCATTTATTCTATTCAAAGAGAAATTAACATGGCGCAAAATAGTTGCCATCGCAATAATAATATCAGGTGTAATAGTATTTTTTGCATGAATATTCCTTTTAACAAACCCCATTTGACGGGCAAGGAAGCCCACTATATGTACCAAGCAGTTGCCCAGGGAAAACTCTCGGGTAATGGTGCATTCACCAAGAAATGTCAGCAGTTCTTCGAAGAGCGTTATGGTTTTAAAAAATGCCTTTTGACCACCTCTTGTACCGATGCTCTGGAGATGGCAGCCATCTTGTGCGATATCCAACCAGGTGATGAGGTTATCGTTCCTAGTTACACTTTTGTGTCTTCAGCTTTGGCATTTGTGCGTGCTGGAGCAAAGATAGTGTTTGCAGATTCTATGGCATCAAACCCTAATATAGATGCCGAGAAAATAGAATCACTCATCACTCTACGCACCAAGGTCATCGTTCCTGTACACTATGCAGGTGTGGCGTGCGATATGGATCGAATCATGGAGATAGCGGAGAAGTACAATCTCATCGTAGTAGAAGATGCGGCGCAAGCGATAGACTCGTATTATAAGGATCGTCCACTTGGGGCTATCGGTCATTTATCTGCGTTTAGTTTCCACGAAACGAAGAACATCATCGCAGGAGAGGGTGGTATGCTGTGCATCAATGATGAGCGTTTCATTCGCCGTGCGGAGATTATCTGGGAGAAGGGTACCAATCGTGCCGAGTTCTTCCGTGGCGAGGTAAATAAATACGGTTGGGTAGATACGGGTAGTAGTTTCTTGCCAAGCGAAGTGATCGCAGCGTTTCTCTGGGCACAGTTGGAGCACCTTGATGAGATCCAATCCCGCAGAAAACACCTGTGGGAGTTGTATCACTCCAATCTATCGTCTCTCGCCTTATCGCCTAATAGCCTCATCGCCTTACCAGGCTTGCCTGAGTACGCTACCAACAACGCTCACATGTTCTACTTGGTATGCAATAGTTTAGAAGAGCGTACCGCACTGATTAAGCATTTGAAGGACAATGGAGTATTGGCGGTATTCCACTATTTGAGTTTACATAGTAGCCCATATTATCAGGAAAAGCATGATGGTCGTGCTTTACCCGAATGTGATCACTATGCCGATTGTTTGGTGCGCTTGCCGATGTATTATGATCTAAAGGAAGAAGAACTTGTAGAGATTTGTAATGTGATTTCCTCTGCATTTTAATAGACGTAAAAGTGATATACATTTGCGTATGTCGGAAACAAGTAGTAATTTTGTCGCGATTTATTCGCACGTGCGAAGTTTATGGCATTACAGGTGCAGTAAGGTTCCTATGGCGAAGTTGATTACGCAAACGTGAGTGATAGATCTTCGAGCGGTAGCGGCCATGTTGAGGTGCAAAGTCTAGAACAACCTCGGCAACGCTGACACAACTAAAAAAACAATATAAAAATATGAAAAAAGCATTAATCACAGGTGTTACAGGACAAGATGGCTCATACTTGAGCGAGTTTCTGTTGGAGAAAGGCTACGAGGTGCACGGTATCATCCGTCGTAGCTCGGTGGATTATCGTGAGCGCATTGCGCATCTTGAGGGACAACCTCATTTCCATCTGCACTATGGAGACCTGTCGGATTCGATGGGACTGATCCAGGTGATCGGTAAGGTGCGCCCTGATGAGATATACAACCTCGCTGCGCAGAGCCATGTGCAAGTCAGCTTCGACTCGCCAGAGTTCACCGCGGATATCGACGCTACGGGCGTGTTGCGCGTGCTAGAGGCAGTGCGCGCTTGCGGGTTGACCGAGACCTGCCGCGTGTACCAAGCATCGACCTCGGAGCTCTACGGCAAGGTGGAGGAGGTGCCACAAAACGAGAACACACCTTTCCACCCATACTCGCCATACGCTGTGGCGAAGCTCTATGGCTATTGGATCGTGAAGGAGTACCGCGAGGCGTATAATATGTTCTGCTGCTCGGGTATATTGTTCAACCACGAGTCGGAGCGCCGTGGCGAGACTTTCGTGACCCGCAAGATTACCTTGGCTGCTGCGCGCATCGCGCAAGGCAAGCAAGATAAACTCTACTTGGGTAACCTGTCGTCGCTCCGCGACTGGGGATACGCCAAGGATTATGTGGAGTGCATGTGGATGATCTTGCAACACGAGACCCCAGAGGACTTCGTGATTGCTACGGGTGTGCAACACTCGGTGCGCGAGTTCTGCGACTTGGCGTTCAAGGAGGTGGGTATCACCTTGGAGTTCCGCGGGGAGGATGCCGATGAGAAAGGCGTGTGCGTGGCAGGTCCTGAACAATTGGTGGGTAAGACCTTGGTGGAGGTGTCGCCAGACTTCTATCGTCCAACGGATGTGGTGAACCTGTGGGGTGACCCAACGAAGGCAAAGAAGGAGCTGGGTTGGAATCCTGCGAAGACCAGCTTCGAGGAGTTGGTGCGTTTGATGGTGCGCCATGATATGCAGAAGGTCGCTGCCGACCATGCTGCTGAGCAAGCCCGTGTCAATCTCGCTGAGTACCTCGAACGTGGCATTGTGAAATAGTACATAGGAATACTGGTGGCACTCGGACATGTCAGATAAATCAGGCGAATCGGACAAAATAGTTACTCTCATTAATAATAGCGCCAAAGGTGCATAACTGAATGAATATGAACAAAGACTCCAAAATATACGTAGCAGGACACCGCGGCATGGTGGGCTCCGCCATTGTGCGTGAGCTGACAAAGCAAGGCTACACTAATATCATCACCCGCACTCATGCGGAACTTGACCTCTGCCGCCAAGAGGCAGTAGAGCAGTTCTTTGCTACCGAAAAACCTGAGTACGTCTTCCTCGCTGCGGCGAAAGTCGGCGGCATCGTGGCTAACCAATCGGCTCTCGCGGATTTCATGTACGACAACATGATCCTGGAGATGAACGTCATCCACTCTGCTTGGCAAAACGGCTGCAAGAAACTGCTGTTCCTTGGCTCCAGCTGCATCTACCCACGTTTGGCACCACAGCCAATGCCTGAGAGCTGCTTGCTCACGGGTGAGTTGGAGAAGACCAACGAGGCATACGCCTTGGCGAAGATCTCGGGTTTGAAGTACTGCGAGTTCCTCAACCGCCAGTATGGCACCGACTATATCTCCGTCATGCCAACCAATCTGTATGGTCCGAACGATAACTACCATCCAGAGCACTCGCACGTGCTCCCTGCGCTGATCCGTCGCTTCCACGAGGCGAAAGAGAGTGGGGCAGAGGTCGTGACCTGCTGGGGCGATGGTAGTCCCTTGCGTGAGTTCTTGTATGTAGATGATCTGGCGAACTTGTGCGTGTTCCTGATGAACAACTATAGTGGCAACGAGACGGTGAATGCTGGTACTGGTAAGGAATTGACGATCAAAGCACTGACAGAGTTAGTGGCTAAGGTGGTCGGCTACGAAGGCAAGATAGAGTGGGATACCGCCCGCCCCAACGGCACACCACGCAAACTATTGAATGTCAGCAAAGCCACCGCGCTGGGCTGGACGTACAAGACGGAGTTGGAAGAGGGCATTAAGCTTGCTTACAAGGACTTCTTGGAAAATCCAATGAGAGCAGAAAGGTAGGAAACAATAGTGCAAAAATAGTTTAATGTTTAAGGGTAAATTAAAAAGTAATGCGTAAATTAGAATATATATTGTTGATAATTGCCGCTATTGCAACATTTGTATATTTGATGGTATTGGGTGTTTTTGCTACCCCAAGTGCAGATGATTTTGGATTTACAGCAATGGTGCGAGATAAAGGAATCTGCAATCTAGTAAAAACGATGTACATGACGTGGCAATGTAGGTATGTTTCTTTCTTTGTTAATGGAATAGTATTTAAGTTTTTTGGATATGCAGAGTCTTTATGGCTTCATACATTATTACACTTGTTAATGGGATATATTTCGGTATATTTGTTAATCAATCGCATCACGACATTCCAAAATAGATTATTACCTATAATTATTTCGATACTATTAGTTAATATAGGACTAATGTCATTACTAGAAATAAGTACATTATACTGGTTGTGTACGGCTGGATATATTCGTCTGGTATGGGTTACGATACTATTGACATACTTTATTTTGTATGAACGAAAAGAAATAGTACAAACATTAGGTACGATCATTTGCTCTATCTATATAGGTGGAAGTTCTGAAGTTTATACCCCATTGGTAATTCTTACATTATTGGTTTCTTTAATAGTTCGTGTCTATGTAAAAAAAACATATCAATCATTCAATAATAGACTAGATATTCATATTTTGATTTCTATAGTTATTTTATCTGTAGGTTTCTTGCTAGTATTTTTTGGACCTGGTAATGATGTGCGTATAGCAGCAGTTGGGGAACGTGGATTTGTTGGAAATTTTGAAATGATACCATTTTTTAGGAATTTATTCAAAGCAACTATTGTGTTTTTGATTCGATTGTTATCAAAGTCATGGTATTATTTGTTGACAATAGGAATAGCCGCTATGATAGGAAGAAGATTTTGCATTTATAGAATAGGACAACGTTATATCCTCTGTGCTACATTTTTTGTGTTGTTTATTATTTTGTTATCTGTGGCTATGGGTGTATATGCAACGGGATGGTATGCTCCACTTCGTGCTTATAGTTACTTGTCATTTGTGTTATTGGCTTATTTTGTTTTAATTGGAATCGCAATCGGACAACGTTGTTTACGTGTAGAAATTTTCAGTATAGTAGCATCAATTGCAATTACAATAACATCAATAATTTATTTGTTTGTGGAATATCCTGTGATAAAAAAGTATCATTCCGAAGTAATTAATGTGAAACAAGAGTTGTTTACGTTGGCAAAGAACGAATATAAGGGAGTTTATGAGGTTAAAAAAAATGAAACCGAGCAATGGAGAGATAGTTATTCTATCTTACGTAATCAAATAGAAAGATTGTTTAATAAACCTCCAAAATACAATGGAATATATTTCCCATACGAACCATTTATGGTTACTATAGATGCTAACCATTGGCGCAATAAAGGTCTTGTATATTGGTGTGGTGGAAATTTTACTTTGGTTGGTTGGGCAGAACCAGATTAATAATTTTAGATAAGAAGAAACACAAATATTTATGTATACTTGGAGATTGTGATTACAAAATAGGTTGGAAAGCGATATTGTTTTAGATGGAGAAAAAAATACGTATATTAGCAATATATCTCCCCCAGTACCATCCCATTCCAGAAAATGATTTATGGTGGGGTAAGGGATTTACAGAATGGATGTCTGTTGCTGCGGCTAAGCCGCTCTATAAAGGACATAATCAACCTTTGTTACCGGGTGAATTAGGATTCTATGATTTGCGTTTACCAGAATTGCAAATTCAACAAGCAGAACTAGCAAAGACGCATGGGATAGATGGTTTTGTATATTGGCATTATTGGTTGGGTAATGGTAAGCGCTTGCTCGAATTGCCAGCAGAACGAATGTTGAAGAATAAAGCTATTGATATCCCATTTTGTTTTGCATGGGCAAATCATTCGTGGAAGGGAGTTTTTTTTGGAGCAAAGGGACAAACTCTCGTAGAGCAAACATATGGAGGGGAGGCTGATTATCGCATGCATTTTGAAACTCTATTGCCATATTTTAAGGATGAACGTTACATAAAGGTAAATGGCAAACCTCTTTTTGGTATATTTAAACCAGAGGATATCCCTGATTGTAACCAGTTTATTTCTCTATGGCAACAGTGGGCGCGAGAAGAAGGATTAGGAGGAATTACATTTTATGGAGAATTGTATTCAGGAACAACTGCACAATATGGATTAGACTTTTCTACGTATTCGCGACATCGAGTGATAGAAAATGTTGATCCGAAACCTCGTATGTTACGGAAATTACAGCGATTGTTTAAGGGGATTCCTATTAATTTAAGAGCCTATCCGTATAAGGAAGCAATGTCGTTTTTTCTTAAGGACAAATTAGCCGAAAATGAGTGGCCTTCTATAGTTACAGGTTGGGATACAACAGCTCGCTTGCAAGAAGAAGCTGTTGTTCTGTATGATCGTTCACCAGAACTTTTCCGAGAACATGTCAAACAGGTTTTTGAGAAAGTTAAAAATAGAAAAGAAGAGCATAATATCATATTTGTTAAATCTTGGAATGAATGGGCAGAGGGAAATTATTTAGAACCTGATAGAAAATATGGGAGAGCTTTTTTAGAAGTGTTAAAAGAAGAATTGGAAAAGATATGAAAATATTAGATTGTACATTACGTGATGGAGGATATTATACCCATTGGGATTTTAATAGAGATATAGTCCGTTTGTATTTAGGCACACTAGCTCAAATGCCAGTAGATTATATAGAGTTGGGATATAGGAGTGTTTCGCAGGAGTGCTATGAAGGGGAGTATTGTTATTTACCAGTAAGTACACTTCGCTTTTGCAAATTGCATTGTGGTAATAAAAAGTTAGTTGTCATGGTAAATGCGAAAGAGATTAATGAAACAAACATAGTGGGTTTATTAGAACCATGTTGTGGATATGTTGATATGGTGCGTGTTGCAGTTCGTCCTTCTGATATTAAAGAAATGCACAAGATAATACGTGTAATAAAAGGCATGGGATTTGAAATATGTCTTAATGTTATGTATATGTCTACATGGCAGCAAATAGGTGGTTTCTTTGAAGAATTAATAGGTATAGAGAATCTAGCGGATTATCTTTGTATGGTAGATTCTTATGGGGCTGTTTTACCAGATGATATTCCTGAAATTATAAACAAAATTCGTCAATATACACCTATACCGTTGTGTTTTCATGGGCATCAAAATATGGAATTAGCATTTGCTAATACATTAAAGGCTATTGATTGTGACTGTCAGATAGTAGATAGTACTATTACGGGTATGGGACGTGGAGCTGGTAATTTAAAAACAGAATTATTACTTACTTATCTTTCTTCCTTAGGAGAAGATATTCCGTTTCATTCATTAAATACATTGATTGATGAATTTGAAAGATTAAAGGATAAATATAGATGGGGTGTTAACCTTCCTTATATGATTTCAGGGGCTTATTCTTTACCACAAAAAGATATAATGGAATGGATGTCACGGCGTAGATATTCAGTTTCATCAATCGTGCAAACCTTACAAAATAGAACATTAGGCAATAAGAAACTACAATTTGAACCACTTGAAAAATCTTCCGCAAAATATAGTTTAATAATCGGTGGTGGAGATAGTGTTGTTGTTCATTTGGATGCAATACAATCATTTATATTGAAAAATAAAACATGTATAAGCATTGTCTTTTCATCAACAAAGCATTTGTCGTTGTTTGACTTTATCCCTTCTGAAATTCAACGATACATATGTTTAGTTGGTACAGAGGGAAGGCGTTTGCAAAAATACGATGTTCATAGAAGAGAGAATGATATTTATGTAATAAATTCTGTCGCATGCCAAATGGATACTTATATACCTTCTTTTGCAATTGAACATACAAAGCAATTGCCGTTGTGTGCAAGTAATAGTGAGTATCCAGATTCTCCTTTGTTTATCTCTCTCTCGATTGCAACGGGAAAAGAAATATTCTTAGCAGGATTTGATGGCTATGTAAATATAGATGAGGATGCTTATGATCTAATGCATGAAAATCAAACGATTTTAGATAACTATATCGGTGATGTAAAGTCTCTACTCCCAACACGCTATAACAATTTACGAGTAGAGTCAATATATACTATGATATAAATAGAATTACACTGTGTTTGAAATGTTATTTTGATAAAAATGAAAAAAAATATTGTTTTTTTACCATGCCGTAAAGGTAGTGAGCGTGTCCCGCACAAAAATACACGTATTTTTGCTGGTGTTGAAGGTGGATTGTTGGGGATTAAGTTAAACGAACTATCCAAGGCGCAATTAATAGATGAGATTATTGTGTCATCAAATGATGACGAAGTGTTGAGAATTGCAACTTCATTGCAAAGTGATAAAATCTCTACAATACGTCGTAATGATTCTTTGTGTTCGTCGCAGACTTCTACAGACCAGTTAATCAAGTATGTGGCAGAATTAATAAAAGATGGAACTGTCATGTGGACTCATGTGACATCTCCATTTTTAAAAGCAGAAACGTATGATGATATGTTGCGTACGTATTATGAACATTATCCAACCTATGATTCATTGATGGCTGTAAATCCAATTCGTACGTTTTTATGGAATAACAAGCAACCAGTTAATTATCAACGAAATCAAGAGAAATGGCCAAGAACGCAGACAATAGACCCTTTGTTTGAAGTAAACAGCGGAGCTTTTATAGCAGATGCAAGTATATATCACACACTTAATGATAGAGTAGGAAAGCATGTGTATATGTATGAAACATCAAAGTTGGAGTCTATGGATATTGATTGGCAAGAAGATTTTGATTTAGCAGAAAAATTGTATAAAATGATAAATATATTATGAACTTACAGAAAGAGATATACATATTTCGTAAAACTTTCTCATTTTTACGAAATTTGAGGAGAAAGGATGATTTTCTTGATTGGCAAATGCACTATGCACCACATTTGCGAATGTATAAAGACTGTCATATGGGAGAAGACTGCTTTATATTAGGTAATGGTCCGTCGCTTAATAAGGTAGATTTAAATTTATTAAATAACTATTACATATTTGGAACAAATAAGATATATAAAATATTTGACAAGGTAGATTTGCACTTATCGTATCATTTGTCGGTTAATCCGCCAATGATAGAACAGAGTAGGGATGTTTTAGAAGAAGGAATAGGTTGCCCTTCTTTCTTGTCCTATTCTGCCTCGAAAAACATTATTGCAGATAAAGAACATATATTGCGTTTTTATACCAAGGGGGCTCAATGGATTTTTACGGGAGATTTTTTACATCCTATAACAGAAGGATATACAATTACATCTGTAGCATTGCAGTTGGCTTATTTTATGGGATTTAAGCGTGTATTTTTATTAGGTGTTGACCATAATTATGTACAAAAAGGACAACCAAACTCTGTGCAACAAGTAAGTGGTCCTGATGTTAATCACTTTATATCTGATTATGTAACAGGTGGACAAGATTGGTATTTGGCAGATTTGGAAGCTAGCGAAATATCTTATAAGCAAGCATTGTATGCATATAAAAAAGATCATCGAGAAATATTTGATTGTACGGTAGGTGGTAAGTTGACAATCTTTCCTAAGTTAGATCTATCAGAGGCATTAAAAATAATGAAAAGAAGATGATTTCAATCATTACAGTTAATAGAAATAATGCTCATGGTCTGCAAATGACCATGCAATCTGTATTATCTCAAACCTATTTGGATATAGAATATATTGTTGTGGATGGAGCATCAACAGATAATAGTGTTGAGGTAATAGATAGTTTTTCCGATGATACGCGATTACGTTGGATAAGTGAAGAAGATAATGGTATTTATCATGCTATGAACAAAGGAATTCGTATGGCCAATGGTAAATATTTGATTTTTATGAATAGTGGGGATGAATTTTATTCTAATGAAGTGGTGAAAGATGTGATTGTAGATATAAACAACACCTCTGCTGACATATATTATGGTGACGTGAATTTATGCTATAATAACAAATGTGTAGTGAAGACTTATCCTGATAAAATATCAAAAAGGTTTTTATACGAAAATTCACTTTGTCATCAAACAATGTTTTTGAAGAAGGATTTGTTTACAAAAATTGGGCTTTATAATGAGAAATTTCGTATTATGGCAGATTGGGAATGGACAATCAAAGCTATTCTAAAAGAAAAACAGACATATAGACATCTTTCTGCAATAATTGCTAATTATAAGATGGATGGAATTTCATATACTAATGAACAATTGTTTCGTAATGAAAGAGGAATAATTATAAAGGCTGAATTTTCTCAATTCTATATCTTCATAAAACGATGTGAAAAAATATGGCGAAAAATTATAAAAAAAATATTGAAATGACGAATCCGAAAATTTCGGTCATAATGCCTGTTTATAATATAGAGGCATATGTGGGTGATGCTATAGATAGTATTATCAATCAAACTTTTACTGATTGGGAGCTGATTGTAGTTAATGATGGTTCGAAAGATCGAACTGCGGAAGTTGTGCAAGAATACGTGGATAAACGTATTATTTTTATAGATAATGCTACTAATAAGAAAAAACCAGCATGTCTAAATCAAGCTATATCTATTGCTCGTGGAGACTATTTTATCATTATGGATGGTGATGATGTGTCTTGTCTAGATCGATTGCAAAAGAAATATGATTATATGGAATCCCATCCAGAGGTAGTTGCATGTGGATGTCAGTTGCAAAGGTTTGGAAAGAGTAATCAAAAAGTCAATTGGCCGACTACGTATGAAGATATCTATTTGGGGTTATTAAATAGTTGTGTATTTAACATTCCCATTGTTCGTATGTCAACATACAAAAAATATAATCTATTTTTTGATGAGAATATGTTGGCAGAAGATTATCTAATGTGGATAAAATTGGCAAATTTAGGTGAAATTGTAGCTTTACCAGATGTATTATATTTGTACAGAACGCATGATAAACAAATATCAATTACTAATTTGATGAATATCAATGAAGCAACGAGATTAGAAAAAAATATAATGTTCAAATCATTATGTCAAAGATTAGGAATTATGTGTGATGAAAATTATGAGTTATGGACTTCTAATAAGCAGAATGAAAGTATTTTAGTAGAGAAGGCAGATAGAATAATGCAATTAATAGAACGCAATAAAAGTAATAGAGTATTTACAGATAAGCTTAATTTTGTTTTATCAAAGATCTGGTATCGACAATTATTCCAATCTTATACCATAAAGCAGGCATTTAAACTTCTTTACGAGCAAAAACAGTTACGTTATTATGCGCAGTTAAATGTAGTAAATTATATTTATTTGTGCTTTAAATTAATAAAAGGATGAGAATTTTGTGGATAACAAATAGTGTAATGCCAGAAATAGCACAAACGTTAGGTTGGTCTAGGCTCGGATCTGGTGGTTGGATGTCTGCTATGCTATCGCAATTGAGACAGAGACCTAATGTTAAAATAGTTATAGCTACGATTTCAAAAAAGATAAATCGTCTAATTGTTCGTGATGTAAATGGTGTTAGATATTGGATATTGCCAGCCAAGACTCCTATATGGAAATATGACTCTGATTTAGAAAAATATTGGATAACATTAAAAGAAACTTATTCTCCAGATATAGTTCATATTCATGGCACTGAATTTTCTCATGGTTTAGCATATATAAAAGCATGTGGAGCAGATAATGTGATTGTCTCTCTGCAAGGTTTAATAGGAGAAATAGGAAAAGTTTACACGGCAGGTATTTCGAAAAAAGATGTCCTAAAAACGGAAACGTTATCCGATAAAATACTAAAAAAGGGAATTAGACATACTCAACAACAATACTTATTGCGCGGTGAATATGAAAAAGAGTATTTGAAATCTGTAAAATATGTTATAGGTCGTACAGATTGGGATCGAATGATGGTTCTTAAAGTAAATCCTCAATTAAAATATTATAAGAACAATGAAAGTTTAGGTGATATTTTTTATAGTAGCAGTTGGGATTATAGTAAGTGTATCCCTTATTCTATTATGGTTTCACAATGTGCATTACCAATTAAGGGATTTCATGTCTTATTAAGAGCAATGCCATTAGTATTAGCGGAGTTTCCGGATGCGCACATATATGTAGCGGGTGGGAATACTGTTTTTCCAACATCAATTAACGAGAGGTTATTGGATACAGGTTACAATGTTTATTTACGTCAACTGATTCGTGAGAATGAACTGGGTGATAAAATTACATTTATAGGCCCGTTGTCATCAGAAGAAATGTGTGATGTATATCAGAAGAGTAATGTGTTTGTATTATGCTCTGCAATTGAAAATAGCTCAAATTCATTGGCTGAAGCTCAATGTATAGGACTGCCCACGATTGCTACATCTGCTGCAGGTACACCTACTATGACACAACACGGAATGTTGAGCGTGCAGTATGATTTTGAAGATTATAGACAATTGGCAGAAAATATCAAGTCGATTTTTTCTCTTCAATATGATGTAAATAGGTTTTCAAAGACAAGAGCAATAGCTCATGCTAGACATAATCGTAAAAGGAATGTAGTGGAATTAATGCAGATATATGATGAAGTTATAAAAAATGACAATTAACATTCGTAAAATATTATTGTTAGATGAATTTCTATTGTCAATGAAGGCAATTGAAAGAGCCAAGTGGAGCTATCTATTTTTGTTTTTTCAATTCATTATCTTTGCCGATATGTGGAAATTCTGTCGTGCCGACGAAGTACTAATTCTGAATTGTTTTGTATCAGCCTTTTTGGCGATAAGACATAAAATTGAATGGCAGAAAATACTATTGGTAATGATAATGTATGGATTGATAATTTTAGCACCGATTATTAATTATGGGTTAGATGCAAAAATGCTAAATCAATACATAGGTTATGCTATACGTATCTTGACCGCATGTTTTATTGCATCTTACTTTAAATATGATTTAATTATAAAATTTGAAAATCTAGTCTATGTATTGGCATATATAAGTATACCATTATATTTTTTACAAGTTATAAATCCACATATTTATGATATTTTTACTCCATTCTCTAAATTAATAATGTTGAGTCGTTCTGGATATGTTGCACCATCTGGTCTCACGATGCACCAATATCTAGTAGTTTTTGTTTTAAATGGTTGGGCACACTTACGAAATTCTGGTTTTATGTGGGAACCTGCAGCCTTTGGGATGATGCTTGCATGGTCTTTTTTATTTTGTATGTATCTTAAAAGATTTCGTTGGCATCCTCGTATGATTATCTATACTATTGCAATATTCACTACATTTTCGTTGGGAACGTATACATATGCATTTCTTCTTTTTTTGGTATTCCTTATGCAAAATGCAGATTGGAAGAAAATTGTATATCTTCTCATTGGTGTTGTGTGTGTTGTACTCTTGCTCACTCAAACGAATTGGTTGGATAAGAATGTTGAAATGATGACTAATAAAGCAGAGAATTATGCAGAAAATAGTGAGAAACGATTAGAGAAAAATAGTGAGATGTATGTAATTCAAGATACATTTCCCAAGCGAGTAGATCGTTTATCACAAATGTTTATTTTCAGAGAAATTCTGCAGGAATCTCCTTTAGGACGTGGTATGACACAATGGAAATATTCATCTGCAAATGGGTTAGTGTTGCTAGTGGTTATGTGGGGGTATCCTATATTGTTTGTGTTAATAGTATCTTATTATTTCTTTTTTCGAAAAATCTCTAAGATAGCGCGGATACGCCCGCGGATTTACATTGTTCTACTATCCGTCTTGGTGATGATAATGCCATTAATTGGTAACCCTGTTTATAATCAAGTATTATTTTTTGCTTTGTTGCTTTATTCTTTTTTTGCAAAACGATATGTATATGAAAGATTATAATGCTTCATTTTGGCACAAAATAGATGTGCTGTATGCGCTTCTTTCTCGGTGGTATTATACTTTGATGATGCGTACTCGTTGTTATGTGAGACATGTAAGTTTAGGGGATCATTGTAAGTTTTATGGTATGACCTTTATACAGCGTGCTATTAATTCTACTATTACGATTGGTGATGATTGTCAGTTTCGGTCTAAGCATCTCTCTGCCTTATTGGGGGTAAATCATCCTTGTATAGTGGCGACAATCGTACCTGAAGCGGTAATTACAATAGGTAAGCGTTGTGGATTTTCAGGAACTACAATTACGGCGTTTACATCCATAAAAATAGGTAATGATGTACGTTGTGCGACCAATACAACAATTTGCGATTCAGATTGGCATCCTGATGATCCACGTACATCCCTATCTAAACCTATCGTAATAGAAGATAATGTATGGTTAGGATATAATGTTACAGTTTGGAAAGGAGTAACAATTGGCAAAAATTCAATTATTGGAGCAAATAGTCTTGTGACAAAAGATATACCAGCTAATGTTATTGCAGCAGGAAATCCATGTAGAGTGATAAAGCAATTATAAATATGGGAAATAAAATAAATGTAATTTTATTAGGAGCGAATTATTATGGCGAAATGGCAAGTTCGCAACGCGTTTATAATTTATTCAGTTCTTTGGTAACTCGAGGGATTGTAATGCTTCATAACATAGTTCATTATCAAAATGAAGTGTTGGTTTCGGATAATAAAGTCCTTGTTTATGCTCCTTCATTAAAGAGAAGAGTCTTCAATAGATTGATTTATCCATTTTATATTTTAAAAAGATTGAAACAATGTTATTGTAAAGAAACGAAAAATATTATTTATCATTATGGCTATCCATCTGTTGAGAGTGTATTTTTTTTGAAAATGGCACAAAAAATGGGCATAAAAATAGTCTTTGATATAGTAGAGAATATTTACGCATTTTCAACTCAACATATGAGTTTAATTCATAAACTAAAGTATGTTTCTGGAATTTATTTAGCGAAAAACGTAGCGCATTTAGGAGATATGTGTTGTGCCATATCTCATCCGCTTGTGGTCCTATGTGAACAATTAACGCGAAAACAAATTCCGACACTATTCTTACCTATCAGTGTTGATGTGAACTTGGTAGCGTCATATGCAAAAAATAGGGATAATAATTCTACTATTGTTTTTTATGGAGGCTCTTTTGGAAAAAAAGATGGTTTCCCATATTTAATACAAGGTTTTACACAAGCATGGAAACAAAATAAACAATTATGTTTATATCTTACTGGAAAAATTGCGCGTGAGTCTCTAGAGGAGGTTCAAGAACTATTGAATCAAAGTGAGGCTGCAGACGCAATTCACTACTTCGGTTGTGTGCCTAAAGATGTGTATTATGTATATGTGGCTAATGCAGATATATTGTGCATGCCTCGTGTAAATTCGTTGTTCGCAAATTCTGGGTTCCCATTTAAATTGGGAGAATATTTGGCAAGTGGAAATGCTGTTGTTGCGACTCGAACTAGTGATGTTGAAAAGTATCTTACGCATAAAAAAAATGCCTTTCTGATAGAACCTGAAAATAGCGATGATATATGTAATGCTATTTTAGAGTTATCAGGAGATGATAGAAAAAGAATATCTATTGGAATCGAAGGCCAACGAGTCGCTTATGAGAATTTTGATGTGAATATAGTTTCTAAAATTTTGTATGATATATTGAATGCGCTATGAATGGGAAAATAGTAAGAGTTTTTTTTCAATATTGTAGGTTAGTTTATCATAAATTACAGTATTTTAGATTGAAAAATAGAAATTTTTCACTAATCTCAAATAATTGTAATGGTGGTTTTTTATTGCATGATTTAGGACTTCAATTTAGAAGTCCGTTTGTAAATTTATACATAAATCCAGATGATTATATCTATATACTTGAGAATCTTCCTGATATAATGAATAGTGAATTAATATTCATAGAATCAGATAAGACATACCCCGTAGCAAAATTAGGAGATTCTAAAATATATTTTGTTCATTACAACTCATCAAAAGAAGCTCTTGAAAAGTGGAATGAGAGACGAGAAAGAATAGATTATAATAATCTTTTCATTATTTATACAGAAAGACCAGGAACTTCGTATGAAGTGCTAAGGCGGTTTAATAATCTCCCCTATTCTAATAAACTTGCTTTAGTAGCAAGTGATTATCCTGAATTAGAATCTTGTAAAAAGATTGAAGGGTGTGTGGAAAATGGTATTTTAGGCGACATTTATCTATATAAATCAGAAAAGTCAATATTTAGATATTTCAATCAGTTTGATTTTGTAGGGTGGTTTAACCATAAAAAATATTAGTCCCAATTACGTAGAGTAATAATGAAAATACTAATCGTAGGAAATAATAAACCAGGGCATTTTGCTCCATTCGTGGAGGAGCAAGCTCGCGCATTGCAGCAGCAAGGCTGCGAAGTGGTGTTCTATGGTGTCAAGGGCAAGGGATTGCTCGGATATCTGCGTGCATTGCCTGCGCTCTGTCGCACGATACGTGCAGAGCAACCCGAAATAGTGCATGCACATTACGGATTGAGTGGTCTGCTAGCCAACCTGCAACGCCGTGTGCCCGTGGTGACTACCTACCATGGCAGTGATATCAATAAACCAAACATCCTCCGATTTTCCAAGATAGCCATGCGCCTCTCCGCGCATAATATCTTTGTGTCGCAACGCAATGTAACTCTTGCCTTATCGCCTAATAGCCTTATCCCCTCTCGCCTCAAAAAGCGTTATACGCTTTTACCCTGCGGCGTGAATATTCCCAAACCATGGAGTGAGATGCAAACACAGCAGGTAGAGCAACTGACTCTTAATCAGTGGGTCCAAGAAAAACTAACTGCAGGAGTGAAACATGTACTTTTCGCAGGTGCCTTCAATAACGCAGTAAAAGACCCTGAATTGGCAAAGGCTGTAATCAACGAATTAGCGAGTGAAGGAGTTAAGGTGGAACTGATTGAACTGAAAGGATTTAATCGTGATCAGGTCAATGCGCTGATGTATAATTGCGATGTCTTACTTATGACTAGCAAGACGGAGGGCAGTCCACAGGTTATCAAGGAGGCTATGGCATGCGGTCGTCCTATCGTGAGTGTGGATGTCGGTGATGTCGCAGAAAGACTGAGTGGGGTAGAGGGCTGTTATGTAGCGTGCACGCGCGAGCCTAATGAAATCGCAAAAGCATTGCAGAAAGCGCTTACCTTCGAGGGCAAGACCAACGGTCGAGAGAAGATTATAGAGATAGGCCTCAGTAACGAGCAAGTCGCACAGCGACTCGTTGCTATTTACGAAAGTGTATTAGCGTAAGGGTGTAAAGGATATGGTAAAAATACTTACATATCACGAAATTGACATACAGCAATGGCAGGAGCTAATTGAGACCTCTGCTACTGCTACATGGTTCCAAACGCCAGAGGCGTATCAATTCTATGTGGCGAATAAGGAGGAAATGATGCCCTTTGCTATAGGTGTGGAAGAAGATGGGCACTTGACAGGAGTCATTGTAGGATATACTACACAAGAAAAAAATCCTATTAAACAATACTTTACTTGTCGATCTATTATTATTGGTGGTCCGCTCTTGGACGAGCATATCAGTAATGATGCCCTAAGTGCTTTACTGCTTGCAGCAAAAAGAGTTACCCAGAATTCAATATATGTGGAAACGCGTAATTTTCATAATTACAGTCACTGGAGAGATCTATTTGAAGCTTGTGGGTTCCTATACCAACCACACTTGAACATCCAAGTAGCTTGCACTGCTACGCACACCATGACCGAGCAGCGTATCCGTCAAGTGAAGAAGGCATTAAAGAATGGGGTAGAGATTGTATTAGCAACATCCGAACAGGAAATACGAGATTGGTACCAGATACTCAGCCGACTCTATCGCACCAAGGTGCGTACACCGCTGTTCTCAGAGGAGTTCTTTCTGCGTTTCTATCGCGAAAATAGGGGAATATATATATTGGTAAAATTCCAAGGCAAGGTCTTCGGAGGAATGATGTGCCCCATCCTCGATGACAAAGCCATATACGAGTGGTATGTATGTGGACTGGATGAGGAGTATCGCGAGTTATACCCATCGGTGATGGCTACATATGCTGCCATCGAATATGCCAAGAGTAACAACTTGCCCCTCTTTGATTTTATGGGAGCTGGCAAACCCAATGTGCCTTACGGTGTGCGTGACTTTAAGATGGAATTCGGCGGTGAATTGGTGGAGTACGGGCGATTCCTTTACGTTCGCAAACCGATACTATATGAGATTGGGAAATTTGGGGTGAGAATATCAAAAAGAAAAATATAAAATAATATACATTATGAAAATATTAGTTTATTTAGGACATCCTGCGCACTTTTATTTGTATAAAAATGCAATTACTAATTGGCGTGAGCATGGACATAAAGTAGAGATTCTTATCAAAAAGAAAGATATCTTGCAACAACTATTGGATAATCAGGGATGGGAATATCATAATATATTAGCAGAGGGACGCAAAAGCAACAAGATAGGTATGGCCATGGGGGTCTTGAAACGAACAATACGACAAGCACAATTTTGTGCCACATTCAAGCCCGATATCATGACTGGAACAAGTGTAGAAAATTCCATCATTGGCCCATTAAGTGGAATACCTGTAGTCAATTGCAATGAAGATGATGCTTTGGTAGTACCATTTTATGCTAAGTTGTCTTATCCATGTGCTAATGCCATATTGAATCCGATTGTATGCAATAGTGGAAAATGGGATGAAAAGGCAACCAAATATCCATCTTATCAAGAGTTAGCATATCTTCATCCGAATCATTTTGCTCCAGATAAATATATCGTAGAAGGCTATGGTATAGATACTACTAAACCATATTTTATAATGCGCTTTGCTTCGTTAAAAGCACACCACGATGAAGGAGTGAAAGGTATCAATACTGAAATAGCACAAAGATTGATAGATATACTTTCGCCACACGGACAGATATATATCACTTCAGAGCGCGAATTAGAACCACAGTTTGAACCATATCGTATCCGCATCAATCCGCTGGATATGCACCACGTGATGGCCTATGCATCGCTTTATTTAGGGGATAGCCAGACGATGGCAGCAGAAGCGGGAGTATTAGGTGTGCCATTTGTCCGATTCAACGATTTTGTGGGTAGGATAGGGTATCTACAAGAATTAGAAGATACTTATCAACTCGGCTACGGAGTACATGCTACCCCACTGACTACGGATAGCACTATCCGCAGGGTAGATGGTAGTATACAGCCAAGTGGAACACAAGCATTATATGATGCGGTTGAACAACTAGTAGCGATGCATGCGGATGAACGTAAAACGATCTTCACTGCTCGTCGCGAAAAGATGCTCAGCGAGAAGATTGATTATGCAAAATTTCTCACTTGGTTCATTGAAAACTACCCAATGAGCCAAGAGCAAACTAAAACTCATCACGACGATCAACAATTCTGGCAAGAATTCCAGTAAATAACATGGATTTTATTATACGGAAATATCGACAATTCTTAAATATTCTGTTGGATAAAGAGTATCGTTTTGTTACTTTTGAGCAGTATTGCGACTGTCGAGATAGAGGAGACGCATTGCCAGAGCGGTACATAATCATGCGACATGATGTGGAAGCATTACCTGAGAATAGCTATGCTTTTGCACAGATAGAGTATGAGTTGGGTATTCAAGCAAGCTATTATTTTCGTGTGATAAAGGCGAGCAATCAACCAGAATATATTCGCGCTATCGCTGCATTGGGGCATGAAATAGGTTATCACTACGAAGACATGGCGATATGCAACGGAAATGTGGAACAAGCGTACTCGCATTTCCAACAGCAATTGCAATATTTCCGCCAGTTCTATCCCGTGCGTACTATCTGCATGCATGGTGCACCTACTAGCAAGTGGGATGGCAGAGAATTGTGGAGGACCTACGATTATCGTACATTAGACATAATCGGCGAACCCTATTTCGATGTAGATTTCAGCGATGTGTTCTACCTGACCGATACAGGTCGTTGCTGGGATGGGTTCAACGTGTCAGTTCGCGATAAGATACCTACCTATCAAGATCAATGGATAGAGCAGGGACTAATATATCACACTACAGATGACCTTATCCATGCACTCAATCGAGGACAACTACCTAAGCATATTATGATAACTACCCACCCGCAACGGTGGGCTAACAACATACTAGCATGGAGCAGAGAACTGCTCATGCAATCGCTGAAAAATATGATCAAAAGGATACTAGTCTTAATGCAAAAGTAGGCAAAGGTTGCGGATTACAATGTCAGCAGAATATCTACAATGCGTTCGGCTGTGTGACCATCCCAAAGTGCAGGAATAGTTCCTTTTTTCCATTGACCGCTAAATAGCAAATCCAGTGCAGGCTTCACTGCCGCAGGATCTGTGCCTATCAGTTCGTTGGTGCCTACAGTACATGTCTCAGGACGTTCGGTATTGTCGCGCAAAGTGATACATGGTACCCCCATCACGGTAGTCTCTTCGGTGATACCTCCAGAGTCGGTCACTACAGCTTTAGCACGCTCTACCATATAGTTGAACTCAAGATATCCCATTGGT
>JAFTHS010000101.1 GCA_017457295.1 Paludibacteraceae bacterium | reverse complement strand
CATCCAACCCACATCGTTGGTCATGGATTGCCACAACAAACTATGGACAGTCACCGATGGCGGTTACGAAGGTTCGCCTTACGGACACGAAGCGCCATCGCTATATCGTATTGATGCTGAGACTTTTACCATAGAGAAGCAGTTTAAGTTTGATTTTGGCGACTGGCCATCCGAGGTACAACTCAACGGCACAAAGGACAAGATCTACTGGCTCAATGACGATGTATGGGAAATGGATGTGACAGCCGACCGCGTACCCGTGCGACCATTCTTGCCATACAATGGAACGCTCTATTATGGTTTGACTGTTTGTCCGCGTACAGGAGATGTCTATATCGCCGATGCGATTGACTATGTGCAACAAGGCATGGTCTATCGCTACTCCCCTGACCGCCAACCCATTGATAGTTTTTATGTAGGTATCATACCAGGCGCTTTCTGCTGGAAATAATAGGATATATCATGAAGAAATGGATTCTAATAGTAGCACTCATCCCGCTTGCTGCAAGTGCACAAGAGACTGCTCCGCAAGATAATATAGCGCGACATATTCAAATCAAAGACGTGAATGTCTATGCCAAACGTCCTATCAAGGAGATTGGTACCCAACAGACCAAGTTTGACACCGTGGTGCTGAAAGAAAACATCGCACTATCCATGGCGGATGTATTAACCTTCAATTCCTCTATCTTTGTCAAGAATTACGGTCGTGCTACACTCTCTACGGTGGCTTTTCGTGGCACCTCACCATCGCATACACAAGTATCGTGGAACGGCATGAAAATCAATAACCCCATGCTCGGCATGACCGACTTCTCGATGATACCATCCTATTTCGTGGATGATGCCTCGTTGTTGCATGGCACTTCTTCGGTGAACGAGACAGGTGGCGGACTGGGCGGAGCTGTCAAACTGAGTACCAAACCCGCCAATGCCGATGGATTTGGTCTGCAATATATACAAGGTGCAGGTTCGTTCAAGACTTTTGATGAGTTTCTGCGACTCACCTATGGTAATGAGCATTGGCAAATCTCCACGCGTGCGGTCTTTTCATCGTCCCCCAATGACTACAAATACCGCAACCACGACAAGAAAGAGAACATCTATGACGAGGATATGAATATTATTGACCAGTACTATCCCATAGAACGCAATCGTAGTGGTTCATTCAAGGATTTCCACCTCTTGCAAGAGATGTATTACAATACGGGTAAAGGCAATCGATTTGGACTGAATGCGTGGTATCTCTACTCCAACCGCGAATTAGCTATGCTGACCGTTGATTACGGCGATGAAACAGACTTCGAGAATCGCCAGCGTGAGCACACATTTCGCGGCGTGTTTTCATGGGATCACATCAAGGAGAACTGGAAATTGGGAGCCAAAGCAGGTTATATCTACACATGGATGGCATACGACTACAAACGCGATGTTGGCAATGGCACTATGGCGCATATGACACGCTCCAGAAGTCGTATCAACACTTTCTACGGACAAGTAGATGGCGAATACTATATCGGCAGAAAATGGCTCTTCACAGCCAATCTATCGCTGCATCAGCATATTGTGGAAAGCGAAGATAAGAATATTATTCGTCAAGATGGCAACAAAGCCATTGTGGGTTATCGCCAAGGACGACCTGAGTTATCAGGTTCTATTTCGGCTAAATGGAGACCTATCGACCGTTTAGGACTGTCCGTTGTAATCCGCGAGGAGATGTATGGCAAAGAGTGGACACCAATCATACCTGCATTCTTTATTGACGGCGTACTATCGGAGAAGGGCAATATAGTAGCCAAGGCCTCTGTATCACGCAATTTCCGTTATCCTACGCTCAACGACCTATACTTTTTGCCTGGTGGAAACCCCGATTTGAGACACGAGAGTGGTTGGACATACGACGCAGGCCTGTCTTTTGCAGTTGGCAAAGAGGGAGTCTATTCGCTGAACGGCTCTGCCACTTGGTTTGATTCCTATATCAAGGATTGGATCATCTGGTTGCCCACTACCAAGGGCTTCTTCTCGCCCGAAAACATCAAGGATGTGCATGCCTATGGCATCGAACTCAAAGCCAATCTGGATGTGGCATTAGGCAAGACATGGCAGTTAGGACTCAATGGCACTTTCTCATGGACACCTTCCATCAATATGGGTGAACCACGCACACCAGCCGACCAGTCGGTAGGAAAACAGTTGCCTTATGTGCCCGAACTATCCTCATCGGTTACAGGGCGCCTCTCTTGGCGCAGATGGTCGTTCTTGTATAAATGGTGCTATTATTCAGAGCGTTATACCATGTCTTCCAACGATATTTCTTTGACAGGAAAACTGCCTCAATACTTTATGAGCAATATTTCGCTGGAAAAGGTATTTGTATTTGATTGGGCAGATTTATCTGCCAAAGCAGCTATCAACAACCTGTTTAATGAAGAATATCTATCCGTTTTATCCCGTCCTATGCCAGGTATCAACTTTGAAATCTTCCTTAGCATTACGCCCAAATGGAGAAAATAAACAATATATTAACCCTTTAAAACAACAAACAACATGAAGAAATCTATTTTTCTTGCGGCTTTATGCCTAATGAATGTAGTCCTCATGGCGCAGGACTACGAGTTGCGCGTCTTAACCTTTGAGGACGAAGATGCTCAGTTTAGAGAGTACACACTTGATTATGCCGATGATTGGGCAGGTCGAGCCATCACCACATGGTCAGACCTTATTGATGACCCACAGTATGAAGGTCCATTGACCTATGCGGACCATATGAGTGCCGAATACCATTGGTATGATGAGGGTAATACCGAGTTGGCTCATACCTTCCCTAACAACTATGCTTATTGTTTCTGGGGTGGTGGTCATGCAATCTCTAACTACTGGGGCGAAGGATGGAGCGATGAAGATCGCGACATACACATCGCCAAGTACTATGGCGAAGATTATGTAGCAGAGAATGCAGGTAACGATGCCATGCTGGGCTGGTTTAAGCTTCAAATGATGGTGCCTGTTCAAGCACACTCAGGCGAGAATTTTGCTGTGCATTACGGCTATAAGGACGACTATTCGTATGTAGAGAATCTACCAGAACTCCGCTTTGAAGATGGCGAGAAACGCGTGATTGACCATATGTATGTCACAAATACCAATTATACACTCAACCAATTGTACAATGGTGTGAAGAGCGAAGCTGGCAATAGCTTTGGCGGTAATTGGGAGGGACTAACCGAAGATGCATGGATGAAGATTGTAGCATATGGCTTTGATGATGTAGATGCAGATGCCTATGCCGAACCTATCAGCGAAGTAGAGTTTTATTTGGTACAAGGCGAAAATGTAGTCACTGACTGGCAAAAGTGGGATTTATCCGCATTAGGTGAAGTAGCTAAAGTGCGTTTCAACTTCCTCTATTCCGACGAGATGGGTGGCAAATACGGATTTACTATCCCAAGTTATTTTGCCTACGATGATGTGGCCGTCCGTTTCCCTAAAACCACTCAAGGAGGAACAACAACTGATATTGATAACACTCTAAGCAATAACGCTAAGACATATAAGGTCGTTAAAGACAATCAAGTCCTTATTATCCGCGACGGCAAGATATACAACACTATGGGACAATCACTCACCAATTTCTAATACAAATCTTCCAGCATTATCCTATTACCATTTCGCTACCCTTGCGCTACCTTTGCGCTAGGGTAGCGTTTTTTCTCATCGCCTTATCACCTCATCACCTTATCGCCTCTTTGGGCAGTCCTAATAGGGGAAAAGCGCCCTATTTTTGGTCAGAATTCCATGTTTCACATCTCGTGCCTAGATTGCGGAACTCTTTTGGCGACATGCCTGTATGTGTTTTGAAATACTTGCGGAAGGTAAACTGCTCTGGGAAACCCAATTGTTCTGCTACAGACTTAACCTGTACTCCTTTCTCGTGCAAAAGGCGCTTAGCATTATTTATTGTCACAAGGGTGATAATCTCAATAGGCGTCATGCCTAGCCGTTCAGACACAATTGAGGAGAAATACCGTTGCGACAACCCCGCT
>JAFTHS010000059.1 GCA_017457295.1 Paludibacteraceae bacterium | reverse complement strand
TGTGGGAGGTCGAACTCGCCATATTGGTCGTTCTTGTAGAGGTCAGGCGAAGTATATCGCAGGTAGTTGTTGGAGTAGTAGCAGCGTTTCATGGTTGCTTCACCATATCCACCCACAGTAAAACGGCCTTTCTGTTCCTTGCTTTTCGCCTCTAACCTCTCACCTTTTGCCTCATTCATCCCTACTTTTGGGGATTCATTTTGCGTAGAATCAAGGGTCTGTTCCAACTTCTCTATGCGTTCTACGAGCGCAGTAAGGTCTGTTGTGCTTACTTTTACAGAATCGCTTGCATAAAATGGTATCGTGCTAAAAATCAGCAAGATAGTTAGTAGTAAATGTTTTTTCATGATCTTTGTATATTATATAGTATTTCTCCTATGTATTTCTAATACAAAGGTACTGCTTTTTCCTCATCTACACAATCCCCAAATTTGGGTATTATGTTTATATACACTATGTTATGGGGAAAAGTCTTACATTTTAGGCTCTATAATAATGCTGCAAAAATCTTCGGCGCGGAAGGGGTTTTGTGCCGAAGGTTGGAGAATGTGGAGAGTGAAATGGTACATACAATACGCGGAAATATCTGTATTACAAGAGTTTCCGCTTGGGTGTATTTTTTTTGAAAAAAGTTTCTTCGCGCGAAGATTGTGCCGAAAGTTGTGCCGAAGATTATTGATGCACTTGCATTAAAAATCATTATCCTCATACGAATCAAATAGTCCCATAGTAGTAATTTTGAATTAAGAATTAAGAATTATGAATTTTGAGTTGCTAATTCTGTCGAATTCGATAGAATTAGTTAATTGCGTTGATTAATTAAATTGACAACTACCTTTACCATCACATCTTTCTCTTCTGTTTTGCTTTCAGCAATCATTAGCGTTAAGGCAACCAGAGTGCTATCTGCAATGCGTTTGCTACCATCGGAATGGTAAAGTAATTTGTTGTTATTTAAGAACCATAAGAATAATGTTGCAGCAATGCGTTTGTTTCCATCGCTAAACGAATGGTTTTTCGTTACCAGATAAAGCAACATTGCAGCTTTCTCCTCTACACTTGGATACAAATCCTCGCCACCGAAAGTTTGGTATATTTGACCAATACTGCTTCGGAAAGAATCATCTTTCTCATTTCCAAACAAATTAGATGCGCCAAATTTATCGCGCAAGCGCTGAATCTGCTCCATGGCGTTTTCATAAGTGGCATGAAACGAGGCTACTTTCGTGGTTTGGTCAATGGTCAAGCGCTCGTAGTCATAGTTATCAAGTGTATCAAGTGCATAGGTATAATCGACTACGACGTCAAGAAGATCTTGCGTCTCGATAGTGTTTTCCTGCTCTCGGTGTCGCAGCGCGCGACCAACCACTTGCACTAATTGGCGCAGCTCGTTGATTTGCTCATGGCGCAAGCGTTCGTTGACAGCATAGCCTTTGATGAGATACTGCTTCAATACACGATTTGCCCATTGGCGGAATTGCACACCGCGTTGGCTTTTCACACGATAGCCTACGGAGATGATGACATCAAGATTGTAGAAAGGGACAGGCTTCTTAACTCCATTAACGTGTAAAAAATGCACGTTATTTTCTCGATCTAATTCCCTCTCTTTGAATACATTAATTATATGGCGACGAATATTTGATTCTTCACGATTAAATAACATCGCCATTTGATTAGTCGTTAGCCACACGGTTTCATTCTCTAAACGCACATCTATCTGCGTTTGATTGTCGGCAGTTTGATAGATAATAATTTGATTGTCTTGATTCATAATTTTGTATGTTTATTGTTTTACGCTGCAAAGGTAGTATATCAAACTGCTAAAACTTGTCAGTATGTAAAGAAAAAATGCAGAAAATGTGATTTTTTCTGCATTTTTTGATGGATGGTTATATGTGTTGTAAATTACATAAAATTAGGATTCGGTGTTAATCCTGTGATTTCTTTAAGTTGCGCCTCGAAGTTCTGAAGTTTTTCGGGGCGATTGGAGTCTCTATTAAAGAATGGCACACCGTAGATGTTAAATCTTTCTCCTTTGAGTGTAAATAGACCTGTATCAGCTCCTTGTATTTGATTTAAGAAATCTTCTTTCCATTGATCATTTGCCAACAAGTGTGTCCCTTTGGGTTCAATAAAGATTTGCAGGTTATCATAATTCTCTCCATCTTTACGCCGCAAGAATAACACAAAGTCAGGCGCAAAGGCTTTTCCGTCCTCAAAATTATAAATCTTAAAATCTAACTCATTGCGCACCAGCCATACTTCTTCGCTGTATTTATCATGCAACTTCTTGTAAATAGAATCAATGTACTTGACGAGTTCTTTTTCTTCGGAAGTTCCAAAACAATCTGTATAGGCATACCAATTACGTGTGCCTAAATCTAAGTGATAGCCCGTATTGTATGGATTATTCATGGATTTACCTATTTGCTCGCCACTATGCGTGTTTTCAAATCGCAGTTTATGATTACGGAAGATGATTTTTATATCTGCTGGTTTGAATTCGGTTGTTCCGACATACTGTTTCTCTTGTTTAGAGAGCAACGGCACTATTTGGCGGAGTACTTCTGTTGCCACATAGAGTTTATTCTTCTGCGACATCCTTCCTATTTCAATTTCATCGGATGCACCTATTACGACAAATTGAATTCTGCTCAAATAGCGAGCATCTTGCATAAACATACGAATAGATGTTAGTGATGGGAATAGCGCATGTAGTTTATCAAAATGCAATTCTGCAAAACAATTGATAGCAGTACGAACTACATTTTCGCCTAAGTCGGAGAATTTAAGACTGGCACGGCTTTGTGCGGTTAATTCAGGTGCAGCATATCGTCCGAATATATCTCCAGATTTCTGCTGACCAGTTGGCATTGTCACTTCGTATCGTTTATTGCGAATAGTATCACTAAGACCATCTACACTCTTTTCTTCGGGTGCTATTTCTTTTTGCTCGTTCTTAAAGATAACACCACTCTTATATAGACGTGAAAGTTTGAATTCCTCCTTTAGATTTTCCTCTACCTCAATGTATTGTTCTGCCATGATACCAGTACTTACCAATGCAGAGCGTAATTCTTGAATGTAACGTGGATTGTGTTGGCTATGATAGTGCAGTTTCTCTATAACACGCAATGGATTATCCATATCATCATCATACTTACGCATGCCCATTTTTTCTGGTTTGTTTGGGTCATTGAAGGCAAAATACCGAGCACCACGACCAATAAGTTGTGCTTCTTGCATGGTAGTCTTGCCAGGTTTGTTACCTCTAGCATCGCGTGTATCATATAGACGCACAATATCAAATAAGTTCAGCACATCCCAACCTTCATTCAGCATATCTACAGCAAAAACTGCGCGATAATCATTTTGTGGCGACTCTAAAGAGTTAAGATGCTGCTGCTTTTCTGGCGTAATGCTCCTTCCATCAATTAGTAATAAACGTTCTTGTGAAAACTCCTCCTGAATTTCCAATATAAGGTTTTCGTCAGATATGCTATGCTCGGAAAAATAGGAAAATGCCTTTTGCAAATCATCACATGCCAAACTACGTAAGGATGCTATTTTTTCTGTTTGGAGATGAGCGATAGCATCCACAAAGGTATTAAGGAATTCATTATTTTCTTTTATGGTTTTTGACTTAAACATAACCACAGGCTTACCGTTGAGCCCAAGAGTAGCAAAAAGTTTGCGTTTGTATTGGCTCATTACTACAGCTTGCAACGCACGGTCAATGGGTTCGAGGTCAACTTGTACTACTTCTATATCTTTAGAGTAACCGTCTTCGCGGAAGCGTTTGAGCGGATAATCAAAAATAATTTTATCGTAGTACTTTTCTGCAATAAATGGGTTAGTAAGATCCGCTGTTGCAGTAAACTCTAAGAGCATATTCTTCTCATGGCTCTTGAAGATACGCATGACTGTTTGCTCCCAGTTGGTCGTCTCGTCATTATTTTCGCCAGAATTGAAATTGAGCGTAGTCTGCCTACCGCCATCACGTGTTTCGGAATTGATATGGTGTGCTTCGTCTGCGATTAGGATGATTGGTTGCTCAGCAAAGTCATCAATAGTCACACTATTCTCACGAGGGTTGTTGAGTGTAGTGTGCAAACCTTGTATAGTAGTTAAGCAGAAATTGATGCAATCGGGATTAGCCGCTTGAAAATTTTGTACCTCATTTATTTCAATCTGTTTTCCGTTGATTTCTATTTTTTGTGCGAATAGATACTTATTAGAAGCCGAGTTTAGAAAATTATCTCGTGTCTTTTCTACAATATTTGTACTATCCACAAAGAATAGGAAATTGCGATAACCTTGTTCGTAGAGATAGAGCATAGTTCCTGCCATAACGAGCGTTTTGCCCGAACCAGTAGCCATGTGAAATAGCAAATGTGGTTGGCGAGGCTTCCCATCATAGCTTTCACTTATAAATGTTGTGAAATAGCGAAAGCACTCGTCTTGATAAGGACGCAGCTTGCGCGAAAGAGAAGTGTATAGGTATTGCGGCAATTCTACTCGGTCGAGATACCGTTTTCCAAAATACTCTATCAATGTTTCCTGTAGTTTCTTATCTGCTGGCATAGAATAGGCGAGTTAGTTGTTTGTCATTTTCAGAGAGTGTAAATCCTTCATCATCTATATCTGAATAAGGAATATACAGCATATTCTTATCTAGACACTCTATCAAGAAACGCTTTTGGTCTTCTAACGAAAGATCGTTGAAGTCTTCAGCATGCTCATTAATCAATTTCGGAGAAACTTTGTAAGACATGAATCCTTTTTCTTGTAATAGTGTCCACACTTCTTGTAATTTAAGTGACTCATTTGCAGCCATAATCTCATCTACTAATTGCTGATTAGCTTGTGCTAGTTCGCAATAGACGAAGGAATTGGTTTTATTTCTTTTAATCACCTCTTTTACTCGTTCACATGTAACAGATTCAACATAATCCATCTGCTCCGTTAAAATGAATTTTCGATTTCCTCCATCTAGTTTGTTTAACTCTAAAACAGCATGAGCAGTAGTTCCACTTCCTCCGAAGAAATCTAAAACTATTGCATTAGGATCTTTTCCAACAACAGCATACAAGCAATCAAATACGTTCCATAAAGATTTCGGGAATTTAAATGGACAATTGGGTACTAAGTCTTTGATAATTTTAGTGCCATATTCATTTGCATCATATCGAGGATCATCCCATACTGTTTTATATTGCCCAAAGTCTTTTCCTAATTCTATATCCCATACTCCATTCTTTTCTACAGTACGTAACAAATGTTTTATCCCATCTACTGATTGTCTTGCATATCTCCATTTACGTTCAATTCCGTGAGCATCTATTGGATATATGTCTATATATAGCCCATTGGTTACATTCTTTTGTGGATGGAAATCTTCATTTGAAACATCTCCAAAGCCCATAATTTCTCCATTTGTAGGATTAATAATTATAGGATAGAAACAATTTTTGGCATCAGATCGTTCACTTTCTGTTCCCCAATTTCTTAGAGGACTCCACTCTATTTCTTCTCGTCTAATTTTCCTATCTATGATTGTTTTCTTCTTTTCTGGAATTACAAAATAGGCAAATTCATTTGTGTAAGAAAAATTAGTGCCTTGTACTCCTCTAGGATTGTGAATGATAGATATGCAGTGTACCTCGTAATTACCAAACATTTCTTTAAGTAATACTCCCAAATAATCTCTTTCGTTTTCATCTATAGCCACTATTATAGCTCCATCCTTTGTCAATAATTGTTTAGCGATTTCCAAACGGTTCTTCATAAAAGTGAGCCAAGTAGTATGTTTAAATGTGTTGTTATATACAAAAGTATCAGCATTTGAACCCGTATTGTACGGTGGATCTATATAGATTAATTTCACTTTTCCGCGAAAGCGTTGGCGAAGAGAATAAAGTGCAAGCAGATTATTGCCTTTAATGATTAGATTGTCATCTGGTAATAATTCAGTCGTTTCATGTTCGCCCTTGCTATCGTAGCGACGGAAATTGCATAGTGCTTTTGGTTCTGTTAGGCGGTTAATCTCATCTGGTGCCAAGGTCTCGTTCCAGAAAATCTCATTTCGTTTGGCATCTTCTTTGGTCTGTCCACCTTCCAGCATACAATCCTTATATGGCCATGAAAGAACAATCTCACGGCTCTCGGACAGGAACTCTCCATTTTCGTTTGTCAATCCTACTTTATTCTTAAAGGATGTATAAGAATCTGGTAAGAACTGTTTGTTCATCACAAAGCGTTGGAATTGCACTTTGTCAAAGACAAGAAGCCCATCCACTTCCCTAAAGAATTGTTTACGCAGTTTCTCGTCGGCAAGCAAATAGTGGAGCAATTTTGGATCCAGTGCTAATGCTGCTTCGACTACATTGTTTTTCAACAGGTGTCCGTCCTCTGTGCAAAAACGGCTATCCATACGGAGCACAACTTGCTCCAAGTGTGTAAAGAGATTTTCCATATTATGTATGCAATATTTATTCGTTTTATTACACACAAAAAAAAGCGCAGGTCTGTAATTCGTTACTTGTCCTGCACTTTTGAGGCCTTAGGAAACCCATATTCATCAGATACAAGCAACACAGAGCCTACGCCGAATATGTATATAGTCCTCTCGTACAGAATACGAGAGTGGTATATACCAACGCAGACATCTATTGTTGCATTGTTTTGAATGAATATTATTGAAAGTTCCTAAGTTTCAAAAGTATCAAAACAAGCGTCAATAAACGCCTTTTAATGTATGTCCTCCTGTTTTACGTCGGTGAGCGACGGATTATGTTAGTTAATCTTCTTGCTCGTAATAATACGAGTAGTCAATTCCTTTCATAAAAATCTCGCGATCATTGATTTGGTCAGTCATAGCCCCACGGAGCAACTCGCGGATAGCAGAACTATCAGTTGTGCGCATCTTGCCATCGGGGGCTTGGAATTTGAAGTCGTGAGTGGCACTCACGGGTTGAATACCTTGTGATGCGAGTTTCTTTTTCAACCAACGCCAATAGTTACCTGCTTTCACATAGTCCTGCTCATCGTTGATAGCTGCAATAATATCTGTAGCGGAAAAATACCACTTGTTTTCTTCTTTGCTCCAGATAGCGCGTACCTTATAGTCGTTGTAGAATTGTATGGACTTCTTGTTAATCATTGTTTTTTAAGCGAGTGCAAAGGTAGTGAATTATTTTGAATTGAGCAAATAAAAATCGCTTTGTGGGGTGATTTTGTTGGTGGAGGGTGTAGGGGGGATGGTGTAAATCGGCTTTGCCGAGGTTGTGTGCGCGGAGCGCAGGTTGTGTCACTTCGTGAGGTTGTGCGCCTTTGGCGGGTGGAGGCCTTCTAGATATACCTGAATGTATTCGGGAGAATGGACATAGAAATATATGCGGGCTGCGCCCTCGCATTAAGCAACACAATTGTACCTTCGAGGACACCGTCCTAGTTCGCAAACGAACTCATCCACCTCGAAGCTACGGTCGCTTAATGCAGCCCATTTACAATAAAATCGCACTTGAAAGTAAACTTTCGCACGATTTTATTGCAAATGTGCATTTTTTGTAGTACCTTTGTAGCCGTAAAGGTGTGTGAAGACACCACAAACCCGAAAAGAACAATGAAAAAAACAATCTTCCTTACTGGTGCGACTGGCACCATGGGATACGCAGGTATGACAGAGATTCTGCGCTATCCCGAGAAATATCACTTGCGTATATTGGCTCGTCCAAGTGCTAAAAACAAAGAACTGCTTGCGCCTCTGATGGACAAAGTGGAAGTTATCTGGGGCGATCTGACCAAATACGAAGATATCCTCCGCGGTGTGACAGGTAGCGATATTGTGTTGCACGTAGGTGGTATGGTGTCGCCACAAGCAGACTACCGTCCTAAGGCTACTTTGCGCACCAACATCTCCGCGGCTACCAATATCCGCGATGCGGTGTTGGCGCAGCCCGAAGATAAACAGCCCAAAGTGGTCTATATCGGTAGTGTCGCTCAAATGGGTGACCGCCGTGAGCCATTGCATTGGGGACGTGCAGGCGACCCTATCTGCGTGTCGGCATACGATCACTATGGTCTAACCAAAGCGCAGGCAGAGCGCATCATTACCAATTCGCCTATCAAACAATGGGTGGCACTCCGCCAATCAGGAATCCTCTATCCTGCAATCTTGAGGAACTACGACCCTATCATGTTCCACGTGCCTATCCGTGGTGTGTTGGAATGGGCGACAGTGGAAGACAGCGGACGACTATTGGAGCGCGTGTGCCGCGATGAGGTGCCAGAGGAGTTCTGGAAGAACTACTACAATATCGGTTCGGGCAAGGAGTACCGTATTAGCAACTATGAGTTTGAGTGCTTGTTGTTGGATGCTATTGGTTGCCCTCGCCCAGAGAAAATCTTTGAGGCGAAGTGGTTTACTACACGCAATTTCCACGGTATGTGGTATATCGATGGCGACCGCTTGGAGAACTACTTGCACTTCCGCGCTAACGTGCCAGTGAAAGAGTATTTCAAGCAAATGGCTAAGGCAGATAGCGTGCCTTGGGGCATCAAGTTTGCGGCTAAGACCAAGATTGCCAAACTTTTCCCTCGCTGCGTGAAACTTGCGATGTACGCCATGGCGATGTCTAAGGAGCATGGTACGCAATGGTGGATTAAGCACAACAAGACCCAACGCATCAGTGCATATTATGGCACGTTGGAGGCATACAAAGCTATTCCAGATTGGAAGCATACCGATGTGTCGCACAATAGCGAGGAATATGTATTGCTTGACCACGGCTACGATGAGCAAAAGCCCAAAGCATTGTTTACCATTGAGGATATGCAAAAAGCGGCGGCTTTCCGCGGAGGAAAATGCCTTGGCTATAGTAAGGACGCTGCGCTATGGGACGGCGTTCCGCCTATGGGACGCCCTAAAGGGCTAAAGGACGCTACGCTATGGGACACTCCGCTGGAGTGGGAGTGTGCAGAGGGGCATAAGTTTACCGCTACACCACGATTGGTATTGCTGGGTGGTCACTGGTGTGAGGAGTGTATGCCATATCCATACAAAGGCGAGAAGAATGCTCGTCCATGGCAATGGGACAGAGTGGCAAAGAAGAACCCATTCTTCGCACAACTATGGGCTCCGCTTCATGATGCCAACGAGGACAATGTGTATGGCCCTGAAGTGTTTGACGGTTGGGAGAAATAATCGTTCGATGCGAAAGCTGAGATAAGAAGTAATCGCTTGAGCGAAAAGACATGTATTTTGACGAGTTAGCATTATCGGATGAGGTGTTGGATGCCCTATGGGACATGCGCTTTGATACTTGCACGCCTGTGCAAGAACAGACTATACCTGTGATACTGGACGGACACGATGTGATTTCGTGTGCGCAGACAGGTACAGGCAAGACCGCAGCGTATATCCTACCCCTCCTCACCAACCTCCAATACGACAACCACGACCCTAACAAACTCAATGCCATCATCATGGCACCTACGCGCGAGTTGGCACAGCAGATAGACCAACAGATGGAGGGATTTGGGTTCTATGTACCATTCTCTTCAGTAGCCATCTACGGCGGAAACGATAGTGGTGCATGGGGAACGCAAGTGACTGGGTTGCAGAAGGGTGCTGACATTGTCATCGCTACGCCAGGGCGATTGCTCAGCCAAATGAATATCTACGACATTGACTTCTCAGGTGTGAAATACTTTATTCTCGATGAAGCCGACCGAATGTTGGACATGGGGTTCTACGATGACATCATGACAATCGTGAACAAGTTGCCCAAAGACCGCCAAACGATTATGTTCTCGGCGACTATGCCAACGAATATCCGCAAGATGGCGAAAGCCATTATGCAGCATCCTGTGGAAGTGCAGATTGCTATTTCGCGTCCGCCAGAGAGCATTCGACAGATGGCGGCAGATATTTACGAAACGCAGAAGACTGCGTTTCTTGTGAGGTTATTGGGCTTTGGACTCCAGACTCCCGACACCAGCGAGAAACTCAAAAAAGTAATTATCTTTGTTGGTAAGAAGCAGAAGGTGAAGGAATTGACGCGTGCGCTACGCGCGAACCACATAGATGCACGCGCCATGCACTCCGATCTGGAGCAGAAAGAGCGCGATGAAGTGATGTTGGACTTTAGAAACGGCAAAGTGGATGTGCTGGTAGCTACAGATATTGTATCACGCGGAATAGATGTGGATGATATACCGCTGGTAATCAACTACGATGTGCCTCGCGATGCAGAAGACTATGTGCATCGTATTGGTCGTACAGCGCGTGCAGAAAACAAAGGCGAGGCCATCACCTTAGTGAGCCCCGAAGACAAGCGATTCTTTAATAAGATTGAGCGATTTTTGCAGAAGACTATTGACCGTGTGGCTTTGCCTGCCGAGCTTGGAGCTGCGCCAGATAGTAGCGTATGTTCGCTTGCTGCTGACGAGCGTAAGCCGTCTTCCAAGCGCCGAAAAGGCGGATGGCACGCTGGGCATAATCGCAAGCCGAAGCATAATCGCCAAGCATCTCATAAGCAATAGCAATATTCGCCGCAGCCATAGGTGCAGCCTTCTTGTCCATTCCATTGATACAAGGCAGCCACGCAGCAATAGCATCATCCCAATGCTGGAAACGGAAAGACTGGAGTCCTGCTTGTATAGCAGGATTTTTAGTATCGTATAAATAGCGTTTTGCAGGCTGCCATTGAGGCGTGAGACTGGTAGCCACTTTCTCTCCCACCTCACGAGCAAGATACATCAAGGCATCGTCCGTAGAGGGGAGTTGTCGAAGCGCTTGCTGGCGCGTATATGAGAGTTCACTCTCCCACAAGATGGTGTCGGAGGTGGTAAAGACATCCAAATGCCCACCTCTGCGATAAACCGTCCAATGAGACTGAGAGCATGCCTGCAAATAGGCATAATACATATCATCGGAGGGGAAACTCTCCAGTATATTATACAACACCAATTGGTTGAGAATCAAGAGGGCTTGTACCTCATACTCCTCGCACAATGCCTGCATTTGCGAGCGAGATAATTGGTTGCGATGATAGAAATCGGCACTGCTGTTCTGAGATATTTCCAACAACTCTACACGCTCGTACTCCATGCTCTCGTCCATACTCTGCGTAGCCGTGAAAAGGCAATGCAATGGTGCTTGGTCAAGAGCCACACGATCGTTCTCCCGTGGCACACCATCTACTGCTATAGAATGGCCAAAATCCTCTGGCTGGGGGATAGTGTTATTCACAAGCAGCACTTGCCTGCTATCCTTCAGCAACGGGCGTTCAGCCGCACAGTATTCATCAACAGAGAAATACCACTGCTGAGCACTGATAGGCAATGCAAGAACAAGCAATATGGATAGAAAGAAATGCCTCATAACTTGCGAATACGCCACTCTTTGGGATAGAGATTGTTGCACCTATTACCTACATTCTTAACAAAACCAAGAGGCACGTTATCGTAAGTAACCAACACCACTCCTATAGGCAAATTAGGCAACGATAATGCCTCGGTTCGCAAATACGCTAAGGCCTGCTCTAAAGACAGCTCTGCTCGTGGGAAAGCCGATGTACAAAGGTCTTTTGCCATTGCCAAAGCATGTTGTGGGACAAGGTTCTTACCACGTATTTCGCCCAAGCCAAAACCGATACTGATGCAAATGAAATGCTTGCTCAGCAGGTCAATAAACTCTTTGTATTTGGCAGGGTAAGCCACGATAAATCTATCCTGCTGACGCATAGCCCAATCATCGGGGTGCTTGAGCCACTTCTTGATTACACTCACCCCTTCAATAGGTTGAGGCGCGGAGGGTTTGTATTTAGGCAAACGGTCTGAGAAAGGGCGAACCGTAGTATCAACCCCCTTGAAGTTTTTGCGCAGAGCGCAGATATAGAATCCTTCTCCTCGCGTCTTATGCGGATAGAAATGGTAGCCCGGTGCTCCTGGGGTGATTCCCCAAGCAGAAGGATGGGCTACGTTCAGCACTTCAGCACCCAAGGTCTCTGCAATCCAATTGGCATTTTCCTCGTTTTCCCAAGGATTGAATGTGCACGTGGAGTATATCATTATTCCTCCAGGGCGCAGCGCATCCCAGACATCCTCCAATATCTTGCGTTGTCGTTCTACGCAAGCATCCACGTTGTCTTCTGTCCACTCGGCAATAGCCCCTTCATCTTTGCGGAACATACCCTCGCCCGAGCAAGGAGCATCGACCAATATACAGTCGAATACATTCGGCAAACGCATACCAAAATCAGCTGCTTGATTGTGGGTAACCACCGTATTGCCATTTCCCCACTTCTGCACATTCTCAGAGAGAATAAAAACCCTCTGGCGTACTACCTCGTTGCTCACAAGCAGACCCTGAGAGCCAATATACTGACTAATCAAGGTGGACTTGCCTCCAGGGGCGGCACACAAATCGAGCACAACACTATCACGCGAAACATACTGACGCAAGACCTCCTCAAGAAACATGCTGCTGGCCTCTTGCACATAGTAGCAACCCGCGTGGAAAAGCGGATCGAGCGTAAACTGCGGGCGCGTGCTAAGGTAATAGCCATCTTCGTGCCACGGCACTTCGTCGGTATCGGCATCAAAAGTGAGGTAATCTATTTTGTCGTTTAATCGGATAGACGTAATAGGCGTTGTCTCCAACGCTTGACACAACTGTTGCACCTCGTCTGGCGACAACATCTCGTGAAGGTTCTCTATAAAATCGGTGGGCAGCATATACATTCTTAAAAAATCGTGGCAAAGGTACAAAAAAAAACGCAAATATCCATAACTTTGACTAATTATTTTGATATTTCACAAAATTTTTGTACCTTTGCCCTTTGTTTTATACCTTTTACACATGAATCTGAACGAACTTAATCCTTCACAACTATCGGCAGTTACCTATAACGATGGGCCACAACTGGTGATCGCAGGAGCCGGAGCAGGCAAAACACGCGTTTTGACCTATAAGATTGCCCACCTTTTAGAAGAGGGGACGTGGGCAGGTAATATATTAGCCCTGACCTTTACCAACAAGGCGGCAAGAGAAATGAAAAGTCGTATCCAACAGTTGGTGGGCGAGGAGGTGTCGCGCCATCTATGGATGGGAACATTCCACTCTATTTGCTCGCGCATATTGCGCCAAGAGGCAGAGGCAATAGGTTATGCTCGTGATTTTAGTATATACGATACAACCGACTCTAAGTCCGTAATCAAGCATATCGTGAAGGACTTTCATTTGGATGATAAAGTATATAAAAGCAGCGTTGTTCTGGGGCGTATCTCTATGGCGAAGAACCTGATGCAATCGCCCGACCAATATGCTGCTAATCGCGATTATCTGATGCGTGATCGCTTTGAGAAAATGTTTGACATGGCTCGCATATATGCAGAGTATAACCGCCGATTGGTAAGCGCCAACGCAATGGACTTTGATGACCTGCTGATGAAAACCAACGTGCTATTCAAGAAGCACCCAGAAGTGCTAGCAAAGTATCAAGCCAATTTCCACTATGTGCTGGTAGATGAGTATCAAGACACCAACTATGCTCAGTACTTGATAGTAAAAGCATTGGCAGAGCCCGAGAACAAGATATGCGTAGTGGGCGATGATGCACAGTCGATCTATTCTTTCCGTGGAGCAGACATCAGCAATATACTGAATTTTCAGAAGGGCTATGAGAATGCGCAGTTGTTCAAACTGGAGCGCAACTATCGCTCGACACAAACGATAGTGAATGCAGCCAACTCGCTGATTCGCCATAATAAGGGACAGATACCCAAAACCGTATATTCCGAATTGAAGATAGGAGAGCGCATCTCGCTATCGACCCATATGAGCGATCGTGATGAGGCCAAGATGGTGGCTAAAATCATTAAGCAGTCGCCGAAATCATCGTGGGATGACTTTGCTGTGATGTATCGCACCAACGCACAGTCGCGCGTGATTGAGGATGAATTGCGCCAACTATCTATCCCCTATCGTATTTATGGTGGCACCAGTTTCTACCAACGCAAAGAGATTAAGGATGCGTTGGCCTATCTGCGCTTGGCGACTAACCAACAGGATGATGAGGCCTTTTTGCGCATTGTGAATTTCCCTGCACGAGGCATAGGAGATACCACTATCAACAAACTATATGAAACGGCACGCATGCATGCCGTGCCACTAATGCAAGTGGCGCTGCAACCCGATAGCACAGGCGTGGACATATCGGTGGCTACACAGAAACGCGTAGTAGAATTTGCGCGAATGATAGAACGCTTTGCCGAGCGTAGCCAAATGGAAGATGCCTATACCTTTGCACAAGAATTGCTGACAGAAAGCGGTATCATGCGCGAAGCTAAGTCCGATAGTAGTCAAGAAGGTATTGCCCGTGCGGAGAACCTGGAGGAGATGCTGAGTAGTATCCACGAATTTTGCGAGCAACGCAAAGAGGAAGGCATAGATTTTACTCCTATAGCCGATTTCTTGGCAGAGGTAAGTTTGCTGACTGACCAAGACCAAAACTTGGACGACACGCAAGCCCGAGTGACACTGCTAACTATTCATGCAGCCAAGGGATTGGAATTTAATACCACCCTTATTGTGGGACTGGAAGAAGGACTATTTCCATCTGCATTTTGTCAATCAGCACGCGAGATAGAAGAGGAGAGAAGATTGCTGTATGTAGCCATTACCCGCAGCCAACAACGCTGCTATATGATGAACGCTCGACAACGATTCCGCAATGGGCAAGTGAGCTTCACTACCCCATCACGCTTCTTGAAAGATATAGACTCGCAATTTATACTCAAGACAGATACTCCTCTGCAGCCCAAGACGTTTGCTAACCGTATGCAGCAGACTGCTTCTCAGGCAAAAACAACAAGCACAATTCCCCACAACCTGACTTCTACCACAGGAATGAAAGAGAAAAGCAAGAAACGTGCTATACGTTCGGAGTGGGCCAAAGATGACCGCGTAATGCATCGCGTGTTTGGTAAGGGTACGGTGCTGGATATATACAGAGAGAATGACAATGACAAGATTGATATTTTGTTTGATGAAGTAGGCAAGAAGACACTGCTGATTACATACGCAAAATTGGAGCGCATATAAACAACTATCTCTCAAAGCAGGATTGCGACATAAAAAAGAAGGATTTTTTTTGCTCATTTACGAAAATTGTAGTACCTTTGTAGCGCATTTACTAAGAAAGTAGATTTGTAAAGAGCAATATAATAAAAGCATTATCAATATGACAGAATTTTTTGGAACCTTTAACATTTGGCAGATTTTATCATCGTTTATCTTCCTATTTGCCATCATCGACCCCCTGGGCAACTTGCCTGTGACCATAAACATGCAACGAAAGGGCGTGAAGATTTCTCCGATGAAAGTATGTCTTGCCACTATCACCATCCTGATTATTTTCCTGTTTGCTGGAGAATGGGTATTGCAACTATTCGGGGTAAAGATTGAATACTTTGCTATCGCCGGTGGATTTGTGATTTTCCTGATGGCACTGGAAATGGTGTTAGATATAACTATTTTCAAGAACGAGGGACTGGATGGTTCGGGTAGTATTGTGCCACTGGCTTTCCCAATGTATGCTGGTCCTGGAGCTTTTACTGCACTACTATCAATTACCGCAGAGTATGACATTATCAATCTGGTGATTTCGGTAACATTGAATACCGTAGTGCTGTTCTTTGTGCTGCTGGGCACCAATTGGCTCAACAAGTATGTGGGACAGACCACATTGTATATCTTGCGTAAATTCTTCGGCATCATCGTATTGGCTATTGCATGTAAGCTGATGTTTGGCAACTTGGCTATGGTGTTTGCCTAAATGAAATTGAAAAAAATAAACTATTATGATTCGTAAATATCTGTTTGTAGCGACTTTAGCTATCGTATTGGTAGGTTGTCAATCATCTCCTCAGTTCTCGGTATCGGGTAGTATAGCCAATGCTGATGGGCAATTACTATACATTGAGCATACGGGCTTGATGCGTACTACCGTCCTTGATTCGTGCGTATTGGATGAAAAAGGAGACTTCTGCTTCGAGGTGGAGTCGCCACAGCATCCTGATTTCTACCGTCTTCGCGTAGGAAACAAATCGCTCCCATTGGGCATTGATTCTATCGAATCGGTGGAAGTGACTACTACATTAGACAGTTTGGCCTATACCCTTGCCATTGAAGGTAGCCAGACATCGTTGCAAATGGCAGAGTTGCGTGCGAAAGCGCGTAGCGTTTCGCGCGAGGAACTGAAAGCAGAAGCCAAGCAAGTGATAGTGGACAACCCACGTTCGCTGGCCGCATACTATGCCGTATTCTTGAAGCAAGGCGGAGAATATATATGGAATATCCTTAACCCATCTGATCGCCGTATGTATCAAGCAGTAGCCACCTCATTCCACATCTGGATGCCCGAATATGAGCGCACCAAAGTGCTCTACAACCAAGTGCTGGATGTGCTGCAAGCAGAACGTGCTGTGAAAAATCAAGCCGCTATGCGAGAGTTTATTGACAATGCCGAAAATGCATTTTTAGATATTACCCTACCCGATGAGCAAGGCGACTTGCAATCGCTATCAGACCTGCGCGGTGAGGTGATTGTGCTGGACTTCTCATCTTCGGAAATGGATCAATCGGTGGGATACAACTTTGAGTTGCGCGAACTATACAACAAATACCACAAGCGTGGTATGGAGATTTACTCGGTATCTCTGGATCGCAACCAACTAGTATGGGAACAAACCGTGGAGTACTTGCCATGGGTGACAGTACGTGCTGACCAAAACACAGCCGCTGCTATACTGATGCAATACAACGTACAAGGATTGCCTACCCTGTTCCTCTTTGACCGCAAAGGCAATATTCAAGGACGCTATTCCGATTTCAAGCAACTTGACGCTGACATTAGAAAATATCTGTAAGCTGGCTCTTGAGGTGGGGTTTGATGCGTGCGGCACGGCTCCCGTTCGCAGTCTAAAGAAAGATGCACAGTACATGGATGAATGGATTGCGCAAGGATTGCATGGTAACATGTCGTATCTGGAGCGCAATTGCGACAAACGCTATGACCCTGCCATGCTGGTACCTGGCGCGCAGACAGTGGTGGTATGTTTGCTGAGTTTTGCACATTCGGGAAGAGATTATCATAGACGTGTGAAATCGCTGCTCTACAGCTTGGAGGCAAAACTGAAAGAGCACTTTGGCGAGGAAATAGTATCGGCAACTCATCAACATATATTTTGCGACTCTGCACCCATATTGGAACGCCGCTGGTGCGTGGAAGCAGGATTGGGTTTTATAGGAAAAAATCATCAACTGATTCACCCTACACTGGGTAGCATGGTACACCCCGGAGAGATTGTGCTGAATGTACCCGTTTTGCCCGATACCTCTTCGAGAAGAAACCAAGAAGATACCGAGAAGATACGGAAGGGATGTGCCGATTGCAGTCTTTGCACGGACGCTTGTCCTACGGGTGCGTTGAGAAATGAGCAGTGGGACGCTACCCAATGCATAGCATACACCACCCACCACTGCTTGGAATGTCAGTTGCCCTGCCCGTACAACCAGTTAACAACAAATATCTAACATATGAACACTCTCAAAATAGGTATTGCCTCTGACCATGCGGGCTTTGCCCTCAAGGAAACAGTTAAGGCATGGCTGAAAGAACAAGGTGCTATAGTAACCGACTACGGTTGTCCTTCTACGGACAGCTGCGACTACCCTGACTTTGCTCACCCTATGGCTGCATCCGTAGAAGATGGGACTAACGACATGGGCATTGCTATCTGCTCGACGGGCAATGGCATTACCATGACCTGCAACCATCATCAAGGTATTCGCGCAGCACTATGCTGGGACGAGCCATTAGCGCGCCTGGCACGCCAACACAACAATGCAAACATAATCGGTCTGCCTGCAAACTATATCTCGGCAGAGAAAGCCATAGAATTGGTGAAGATTTTCCTCACTACCGAGTTTGAAGGCGGTCGTCACGAGCGTCGTGTTAATAAGATTCCTTGCCAGTAGAAGCATTAACCAACTGCGTTGTTGGTGGAGTTACGCACTATCGCTATTGGGGGTAGTGCGTGTGCGTCATTTGCCCACTTTCGTGAGCGTTGAGCCCGCGAACTTCTGCCAGTTGCGTTGCCCCGAATGCCCCGTTGGGAAAGGGAAAACGGAAAACGGAAAAGTGAAAACGGAAAACGGAAAAGGGAAAACGGAAAACGGAAAAGTGAAAGGGGAAAGCGGAAGAGTGATGAGTATGGAAGTGTTTGAGCAGGTGCTAAAGCAGGTGCAGGAAACGGCACATACCATGCAGTTCTATTTTCAAGGGGAGCCGCTACTGAATAAGCAACTGCCAGCGATGATTGGTAAAGCACATCACGCAGGGCTATACACTATTGTTTCCACGAATGCACAAGCACTTACCATGCTTATGGCACAGGAGCTGGTGAAGAGCGGACTGGATCGCATCATCGTGTCGATTGATGGGTTTTCGGAAGAGTCGTATGCCGCTTATCGTGTGGGAGGTAGCCTGCATCGCGCATTAGAGGGACTGGAACACTTGCGTGAGGCAAAAATGGAATACGGTTCTTCGATTCGCATCGAACTGCAAGTGCTTCGCCTTCGCACCAATGAGCACGAGTGGGAATGGATACAACGCAACTATAAGACATTAGGCGCTACGCACTTGGTCTTCAAGACGGCGCAACTATATGATTATGAGCATGGTAATCCATTAATGCCCAGCGACGAACGCTACTCGCGCTATAAGAAATCCGCCGATGGGACTTACCATCTTCGCCGCTCTGCCTCTGCCAATTGTATTCTACCTTTCCGCAGGAAATGGAGACCATGTTATCGCCTCTGGTCAGGCTGCGTGATTACCACCGCAGGCGATGTGCTACCCTGCTGCTACGACAAAGACCATCAGCACAAGTTGGGCAACTTAACTGCTCAGACGTTGGAGGGTGTGTGGCATGGCACAAAAGCAAATGCGCTGCGCAAGCGCATACTGGATGGCACAGAGGTTCTACCCGAGATGTGCAAGAACTGTGATCAGTAGGCAAAAGGGAAGGATTTTTTTCATTATCGAACATTATGCCGCAAATTGTAGAATTTGTGGCATTTTTTGTGCATATTTGAGCGGTGAAAGTATGGTAGAGATTGGTTAATCACTAATTAATCACTAATCAATCACTAATTAATCACTAATTAATCACTAATTAAAAACAGCATAAAGATAGGAAATGGAAGTGGATAGTGTAAGTGGCACGTGGGAGTAGCGATGGGGAAATCGTGGAAAGAATGATTAAAAATAAGGCGAATTTGAGATGTTGGAGCGAAAAATAACTGATTGTGTTGCATATATGAAGAAAAAATAGTAACTTTGCAGGCAGTTTTATACTCAGTACGTATTCGGCTAATAAAAGAGAAGATATGCAAAACTTAGTAACTATCTATTGCAAAAACAACAAGCAATTTATTCAAATCCCTTGCGGAACATCGCTGAAACAATTGTGGGACCAACTGTCGCTGAAGACCAACTACCCCATCATTGCCGCACGAGTGAACTACAAGGTACAGAACCTGAACTTCTTGATTTACAAGCCAAAAGACATTGAGTTTATTGACGCCAGCAGCGAAAGCGGTAGGCGTTGCTACATACGCACCCTGAGCATGGTGATGGCATGCGCCGTGCGCGAACTGTGGGAAGAGTGCGACCTACGTATAGAACACCCGATAAGTAGTGGATTCTACTGCACCATCCGCGAGTCGAGAGAAGTAGCCAAAACCATTACACCCGAACTGGTGGAACAACTGAAACGTCGCATGCAAGCCATCATAGCCGAAGACCGCCCTATCGTGACCGAAGAGAGGCAGACCAAAGAAGTGATTCGCCTGTTTGGCGAACGCAACGAAGGCGAGACCACCCTGTTTGAGACTCTGGGAAACCCCTACTGCCGATACTACCGCATGGGCGATTATATCGACTACTACACAGGAGCATTGATGCCCTCAACAGGATATATCAACCTGTTTGACGTGGAATACTATAACAACAATATCCTCTTGCGTATCCCAAGCCGTCAAGACCCTAACCGCCTGGCCGAACGCAGCGTGCAGGATAAACGATTCGGCATATTCAACGAATATGTAGGATGGAACAAACTGCTGCATATCAGCAACGTAGGAGAATTTAACAAAGCATGCAAAAATCAGAAGAGCTTTGAGATGATCAAACTGTCGGAAGCACTGCACGAGAAGAAAGTAGGACAAATAGCCGACCAAATAGCCCATCACGAAGGCGGAATACCAAAGTTTGTACTAATCTCTGGTCCGAGTTCGTCGGGCAAAACAACATTCTCGAAGCGTTTGACTATTCAACTAATGGTGAACGGTATACGCCCCGTAGTGATATCGATGGATAACTACTTCGTTAATCGCGAAGATACTCCACGAGATGAGAATGGGCAATGGGATTTTGAACACCTGCACACCATCGACCTGCCACTATTCCGTCAGCAAGTGGCTGATTTGCTGGAAGGTAAGACCGTGTCGCTGCCATTCTACAACTTCGAGACAGGTATGCGCGAGTATAGAGGCGATACCCTCCGTCTGGAAAAAGATACGGTGGTGATATTAGAGGGATTGCACGCCCTTAACCCAGAGCTGCTCCCCGATATACCAAGACAGGCAATGTTCAAGATTTATGTGAGTTCGCTGACCACAGTGAACCTGGACAACCACAACTGGATTCCCACCAGCGACGTGCGCCTGATACGCCGAATCGTGCGCGACTATCGCTATCGCGGCTACTCCGCACGAGAAACGATAGCACGACTGGATAGCGTGCAACGCGGAGAAGAAAGATGGATATCACCGTTCCAAGAAGAGGCCGACGTGATGTTTAACTCGGCCCTGCTGTTTGAACTGGCCGTGCTGAAACGCCACGCAGAACCCATACTGGATGAAGTGCCAAAGTATTGCGACGAATATACCACCGCACACCGACTGAAGAAATACCTGAGCTATTTTGAGTCGATACCAGAACGCGAGATTCCACCAACATCGTTCTTGCGCGAGTTTGTGGGCGGTAGTTCGTTCCGTTATTAAAAGAGAAAACATATGAGAAAACTAGTATTCATACTCTTCGCGTTTCTGCCATGGGTGAGTGGTGGAGCGAACGAAGTTTACCCTGTAGATAGTGTGGTAGTGGACAGTATGGCGGTGGATAGCATTATACCCATCGAAGAGGAAAAAATAGTACTGATCACCGATGAAATGGCCAACGCAGTGGTGCATCAGGATTCGATACTGATACGACTGATGCAAGACAAACGCGTGGGGCGCGTGCGCGGAGAACAAATAATAGAAGGTTTTCGCGTACAGATATACGCCTCGAACAGACAACAACAAGCCAAAAATGAAGCCCTGCAACTGCAACAACAAATGGAACCTCTGCTGAATGTGCCAATCTATGCGCTGTCAGAACCTCCGTTCTGGAAAGTCAGAGTAGGCAACTTCAAAACACGCGAAGAAGCCAATGCATATAAAGACATCTTCCTGAATGCTTTTCCACACATGAGCGGGAGTACGTATGTAGTGCCCGACAAAATTATCCTAGTACAATGACACCTCCATTTATCCCATCAGACGATACAACACAAGTGATTGCTCGGAACGTTGAGCAGTTGCTAAAACACATAGGCGAAGACCCGGAACGCGAAGGACTGAAGAAAACACCACAACGAGTGGGCGAGGCAATGCAGGTATTGACACAAGGATATACGCAAGACCCCGAAGCAATACTGAAAGCAGCACTGTTTGAAGAAGATTATCGGCAAATGGTGGTGGTGAAAGACATATCGTTCTACTCGCTATGCGAACACCACATGCTGCCGTTCTTTGGAAAAGCACACGTGGCGTACATCCCAAATGGGAAAATTACAGGGCTGAGCAAAATTGCACGAGTGGTGGACGTTTTTGCGCGAAGATTGCAAGTGCAAGAACGTATGACCACACAAATAAAAGAATGTATCCAAAAGACACTCAACCCCTTAGGCGTGATGGTGGTAATAGAAGCAGAACACTTGTGCATGCAAATGAGAGGCGTGCAAAAACAACACTCGCTGACCACTACTAGCGACTTTACAGGGGCTTTTAATCGACCAGAGACGCGGGAAGAATTTATGAATTTGATAAGGGGGTAGAACTACGAATTTTTCTCTAAAACAATAGAAAACCCTATGTTTTCAATATAGAAAGGCAACGCAACTGATAGATAAGTGATATCAAACGCTGGTGAAAACAACTCTGTCCACAGATTATTTTGCCACATCTTCTCCACAAATGCCATTACCACTAAAATGGTAAGAAGGATTCCTGTGTATGCCATTCTATATTTAGTATTTCCTTTTATATAAATAGTAGTTGAAATGGCTATTAATGCAAAAAGAAATAGAACACCCCAACTGCCTTGTCTAGTCTGTAATACAAATGGGTTGTATTCGAAAAAGAGCAAAGTGCTACCCTCCCAAAGAACAAATGGTAGGAATGTTAAACCAAAAGTTGCTAATGTTGTCAATAGTAAAACGACCTGTTTTTTCCACCCTATTTTCAAAAATTCATATCCATAAATAACACATATTGGAATTATTGCAATAAAACGCGTAGAGAGAATCAAACCAGCCATAATTCCAAGAGATATAACATGGTTATTTAATCTAACTTCTTTATACACCAACCATTCTGCAATTATGGTAACAAACAAAATATTTGTTATCAAATCACTCCTTACAGCTATCTCATACCAAAAAGCAGGAGAAATACCTAGCAAAATGGTAACAACGCATGCCAACTTGTCAGAATGACAAAAATATAGGGTTGCTATGAAAGCAATCGTAACTATAATAATAGATAATCCAACATTTCCAACTAAATAAAAAGGAATATGAAACATCTGCCAAACGGGAAATGGCGAACCATATCCCCCTAGATGCGTAGAACTGCCATATGGATAATTACCTTGAAACAAATTCACCAAAAAGTTATGTATGGCAGACCATCTATCAACTTGAATAGTCAAAGGATTAATCTTATATTGTATTCCAAGAGCGATACATATAAACAAGAATCCAACACAAATAAGCCATTTTGTAGAAAGAAAGGATGTAGCTACTTTTTTGAGAATGATATTTATGGATAAATAAGCACCTAGTAAATATGCCAACGAGAACAACAAATGATAATCGGTCACTCTTGCCGCATATTTTTCTACAAATAATACATTTATTACAAGATATAGAGCTAATGTTGTATAATAAACTAGTGTATTCATATAAACTTTAGTTCATCATCAATATTTTTACATTTCCATATTCACTGCCTAAATTCGTATTACATAACACAGTATAAATACCAGAAGCAACACGTTCTCCTTGTGCGTTTGTTCCATCCCAAATAGCAGAACCGCCTGTAGATTCTAACAGTTTTACTAAATTGCCATTAGCATCCAATATTCGTACGATAGTATTGGACATGACTCCTTGTATGGTAATATACCCCTTGTATGTTGGATATACTGGGTTTGGATAAACATACAAATTATCGAACGAGTCTTCGGGTTCAGACGCATCACTCATGTATGAAACCAAACCATCGCTTGTGCCAAAGAAAACCTCGCCCGTTGACTCTTGAATTGCAATAGATAAAATATTGTCGCTTGGTAACAAAGAATTTTCCTTAGTGAAATGGGCAATAGTTTCTACGTCCGTATTTCCCACTTCATCGGTCACAATCTGAATCAAAAAAGCACCTGAAGAGGCTGTACCAATCCACTTACGATTAGCGCCATCGACTGCGATGCAATTAACTTGCTCATTATCTAGCAAGAAATCACCCAATCCAGTTCCATCATTACGACGAATGACGATGCGTTCGCACTTGTCGGAATTCATGAAATCAACAGATGCTGGGATAGTGAAGATGCCCTTTGATGTTCCCACCCAAATGGTATTGTCGTGATCTTGCGTAATAGTGTATATATAATCCGGCCGTATTTTATTATTATATTGGTCAAACCACTCTGTACGATACTGGACCTTATCATCATTAGGGTTGGTAGGAGTTCCATTATCTTGTAACAACAATAATCCAGTATTGCTTCTACATAATGGAATCCATTTCCATTGTTTGTTGCGGTTATCTATTATCATTTCGCCTGGAGTAGTTAAAGGCACTTGTACTCTATTGCTATGAAGATCAAACGCATACCAAATACCATTTGGATCTGCAATATTAATACCATAACTCGCATTCAACACCCACAAGTTGCCTTGGTCATCAAACATCGCTCCATCTGTACGTGTATAAAAATCAGGATTTGATGGTATAGCTGATTGCAAGGAACTATTATGTGGAAGGTGCAATTTAACAACTTCCTTACCACGCATTTCTAACATACCTGTTCCATAGGTAGTTATAAAATAGTGTTCTTTGTCTGCAGGATCTTGGGCGACATTCATGAAATCATACAATGCATGGTCTGCCATTGTAACTAATTGCCCATTTGTTATATTAGTCCATTCCCCCTTTTCATAGTACATTATTTCTCCCATTCGCAGATTTTGTGCAGCCCAACGACCACCTGATAGAACATACAATCTATCACCAAAGAAACGCATTCTATATGGTGTATTACTAATTGGTCCAGCAGGACGATATTCGCTATAATTACCACCTCTTACAGCAACCAATCCATTTGATTCTGTCGCTAACCAATAATCATTTCCAGATTGTAAAATGTCATTTACAAGGCCATAGGTTAAAGCCATATCTATAGAAAAATCAGAGTGCACCTGAACAATACCATGCTGATTGTCGATCGTAGCAAATAATAGATCATTTGTTTTTTGCAATCCTCGTAGCGAAAAATCAGATGCATGTTTATGCCACTTTCCATTTGAGAGAGACCAAAGCACATTATCACGCACAACACATATTCTATCTTCAAACTCACGCATGCCTTGTGTATTCTTACCTGAAGGTAATATTGTTTTGTGCCAATATGCAAAATCCATTAAATTATCATTCATATGAGCAGAATACAAGATAGCATTAGAGGCGGCATAAATACTATCACCTAATACACAAATATACTGAACATTTACTTCATTCAGGTTTTGATCAATATAATATGTATCTTCTATTTCATATTTCTTTAAATCCAACGCAATAATACCAAAATTCATAGCCAAATATGCCTTTGAGGAATACATACAAATGTCATTCACTTTTTTTGATATATTTGCTTGTTTTAGATATAAATCTGATATGTTGTGTACTCTTTCGTTCGAATCTATAACGTCTAACTGACCATTTTGGTAAGTAAGCAGCAATTTGTTTAACGCTTTGTTATATGCTATATGATCTATTGTAGCAGCATGTAAGCCCGTTAAACGACTATAATATTCTATCTCATCCGTTTGCGAATTCACTGAAAATAATGCATTATTGGATAATGCATATATTTTATCATTCATTCTTTCTACTTCATCAACACTCGAATAAGCAAGATGTGTTCTCCATTGATACATATTGCCATATGTCCAATTATCTTCAGATGTATCCTCAAAATCAGAATCTAATGCAGTTTCAATATCCATATCACATGCAACTAATCCACCTCCAGTACCTATATACAACATGTTATTTAATTCATCATAAGCTAATGACAATATAGTATTGGATGGCATAGGCGTATTATCACTAGTATAATGTGCCAAGACTTCGGTGGCATCTTCATTCAAAATATACACGCCATTCATGTGCGTACCTATACATATTTTATCCTGAGTAAATGCAAACGAATTTATTCGCTCAGTTTCTAATAGATATGTCCCATCAGGCATTGTAATTCTTAAGCGACGACATATATCCTCTTGTTCAAAATTCACCTCATGGGGAATAATGATTGGCCCCATAGAACTACCTACCCAAATATCTCCATTGGGAGATTGGGCTATTGTGTAGTAAAATTCTGGGATAATTGCATTTCCATCTTGATCGTGGAGTTCTGTTCGTACTGTTAATTGATCATCAAAAGAATCCAACATTGTACCACCATCATTGAGTAAAACCACAGCTGTACCTGCTCTACAAGCAATCATCCATTTTTGTTGTCGATTATAAATGTCAATACACAATTCTGCGGGAGTATGTATACAATATGGATCACCGCTATTTTGTAGACTTAACGCTTTCTGAGAACCATCTTGCATAAATTGGATTAAAGTGCCATCCATATTACTTGCATTTTCTATCCATAATTGTCCGTCGTGATCAAATGCAGCTCCATCTGTTCGAGTATATAAATCTGGAACATCTGGTGCCGCAGATGCTAATTCACTATTTCTTGCAGTGTAATGATTTTTTACCACATCTCCTTGAAACTCATACACGCCTGTTCCATAACTTGTTACAAAAAAATGCTCCGCATCCTGAGGATCTACTGCTACATTCATAAAATCTAGCGCACGTTTTCCTGTTTGTGAAGTAATCTGAGAATTCGTTATATTTGTCCAATGACCATCTTCATATATCATTACATGACCTGGGTTACTATTTTGAACAGCCCACCTTCCACCTGGAACAACAAACAAACGCCCTCTATCTACCAGCATGCGATATGGAGTATTTACTTGCGGACCTTCTGGCAAGTAATGCATCTGCTCTCCAGTAAAGCAGCTTCTGTATACACCCAATTCTCCTTCTGCTTTCCAAAAATCACCTTTATCATCAGTATATTCTTTTCCTTTTTTAGTATCGAATGCCACAGGCAATTTCTCACATTGATGCCAATAACGAAAATCCACTAATTTATCTTTTATACAAGCAACTAAAACTCCGTTTTGAGTTTGTGCATAAATGCTATCTTCATGTAGCATCACATCCGTTACCCGAATCTCTGCAGCATCATCTCCTATGTAATACGTATCTTTGAATTCCCATCGCACCAAATCAAATAACAAAATGCCAAACTCCATTGACAAATATGCCCAATTATCATGGATAGTCACATTATTGCACTTCTTCGATGCGGTCATACGTTTATTGTACAAATCCGAAATATATGTGATATGCCCATTACACAATATATCCATCTTACCATCCTCGTATAAAATTAACAATTGGCTACGTTCCTCATCATAAGCGATATACGCAATAGTCGTTCCGTGCAAACCATATCGATTGTCATACTTCGTTAGTTCTTCTGACAGTTTATTTACAGAAAACATCGCACCATTAGCCAACGCATACACATCCGTTTCTGTGACAGCTATCAATTGCACACTATTATACGCAAAATGGGTGGTCCATTTCTCCGAAGTTGCCCATGTGGTAATGCTTATAAAACACAAGCATAGAAGTATTAGTTTCTTCATAATTCTCATCTTTTTAGTATTTTTCTCAGCGCAGCCAAGGCACGTGCACGATGGCTAATTTTATTTTTTTCCGCTGCCGAAAGCATCGCAAATGTATCATTATATCCTTTTGGAATAAAAATGGCATCATATCCAAATCCGCCATCTCCTTGTTCTGCTGTTGCCATTTTTCCTGACACAATCCCCTCCACTTGCACATCTACACCTTGCCCAATCCACGTTATTACCGTCCTAAAACGTGCTTCGCGATTCTCCTCATTTGCCAGTTCTTGCAAAGCTTTCGCACGATTGTTTGCATCATTCGCAGGTTCTCCTGCCCAACGCGCAGAGTACACTCCTGGCTGTCCATTCAACGCACTGATTTCCAACCCAGTATCATCAGCAAACACACCATCAATCGTGCTATCCATACCTCGTTCCAAAAGCCAATCCCACACTGTTTGTGCCTTCAAACGTGAGTTCTCCTCCAAGGTTTTTCCAGTCTCATCTATCTCATGCAGAAATCCCACATCACGCAAACCCACAATCTCGAGCTCCATTGGTAAGATTTTTTTAACTTCTTCCAGCTTATGGCTATTATTTGATGCAAAAACCAATTTCATTGTTTTGAATTTTCAAATTTTCCTAAAGAAATGTCTGCAAAATTACTATTTTTTGTCCAAATATCAAAATTATTTCCCTTTCTTTGTGCATATTCCACATTTTTTTTGTACTTTTGCGGCTGAAAAAAAATTATTGATATGAAAAAACGTTTGTATTTTTTATTTGTATTGGCACTAACTAACACGTGCCTCTTTGCCCAAACACCTATTCTTGGCGAGTGGATTACAGTCGATGACAAAACGGGAGAAAAAATGTCAGTAGTCTCTATCTATCAAGCAGATAACGGATTATATTATGGCAAAATCACCCAATTATTAGCGGGCTCGCCCGACGATCTTTGTACCGAATGTACAGGGGCTGATTACAACCAACCTATCGTAGGTCTTACCATCGTTCGCGACATGCAACTCAAATCGGGAGAACTTCGCGGGGGAAAGGTACTTGATCCCAACAACGGCAAGTTCTATTATGCCAAAATCTATCTTGAAGATGACAGCAAACTCATCCTTCGTGGCTCTCTCGACAAAGCGGGACTCTTAGGCAGAAGCCAAACTTGGATTCGCAAGTGATTTACCGCACTTGCATCAAACAAAAAAAATGACTGCCAGGCAGTCATTTTTTTATATTTCTTAACATTCTTATCTCAGAAATTTCGCCTCTATTTTTCGCTACCCTTACCGAACCCTTGCCGAAGGAATCGGTTGTAGATGCCATTTGTCGATTTTAATAAAATTTAACACTCCATTGCCTCTGCAATCGAATTGGCAATCTCCGCCATCTCTGCAGCAGGAAGCGTCATTTTGGGATTAGCAAATGACATGTCCCCTTCTTTGTTAATTGGAATCAAGTGCATATGCACATGCGGCACTTCCAAGCCAATCACCGCCACTCCCACACGTTTACAGTCGATTGCAGCTTTCACGCCCTTGGCCACTTGCTTGGCAAACACCAGCATCTCGCTCAGCATATCATCCTCCATATCAAAGATATAGTCCTTTTCAGGTTCTGCCAATTTTGGTACTACTAAAGTGTGTCCTTTTTGCAGAGGATTGATATCCAAAAACGCATAAAAGTGCTCATTTTCAGCCACTTTATAACTTGGGATTTCGCCATTAATGATTCTCGTAAAGATAGTCATAGTCTTCTTTTTTTAGGGAAAAACTAACTTAAATGCTAATTTCCAGTATCTTAAATTCCAATTTTCCAGCGGGCACTATTACTTCAGCCACGTCGCCAACTTTCTTGCCGAGCAGACCTTTTGCAATAGGGGTGGTTGTTGCCAACTTTCCTTCTGCTATGTTTGCCTCGCTTTCTGTAACCAATTGATATACTTTCTCTTGACCTGTTTTCAAGTTTTTCACACGAACTTTGGTCAAGATTTGCACTTCATCGGTATTGATTGTTGTTTCATCAATGATGCGAGCATCTACCAGTTTTGATTTAATCAATGCAATTTTGCTTTCCAATACGCCTTGTTCTTCTTTGGCTGCGTCATATTCTGCGTTCTCGCTCAGGTCGCCCTTGTCGCGTGCTTCTGCAATGGCTGCTATCACTCGAGGACGCTCCACCGACTCCAGGTATTGGAGTTCTTCTTTCAGTTTCTGAAGACCTTCTGCGGTCATGTAGGTTGTTGCCATATCTATTTTTAATATTTACGTGTAAAAATCTCGCTCGCAATAAATGCCTTACGAGCCTCATCCACATCGCTCAAATCAACTTGCAATGGGTTAATGTCTTTGTTTTCTTTATCGCTCATTTCTACAAAAAAATAACGAAAACAATTCATTTCTTCTAGCCATTTGGTTAAGAAACAACGAGAAACTTCCCAGCCTCTCGTTGCCATTAAACCTAAACCTTAACTATGAAAATTTATTGTTTTCGCTGCAAAGGTACTACATATTTTGCAAATACGCAAATTTTTTTAAGAAAAAATGCAAAATTCCGCATTAAAACTGCTTATTTTGCCATTTTTCCTTTCAAAGTAGCGGCACTTGCCTCCGTAATTTCCACTTTTACCAATTCGCCCACGTGGCGACCTTCGCGCGGAAAAACCACTGTTTTATACTGACTTGTACGCCCATACATATCATCTTTGCTACGCTTCGAGAATCCTTCCACCAGCACTTCCACCACTTTGCCCACTTCGCGCTGATTACTTTCCAGCGACAGTTGTGTCTGCAGAGCAATAATCTCGTTCAGTCGTCGCACTTTCTCTTCCTCCGATATGTTATCTGGCAGGTGTTTTTGCGCGTGCGTACCTGGGCGTTCACTATATTTAAACATAAACGCCGAGTCAAATCCCACTTCACGCATCAGCGACAATGTCTCCTCATGATCTTCCACCGTCTCGCTATGGAAACCGCAAAAAACATCCGTACTGATAGCCGCATCAGGCAGTATTCGCCTAATCGCAGCTATGCGATCCAAGTACCACTCGCGCGTATACTTGCGATTCATCAGTTTCAGTATTCTGTTCGAACCGCTTTGCACAGGCAGGTGAATAAACTTGCACAGATTATCATATTTCGCTATCACTTCTAGCGTCGCATCCGACATATCTTTCGGATGGGATGTGGTAAAGCGAATACGCATTTCGGGCACCAACTCTGCTATTATTCGCAGCAACTCCGAGAACCCTATTTTCTCCATCTCACCCGCAGCATTGATGTGCTCATAGCAATACGAATTCACATTCTGACCCAACAGTGTAACTTCCTTGTAACCTTTGTTTTGCAAATCCAGCACCTCATTTTTTATGCTCTCCACATCACGGCTTCGTTCGCGTCCACGGGTGTATGGAACTACGCAGTACGAGCAGAAGTTATTGCATCCTCTCATGATGCTCACAAATCCCGATATCTGCTTGCCTATTCTTGCGGGCATCACTTCTCTATAGGTCTCCGTAGTGCTCAGGTTGATGTTGATGGCGGGCAGTCCTTGTTCGCATTGCGACAGCAGGTTGGGTATATCCATATACGCATCTGGTCCAGCCACAAAGTCCACTCCATAATCGCGCAGCAGTTCTTCTCCCATGCGTTCAGCCATGCATCCTATCACGCCTATCCATTTGTTTGTATTCTTTCTGTTGCGTCCTCCTCTCAGTTCCTGCAAGCGATGTTGCACTTTTTGTTCGGCATTTTCGCGTATAGAGCACGTATTCAGGATGATGATATCTGCCTCTTGTATGTCCTCTGTCATCTCTGCGTCAGTCATTTGCATGATAGCGGCCACTACTTCGCTATCTGCCACATTCATCTGACAACCATATGTTTCTATATAAAATCGTTTCATGCTGCAAAATTACAACAATTTTCTGAATTACGCAACATTTTTCTGCCTTCCGTTTGTACTTTTCATTTTTTTTCACTACCTTTGCCCTGCGAATTCTACGGAGGTTGTACTGCCTCCGCTCACTTTCAACGCAAGAGTATATGATTAAGAATATCATTTTTGATTTTGGTCGCGTGTTGGTCGATTGGAACCAGCACTATTTATACGACCCCTATTTCGGCAGCAAAGAGAAAACCGATTGGTTCATCCAGCACATCTGCACCATCGAATGGAACAACCAGACCGATGTTGGTAAGACCTTCGCGCAGGCCATAGCCGAGAAAACGGCCGAATTTCCCGAGTGGGAGAAGGAGATACGCATGTACGGCGACCAATGGATTCAGATGATTGGCGACCCCATTCCGGGCATGTACGAATGGATCTTGCGTTTGAAGCAAGATGGCTACTCCATCTACGGACTAACCAATTGGTCCACAGAGACTTTCCCCTTGGTCCGTCATCGTTTTCCTGTCTTCGATTTGTTGGATGGTATTGTCATGTCGGGCGAAGAAAAGATTGCCAAACCCGACCATCGTATCTATCATATCTTGCTTTCTCGCTACCAGCTTTCTCCCCACGAGTGTGTCTTCATCGACGACAATGCGCACAACGTGGCCGCAGCGCAGGCCTTAGGTATCCACGGCATCCAGTTCTTCTCTGCCGAGCAGGCGCAACGGGCCTTTCATGCTCTTGAGCACGCTTGAGTACCCGTTAGCTATTTGTTGAAGTATTTCTGGTAATTATCCAAGAATTGTTGCACTGCCTCAGGCAGCGGACCGTAGTATTCTCCGCCCGATGCATTGGCGTGTCCACCACCGCCAAAAATGTCGTGTGCAAACGTGTTCACAGGCCTATCACCTTGACTGCGCAGCGATATTTTTATCTTTGTCTTGCTGCCGTTGGCCAACTCCACCTCGGTGGGATTCACCTTATCTTCGCGCATGAAGCACGAGTAGTGTATATCTTTTATCTGCAGCGGCAGGTTCACTATGCCTTCTGCATCGCCCGACTGAAAGTTAAATCTATACAACTCCTTCTTGCTCAGATAGATCAGTGCCGTATGATATTCGGGAAATATGCGCATTTTATTGTACAAACAATATCCCATCAGGCGCATTCTGTCGGCCGAATAGGCATTGAACACAGCGTTGTATATCTTGTCTTTATCCACGCCCAGTTCCACCAATTGCCCCACTATCTGATACATCTCCGCATAGTTCGAGTTAAACGAGAAGTTCCCCGTATCGGTCATCATGCCTGTGTATATGCAGGTGGCTATTTCCAGTCGGCTGGGCAATGTCTCTATGCACGGATTGCCCATTGCTGCCAGGTCCATCATCAGTCTATACACCAACTCGCAGGTCGATGGCAACTTCGGATACGACACCACCACGTCTGCCAAATCCGATGGATGCAAATGGTGGTCTATCATTATCTTCGGGCACGCTAAACTCTGCACTTTATCTCCCAGCGAACCTATGCGTTTTGGTTCGTTAAAGTCCGTACAAATCACCAGGTCTGCGGTCTCCAGCACTTGGTCCGCAGCTTCTTTCTGCGCCTCATATATCATGTCCTCGTTCGCCTTGGGTAGCCATGCCAAGAACTCTGGAAACTTATTGGGCACTACTACGGTCACATGCTTCCCTTGGTCTTCCAGGTAGTGTCGCATGGCCAAACTACTGCCCATAGCATCGCCGTCGGGCGACATATGCGTCACTATCACCACATTGGTGCATACATCCAGCCGTTCTTTTGCCGCGGCCACCAGTTCGGGAGCAATAATCTGAGAGAGTCTAATCATATTCATTCGTGCTATTGTTTTTCGTTCTTGTTATTCCGATTGCAAAGATACTGCTTTTTTTCCATATACGCAAAGTCCCGCCTTGCTTTTTGCAAAAATTCTCCCACCTATTTGCTTATATGCAATTTTTTATGTACCTTTGCACCCTTAAAACTTTTTAAACTCTTAAAACATGTCGAAAATCCAACTTCCTGAAAACGCTAATCGCCCTCTCAAACCGGGCGAGAAGTACGAACCGATTCTCAAACCCAACCAAGAGTATCCCGAGATCACGCCTTATAGCGTCATCATGGGTGTTATTATGGCAGTCATTTTCTCGGCTGCCGCAGCGTATCTTGGTCTCAAAGTGGGTCAAGTCTTCGAAGCAGCTATCCCTATCGCTATCATCGCAGTAGGCCTCTCTTCGGCTATGAAGCGCAAGAACGCTCTTGGCGAGAATGTGATTATTCAATCCATTGGCGCCTCCAGCGGTGTCATCGTAGCAGGTGCCATCTTCACCCTCCCTGCGCTCTATATCTTGCAAGCCAAATACCCTGATATCACCGTCACTTTCATGCAAGTCTTCCTATCATCCTTGCTCGGCGGTTGCCTCGGTATCCTCTTCCTTATTCCTTTCCGCAAGTACTTCGTACAAGAGAAGCACGGCGAATACCCCTTCCCTGAAGCCACAGCTACCACACAGGTGCTCGTTTCGGGCGAACAAGGTGGCAACCAAGCCAAACCCCTCATCTGGGCTGCAGGTATTGGTGGTCTCTACGACTTCGCTGTCTCCACTTTCGGACTCTGGACCGAATCGCTCTCTACCCGCATGATGGGTTGGGGCGAAGCATTGGCTGCGAAGTTCAAACTGGTCTTCTCTATCAATACTAGTGCAGCAGTGCTCGGTCTGGGCTATATCATCGGTCTTAAGTATGCAGCAGTTATCTGCGCGGGCTCATTCTTCATCTGGTGGGTACTCCTTCCATTGCTCGGCAGTATCCCTGGCATGGCAGAAGTGGACCCACAAACCATGTTCGTGGACTATGGTCGCAATATCGGTATCGGTGCCATCGCTATGGCTGGTCTGATAGGTATTGTCAAGAGTTGGGGCGTCATCAAGTCCGCAGTCGGACTGGCTGGCAAAGAGCTCGGTGGCAAGGGTAAAGCAGTCATCACCGCCTCTCTCCGTACCGAGAAGGACCTGAGCATGAAGTTCGTGGTTATCGCTATCGCTGTAGCGCTCGTGATCACTCTTGTCTTCTTCTGGCTCGGCGTACTCGGCAATTTCTGGCAAGCGCTTGTCGCTTTCCTCGTGGTGGCTGTCATTGCTTTCCTCTTCACTACGGTGGCAGCCAACGCTATCGCTATCGTGGGTAGCAACCCTGTCAGCGGTATGACCCTCATGACCCTGATTATCGCTTCTGTAGTCTTCGTGGCTATCGGCATGAAGGGCTCCAGCGGTATGGTCGGTGCTATGGTTATTGGTGGTGTCGTTTGTACCGCACTCGCTATGGCTGGTGGCTTCATCACCGACCTCAAGATCGGTTACTGGATTGGTACTACCCCACGCAAACAAGAGACTTGGAAGTTCCTCGGCACCCTCGTTAGTGCTGCTACTGTGGGTGGTGTAATGATTATCCTTAACAAGACCTACGGTTTCGTAGGCGAGAACGCACTCGTAGCACCTCAGGCCAACGCAATGGCTGCGGTCATCGAACCATTGATGAGCGGACAAGGCGCACCTTGGATGCTCTATCTCGCAGGCGCAATCCTTGCTTTGATTCTCAACTTCATGGGCGTACCTGTATTGGCATTCGCCTTGGGTATGTTCATCCCATTGGAACTCAACACTCCATTGCTCGTGGGCGGTGCTATTGCATGGCTCGTTAGCCGCAAGCGCGAGAAGGACGGCGAGAAAGCTGAAGAGTTGGCTCAAGCGCGCAACGAGAAAGGTACCCTCATCGCTTCTGGCTTCATCGCTGGTGGTGCATTGATGGGTGTAGTGAGTGCTTTGATTAAGTTCTGCGGCGTAGAGTGCTACTTAGGCACTTGGGCTGCAAGCAACGGTGCTGCCCTCGTCGGCTTGGCTGCGTATGTCGCTCTGATTGTGTACTTCATCTGCGCAAGCAAGAAAACCAAATAAGCTCATCGCACAATTAAGTGTTCAATATACAACAGCCGCAGGCCTCCCTGCGGCTGTTTCAATTCCCCAACCTCCCCCTCTACAGGCGCAGCCGATCTCCCATCTCCAGCGAGCACAGCGAGCGATCTACAGGGCATCAGCCCGACCTACAGGCGCAGCCGATCTCCCATCTCCAGCGAGCACAGCGAGCGATCTACAGGGCATCAGCCCGACCTACAGGCGCAGCCGATCTCCCATCTCCAGCGAGCACAGCGAGCGATCTACAAGACAGCACTTTTCTTCAGATTCCTTTCCCCTGTCCCTTCCCTTTTGGTCCCGTGTCAAAAACCAAGGACGAACCAAGGACGAACCAAGGACGAACCTAAGAAATAATCGTTCGAGCACTCGCGAGATAAGAACTCCCAATCATCAAAAAGTGCATTTTCTTAATATCATGTCCCTCTATCCCCTCTCCAGGCGCAGCCAATCTAAATTTTTCTATGTCCATTGCCTACGGGGTCCCTTTCATTTCCACCATCTGTCTAGTGCTCGGCGGGGTCCCCGATAACGCTCGCGTTATGGGGTGCTCTTAAACTGTAGCGCCTTTGGCGCGTCCTCTAAACAATAATTTTTAGAAAATCGGCAGTATTATTTGCATATCTGCAAAAAATATCGTACCTTTGCAGCCGAATCGACATTCGCTATTCGCGAATTGCGAAAAATCACGTATAATCAAATAATATACAACCATATGAAACCGCAAGATATAGTTGTTTTGCTAAAGAAAATAACCTCGCAAGGAAAGGTGCTTTCTGCTAATGGATTAGCTGCTTCGTTAGGTATGAGTGCTTCAACAGTTAGCGAGTGTTTAGAACGCTGTAAGAAAGCTCAACTCGTTGATCGCAATAAAAAGCGTGTCAACGCTCTTGCGCTGCAAGAGTTTCTCATACATGGCATTCAATATGTATTCCCAGCTGAGGCAGGGCGTGTAGGGCGAGGGGTGCCAACATATATCAGCGCATCGCCCATCAAAGAGCAACTTTCCAATGACAATGAGAGCTATGTATGGCATGATGTCAAAGGTTCTGCGCGCGGTCAGCAGATTCAGCCATTATACAATACTGTCCCTCAAGCCATTCAGGACGACAACGAATTATATCAACTATTAGTGATAGTGGACACTCTCCGTATGGGTCGCGTGCGCGAGAGAGAGATTGCTATTGCGGAATTAGCCAAACATATCAATGGTTATGCAGAAAACCAATAACGAGCGTTTGCAGACTATTGCATCAGCCATGCAAGAACTTAAAATACAATTTGTCAGCGACTTGCATTTAGAGTTTGCGCAGAACAGACAGTATCTGCAAGACCATCCGCTACAAGTGACAGGCGATATACTTCTTATTGCAGGCGATAGCGCGTATCTTGACTTGCCTCTGTCGGGACAAGACACCTACAGCGATTATACTTTCTGGGACTGGGCCTCTGTTAATTATAACCAAGTGATTGTTTGCCTCGGCAATCATGATTTCTATGGGCATTACGATTTGGCTACTATGCCTGATGGCTATTGCAAACAGATTCGCCACAATGTGCATGCTTACTACAATAACGTAGTACACTTGCAGGATACAGATATCATCGTTTCTACGCTTTGGGCGAAAATTGAACCCCACGATGCTTTCCTTACCGAGCGTAATGTGAGCGACTTCTATCGCATCATGTACAATGGACATCGCTTAACAGCTGAGGACTTTAATCACGAGCACGAACGCTGCCTGCAGTTTATCAAAAAAGCAGTAGCGGATAGTCAAGCCAAAACAAAAATCGTACTTACACACCATGTACCTACCCACTTATGTACAGCAGAGGAATTTCGTGGAAGTACTATCAGCGGAGCGTTTACGGTAGAACTGGGCGACTATATAGCGGATTCTGGTATCGACTATTGGATTTACGGACACTCGCACCGCAATATAGATGCACATATTGGCACTACGCGCTTGATGAGCAACCAGTTTGGTTACCTCTCACATGGCGAACCCATACACAATGGATTCAACCCCGCACATCATATTACTGTCTAAAGATTGAGATATTATCTCAACTATTAGGAATTTCCAAATAGTTCGTCCATTGCCTACGGGGTCCCTTTCATTTCCACCATCTGTCTACTGCTCGGCGGGGTCCCCGATAACGCTCGCGTTATGGGGTGCACTTGCGCTAATTCGCCGAGCCAATTTCTCATAGTTGGTTCAGTTCTCGCGGCTACCCCCGCGAGTAATTCCGCACCTCTAATCAGGCACATTGTGCTCTCCAATTTGCGCAATCTTAAAGTACAACTTTAAATTTGCGCACTTTTGCGCCCCTCTTTCTTTGTCATTGTCCCGAATGCCATTCGGGAATTCCTTGCCCCTAAACTCTAAACAGTAGCTCGCTTGCGAGCGTCCACTAAACTAAAATGGCGACTTTTTCGCCATTTATTTGCATTTATGCAAAAAAAGCAGTAACTTTGCGGGTTGAAATAGAAAAATCCATGGTTGCCAAAAAAGATATATCCCTCACTCTTAACTTTGCAGAAGCAAATGTTGAAGATAAAAACACGAAGCGCCTCTTCCGCGATTATGCTGAGAGACGATTCTTGGTTGGGTATATCCGTCCAAAAAACCGTAAATGGTTTAATAAGACGCATTTGTATAATGTTAGACCAGAAGAAGCCAAACGCAAAGGAGGAGTTAACGAGAAAAATCCATTGTCCTATGCAATAGATTACGTCATCTTGTATAAAAATAGCAAAGAAAATAGATACAAAATTTACAAGGTTGAGAAGTCAGAAGTACTTTCTGTAGAAGCAATGCAGCAACTTGACTACCCTAATCCTCGTAGCGAGTATTTAGTTTTTACTTTAGGGGAGGAAGTTAAATTCGAGGATATTGACCTTAAAGTTCTGCTTGATAGTGAATGTAAAGCAAAGCATGAACCAATTTATCTTACTGGCTATAATTTGTTTAGTTGCTATAGAAAAAAAGCATCTAAAAAAATCGGTCTTGTTGATGCTGATTTGTTGTGCAATGGCACTCGCCATCCTAACTTAGCTTTACTCAAGATAGCAGGTTATTTATTTGATAATAACATTTCCTTTGAACTCATTACAGATACTAAGACAGATATAAGCCAATATACATATATCTACATGTCCCGCGTCTTTACTTTCACAGAAGAACCTACTTTCTATCTCAATGCTTCTGCTTCTGAAAAGAAAAAGTTTCGTTTAGGTGGAACTGGATATTATGCAAACGAAAAGTCTGTTTCTAAGTTTCGTCAATTGCGAGAAGAAGATATGGACAGACTAAGTCACGACGCATTTTTGAATACCCTTACTTGCAAGCATACTGGCAAACAAGGAATCAATATGGCAGTTCAAATGCCATACTATGACCTGTACAAAGAATATATTGACAGACAAGTTGAAGCGGGATTTAAACGTGATAAATACAAAGATTACGAAAAATATTCCATTGGATTTCTTACGAGAAAATGTTTCCGTCATTGCCCATTTTGCGTAAATAAATTGGAGGATGGTGTTGTGTCGTATTCAAAACTCGAATGGTTCCATGATAAGAAGCGTCCGCATGTGTATTTCTGGGATGATAATTTCCTTGCTGCTCCATACCATATTTGGAAACCTGCATTACAGTATTTGATAGACAATAAAATCTCCTTCCAATTTAGACAAGGACTTGATGAGCGTCTTTTGGCAGAGGACGAACATGGAGAAGAGATGGCTGCTATGCTAGGTCATTCTCGCTATCACGGAGATTTTATTTATGCTTTTGACAATTGGAAAGACCGCGAAGTTATTGAGCGTGCATTAAAGATTTGGAAGCGCCATAATCCAAAGAAGGGAACTAAGTTCTATCTATTCTGTGGATTCATGCAGACGCAAGACAATTTTGACAAGTTCTATCGTGATATTTGGGAGTTGTTCCAACGAATTAAAATCCTCATGCAATATGGTTGTGTAGGATATGTAATGCGCCATGAGGACTACCACAAATCTCCATTAGAGAATATCTATGTGCAAGTTGCTCGATGGTGTAATCAACAGGCGTTCTACAAGAAAATGTCTTTTTGGGAATATACTTATCGCAATCAAACATTTTGGGAAGAACAGGCTGGATTTGAAGTTCCTCAAAAATTAAAATCATTCATTGACTTTGAGCGTGACTTACAAGCAGGCTATTACGAAAAAGTGGATGTTCGAGGCAAGGTTCGAAAAATATCACGTCCTATACGAACATTATTGAATCTCTTAGAAATGTATCCACAACATAGGGAGGAGTTACTTGAAATGTTTGACTATAAGATGTCCAATTTGGTAGATTCTACTTTATGGGAAAACAATGAATAATTATAAATCTATATACTATGGCAAAATGGCAACTAACTACGCTTAATATTAGCGACATTTGTTTGGATGAAGAGAATCCTCGTATCATGCAAATTCTTGAAAATTACGTAGAGGTAAATAGCGCAATAATAGCAAATGCGCTATCTGATGACTCAGATAATAGTTCACATACTTCATATCATTCTCTATTGGACTCAATAAAGACTAGTGGATGTATCATAAATCCGATTCATGTTAATCACGATGAACAAGGACGTTATGTCGTTATCGAAGGAAATACTCGCGTTCAAATCTACAAGGAGTTTTTAGCCAAGAATGTCCCTGGCAATTGGGAACAGATACCAGCATTAGTATATGAACAATTAGATGAATTGCAAAAACACGAAATTCGGCTGCAATCACACTTAGTGGGACCTCGTGATTGGAATCCATATTCTAAGGCTAAATATTTACATAAATTGAGCCATTCAGGATTACCAATGAACCAAATTATCTCTATGTGCGGTGGACGTGCTTCTGAAATAAACAAATATATTCAAGCATATGAATATATGGAAGATTATTATCGCACATACATCAATTCTATCCCAAATATGGAATTTGACCCACAAGAATTTTCAAAGTTCTTAGAATATCAAAATTCCCGTATTCAAGGAGCGATACGTCGCAAGGGCTATGAAGATAATCAGTTTGCTAAGTGGGTCGCAGATGGCAATGTTGATAAAGCAATGGCTGTTCGTCGTATTCCTGATGTGTTAAAAAACGAAGAAGCTCATAAAGTTTTTGTTAAACAAAATTTGACAGAAGCCGAGAAAGTTTTGCATGCTGCTGAATTGATGACTACTGATCTAAGTGAATATCCATATGAAAAACTAGCTCAAGAACTTCGTATAAAGTTAGATAATTTAGCCGCCACTGAAATAAAACTATTGGCTACAAAAGAATCACATATTGAGAAAAGAGAAATTTTGGAGTTGCTTAAATCAAAGTTAGATTTCATTATTGAAACAATGATGGAAATGGAGGACTAATGGCAGAATCCCTTAATCATATAACCTATGTAAAAAGGATTGTTGAGTATGCGAAGGACATACCCTCTGCTTTTATTCCTAGTTGCTTACTAGCCGATCTTCCAGATTTTCCAGAACGTCCTATAGCAACGCTCGATGGATATATTCCAGATGTATTATATAACGATTCACATACAATAATCATTGGTGAAGCCAAAACTATTCGAGATGTTGAAAATGACCATACAGAACGTCAGATTAATAGTTACATAGATGAGGTCAGATGTCACAAAGGAACTCGTCATATTGTGATTTGCTCAAATGCATTATCATTTTCGCACATTAAAAATATGATTGTTCGTAAAAAGATGCGCGAGAATATTTCGGATATAAGTTTTCATATTTTAGACAACATATATAAAGTGGCTGTTATATGAGCAATATAAGATACAATACTGTTTATAATTTATCAGCTAAACTTAATGCGTTTAAGTATCAGCACGAGGCTTTCCTTGAAATTAAGGATAAACCATATGCTGCTATTTTCCATGAACAGGGATTAGGAAAGACTAAAATAGCCATTGATTTACTTCTATATTGGCTGTCTTCTTGTGATGTGGATACTGTTATGGTTGTAACTAAAAAGACACTTGTCCCCAATTGGGTGGATGAGTTTGCAACACATACGAATCTTCGTCCTAAAGTAATGAATAATAGCAAGGGTAATAATTATTATATTCTTAATAGTCCAGTTCGCACCATTATTACAAATTTCGAAACTATTTCTGGAGAAAAAGAGAGGATTGAGAGATTTTTGAAAACAAGAAATGTTGCTATTATTATTGATGAATCTGCAAAAATCAAAAACCCTGATTCAAAACTTACCCAAGACTTCTTATATCTTGCACCTCTGTTCTACAGAAAAGTTATAATGTCAGGAACTCCTGTAGCAAATCGTCCTTATGATATATGGTCTCAAATATATTTTCTTGATTTAGGTGAAAGCCTTGGTACTGACTTTGCCTCTTTTAAGCATACATGCGATTTGTCAAATGATTTAGTTCATAATACAGAAAGAAAGGAACTTTTTGAAGACAATGTATCTAAAATCTTTGATAAAATTCGCTCGTTTACCGTTCGAGAAACAAAGAATAGTGGTATAATAACTTTACCATCAAAAATTTATCATGATGTTTATATCGCTTTTGAAAATCAACAACAAATGATGTATAAACAGATACAAAACGAAATGACCATTCTGCTCAAACAAGGTGATGAGACAATTTTGGATGAGTCTTCAGATACCATTAAAAGACTTTTGCGATTAGTACAAGTTACTTCCAATCCTAAATTGTTAGACGAAGCATATGAAGGTCCATCTGCAAAGGAGATGCTTCTTGATAGACTTATAACGCAAATCATCGAACGCAATGAAAAAGCTATTGTTTGGAGTAGTTTTACGGGAAATATTGATGAGTTCTGCAAAAAATACAAACATTTAAATGCTGTAAAAATTACGGGAAAGATGAGTACAGAAGACCGTATTCGCTCTGTTAAAGCATTCAAAGAAGGTAATGCATGTTTGCTTTTTGCTACTCCACAGTCGGCAAAAGAGGGCTTAACATTAACTGTTGCCAATAACGCTATTTTCTATGATAGAGGATTTAATCTCGACGATTACTTACAAGCTCAAGATAGAATACATCGTATCTCGCAAAAAAAAGATTGCAATATTTACAACCTTTTGATTGAAGATAGTATTGATATATGGGTTGATTACTTGCTCAAAGCAAAACAACAAGCAGCTTTTCTGGCTCAAGGTGATATTAGCAAAGAAGAATATCAGAAAAATGCGGATTATTCTTTTGCTCAAATTGTTCAGGAAATTTTAAAAACTAATTAATATGGAAAGCAGAAAGACTACAATGACTATCGGTAAACACGAAGTCGAAATTTGGGAAACAGAATTAGAACAAAGAGATTTATTGTTCTACGCAGAAAATCCTCGTGTGTTTACGCAATTAAGAAGCACTGGCAATGACTTCCCTTCTCAAGCAGAAATTGAAAAGAAAATGACCAGTCTTGACCATGTTAAGAGACTACGTGTAAACATCGAGGCGAATGGAGGGTTGAACAATCCTATTATTGTGCGTGGTAATGAGGTTCTTGAGGGTAATAGCCGACTTGCTGCTTATAGAATTTTAGCAAAAACAGATCCACATAGATGGTCAAAAATCAAATGTAAGGTTTTGCCTAAAGATATATCCGAGGAGTTGGTGCAAACATTACTGGGATCTATTCACCTTGTTGGTCAAACAGAGTGGAGTCCATTTGAAAAAGCTGGTTATCTATATCGTATGACTCAAAAGTCGCGTCGTCCAATAAAAGCACTTGCACAAGACTTTGGAATTAAGGTGAGTGAAGCCGAGTTGTATGTGAAAGTTTTCAATGCAATGCAGAATAATGAAGATATGCATCCTACTCATTGGAGTTACTATTATGAGCTATATAAGAGTAAACCTATTCTTAAAATGGCTGCGTCGAACCCAAGTATTGATATTATTCCTCAATTATGTGAGAAAATTAAAAATGAAGAGTTTGATGATGCTCGAGAATTGAGAAAAGTAGCTACTATTGCTAAGGTTGATACAGGCGAGGCATTCCAGACCCTCATTACCTATTTGGATGACGAAATGTCATTGGACGATGCTGTAGAGATAGTTAGCGAAGCCAATGTGGGACAAGTTATTTCTAATGGATTTGATAGATTCCGTAGATTGCTTAATAATTATGATTCACAAATTCGTCAACAACTCAAAAGTGATTCAGATTTTGTTATACAGATGAAACAGTTATTAAATACATTGAGTGGTTATACAAAAGACAAGTAATGGTAAACAAGGAAGTGATAGAATTGTTTTTCTCAAGAAACCTTGAGGAAATGTATAATGAATATATATTGGACGATAAAGACTATGTTGTTCCAAAGGGTGCGCTAGATCATTATGTAAATACGATTCTGTCTGTTCCTTATTCGGAGTTTATTAATTATATTAAAGAGAACCGAACTTCCCTAAAAATAGAATCTAAAAATATTACGCAATGTAGCAGCTTCGAAGCATGTGAAATAGAAATGTGCAATGCGCTACTAAATGACGGGAACAAGGGACTTGGATACGTGGAAATAGGTAAACTTTTTCCAAATTATGTTAATACAGACAATAAAGTTTCATTCCAGAAATTTGGAGAAAATCAAATCAAAACAGCTGCGCAATTAGGACTTGTATTCGAATACTACGATTCTTGGTATTTGAGTTGTTTAGGCTATATTTATCCAGATTTAACAGAAGATATTAAGCATTCTTTGTTGGCTAGAACTCTTTTAAGGGACGCACTATATGCCAAAATAACGGCAGACTTAACAGAAGGTGATGTATGTCTATTATCATACATGACTTCAATCCCATCCCCCACAACCAAACAAAGACGTTATGGTAATGTCGCTATCTTAGAAAATATTTGTATTCAGGAATGTGTCAAGGAAAATATTACTATAGGAAAAATTGTTGACTCAAAATCCAAAATTTCGAACTCCGATGAAGGAGTTGTAAATATTCTTCCTGGGAAAACATTGTTATTGAAGCAACAAATCAATATTCCCCTCTTAACAGAAGGAATAACGATACCCTGCTCTGTGCATAAAATATGGGCTGAATATCTTGATAATCCAGATTTCTCATATTTAGGGTCTTCTGCAATAAATCTTATTGTTGATAAAAAACATTTTAAGGCAACACTAAACATTACAAAAGAAACAGAAGAACAAACATTATTGCAAATTTGCTATGCGAAGGATGAACCTATCGCACATTATTTTCGCGAAGTTTTTAAAAGTTCATATGAACTGGTGAATGATGAATACAAGTTCGTCACTTCTAATACTCCTTTAGGGGAAATTATGATTATTGCTGCTAATAGGAACGATACCTTTTATATAACAACTGAACCTCTTGAGAGAATTATAGAGCATACCGAACAGGCAACTCGATATCAAGGAGTGAAAGATGTTGACTATTACAAGGGATGTTTTCGTGATATTTCTATTAGTGGAGAGAATTCGAAGATTATAATAGGTAAGTTGTGCATGCTTTTGTCATTCATTGATTATGTTAGATGGCTTCATGCATCTTATGGAGAACTAACAAATCGAATACCTATTTTAGCGTCTTGGGAGGGTTTTTATCTCCAATTATTTGGACAGTACTTTGATGCAAAAAGGAAGACTACATTGTTCTCATCACCATTTATCTTATTAGATAACGAACCTTTCTGGTCAAACATATATGAGGAGGATGCAAAATTGCCAACAGAAGGAAAGCATGCGATGATGACTTTTGTTAATATACAAAATACCTTTAGTGGTGTGGAGGTGGAGTTCGAATTACTCGAATTGTTGCTTAAATCGGACTCAAGCAAAACATTGTATGACTACATCTTGAATCTACTCGAAAAATATCGTATAAGATAATCCCCCATTCGACACAAAATTGCATATGGTAAAATGAATATCTTGTTCAAAATATTACTAGTTACATAAAAAAAGGAGCAAGTCCCAATAAAATCATCGTAAAAACCGAATCCACCACAGATAAAACCCCAGAAAATACAATTAATTTGCACTTTTCTCTCCATACTGACAAGATTTAGCAGTTTAATGTAGTACCTTTGCAGCGGATTTTAAAACATATAAACTATGGACAACAATATGAGTATTCAATTGGCCTCAAACGATGAAATTTTGATTTACCAATCCCAAGATGGTATAATTAAAATCGATGTTTTGTTCGAAAACGAAACTGTTTGGCTGAACCAGAATCAATTATGCACACTATTTGGCAAATCAAAAGCCACTATTAGTGAGCACATTAAGCATATCTTCGAAGAGGGAGAGTTGGATGAAAATGTGGTTGTTCGGAAATTCCGAACAACCACTCCGCACGGAGCTATAGAAAATAAGGAACAAGTGCATGAAATCAACTTCTACAACCTTGATGTAATCATATCTGTCGGCTATCGTGTCAAATCACATCAAGGTACACAGTTCCGCATTTGGGCTACGCAACGACTACGCGATTATATCATCAAAGGCGTTGCTCTTAATGATGAACGCTTCAAGCGTGGCAACTCAATGAATTACTTCAAAGATTTGTTGGAACGCATTCGTGAGATTCGCCTCTCGGAGCGCGTGTTCTACCAACAAATCAAGGATATCTATGCTACTAGTATTGACTACAACCCTAACGATGAATTGACATTGCAGTTCTTCAAAGAGGTGCAAAACAAACTATTATGGGCAGTTAGCGGAAAAACGGCAGCTGAACTCATTTATTATCGTGCAAATGCGGAATTACCGATGATGGGACTTACTTCGACAGAGGTTGCTGGCAAAGTACGAAAGTCTGATACACAAACGGGCAAAAACTATCTGACAGAAGATGAAATTAAGGTGTTAAAACTGATAGTTGAGCAGTTCTTGGCATTTGCTGAAGCGCAAGCTGTTGCACATGTACCAATGTATATGAAAGATTGGATAGAGCATCTAAAAATGGTATTGACTATGAATAGAAAGTCCATTTTGGAAGATGCAGGACGAATTTCTCATCAAATGGCATTGCAAAAAGCAGATGAGGAATATTCCAAATACAAACACATGTTGCGTGTCGCTGAACATTTAGAGAGTATCAAAGAACTCAACGAAGACCTCAAACGCTTACAAGAGTAAATGGTGCATACCCCATACTAAGTTATCATCTCTCAAAAAAACAGAAAATATAATTTATTTTCTCTCCAACTCAATAGCGAACTCATGCACCTCATCATCCAGCAAGATACAAGCCAACAACTCCGACAACTGCTGATTGATATGATATAATCCCTCCATCTCCACACAAAGAAACAAATCATACATACCCATACATTTATACACACCCACACATTCTCACACATACTTAATATACTCACACATATCCTCACACACCTATACATACCCACACATACCTAATATACTTACCCATAGCTTGCTCCTTTTTTCTTACGGGAAAGCAGCAAACTCAACAAAAAAAGGAGCAAGTCAAAAAGTGGTTGTTCGGAATTTCCAAACAAGCATGTAAGACTTAGTGGTTCCACACCCACTTCCCTCTCCCCTCCCCATAAAGTTCATATATAGCTTGCTCCTTTTTTCTTAAAAGAATGAAGCCTCTGCGAAAAAAAAGGAGCAAGTATATTGTGTGTTTCAATAATTTTGTGTACCTTTGCAGCAAATATCACACAGATTATGGCAAAAGTTCGCATCACCGCTATTCGCCAAACGGTATATACTGATTTAATGGCGAAGTATGAAAATCCCATTGAACACGCATGTAGCGTGCAAGAAGGACAACAATGGATATCCATAGATGGCAAATGCCCTG
>JAFTHS010000058.1 GCA_017457295.1 Paludibacteraceae bacterium | reverse complement strand
GATGATTTTGCCCTCGCCATGGCAGGTCGGACACTCATTTTGCACCTGCATCATACCGAAGATACTGCGTTGCGCACTCACCACACGTCCCGAACCTTTACATGTTGGACATGTCTCCACGTTGCCGTCCGCGCTACCTGTACCGTTACAACTCTTGCAGTTCACCATTTTCTTCACCTTGATTTTCTTGTCCACACCTGTGGCAATCTCCTCCAAGGTTACTTTCACGCGAACACGCAAGTCGCTACCTCTACGCACACGCTGACCGCCACCACGACTGCCGCCGCCGAAGAAACTGGAGAAGCCTCCGCCGCCCATGCCCCATGATTCGAATAGGTCACCGAATTGCGAGAAGATATCTTCCATGTTCATGCCGCCGCCACTGAAGCCAGCACCACCCATACCTGCATGACCAAACTGGTCATAGCGTTGGCGTTTCTGCGGGTCAGAAAGCACCTCATATGCCTCGGCTGCCTCTTTGAATTTCTCCTCAGCTACCTTGTCACCTGGATTTTTGTCAGGGTGATATTGCACCGCTTTCTTGCGGTACGCCTTTTTTATTTCATCCGCACTGGCGTTCTTTTCCACGCCAAGCACTTCATAATAATCTCTTTTCTCTGCCATAATTCCGAATTTTGAATTAAGAATTTTGAATTATGAATTACTCACCAACAACGACTTTAGAAAAGCGAATCACTTTTTCGCCCAAGGTGTATCCTTTTTGTGTACAATCGATTACTTTACCTTTTTTGTCTTCGCCTGCTGCAAAAGTGGTAATTGCCTCGTGCAAATCGGTATTAAAATCAGCATCGGTTGTATCAATTACTTTCACGTCGTTTGCCGCCAAGAAACCGATAAACTTATTGTAGATCAACTCAATACCTTGACGAACTGCCTCAATATCATCGGTCTTTGCCATCGCATCTTTGGCGCGTTCAAAGTCATCAACAAGGGGCAGCATATCTTTGAAGATGCGCTCGCCAGCTGTGGTCATGAGTTCGAGTTTCTCTTTGTTGGTACGGCGACGGAAGTTATCAAATTCTGCCATTTGGCGCAGTTTCAGGTCTTCCAACTCTGCCACGCGTGCTTCGAGTTCTGCCACTTTGGCTTGCAATTGTTCATCCTCTGACACCTCCTCGGTTTGTACAGTTTCTGTATTCTCTACTTCCACCTGCCCATTTTCAGTTTTTACATTTCCATTTTCCACCTGATTCTCAACAGGTTGCTCTACTTGATTTTTATCTTTATTCTTTTTCATAATCAAATTTTATTACTACGTAATATATGTGTTCAAAATCCATGCCACACCCCTTAAATCTGCCATAATGGCAGACAATATTTTTTATGCAAATCACAAACACACATTAATAAATTTGTTAATCTCTATATTTTTCTTTCTTTGCTCCACATTCAGATAAAATTATACCAAGTGTGCCCGTTAACAAAATTTAATAAATAGAATATCTATTGGGCTACTCCCACACTACCACACTACCACATAAAAAAAAGTGTCGAATGGTGTATCGCTCGAAAAAAATATAATATATACTATGTATATAATTATATACTACCCCAATACCCCCTAAAAATCGCCGATTTTTGGAAAAGTATGTTTTTGACAGTTTGGCAGTATGTAGAGAAAATTCGCTCATAAAAATATGTGATAGTGTGATAGTGTGGTAGTGTGAAATGTAAAAATATGTTTATTTTTGAAATATTTGCTGATTATGTATGAGCTATCTTCGGGATATCTTCGGGGTATCTTCGGGATAATTTCTATTGACAAGGGAGGAGATAAATTCGTATCAAAAAAAATGAAACGTAGGAATACACTTCCACACTATCACACTATCACATAAAAAAATGTGTCGAAGTGTACTAAAAACGTCGAATATTGAATACGAAAAAGAATTGCAGACCTTAGTGGAAAGTATTTCTTTATAAAATTTCCATCACCTCAGAGAGGGATTGGACGAGATATGTAGCCGATTGTCCTTCGGGGAGCGAGTCTTGGGATTTGCGAACCCAAATCTGGTCAATGCCCGCATTGATAGCCCCCTGAATATCAGAGTTCCACGAGTCGCCTATCATCACTGCCTCTTCTGCCGAAACACCATTCATACGTAGTGCCTCCTCATAAATGCGTGGATTAGGTTTCTGGCAACCCACTTCCTCGCTCAACACGATATGCGAGAAGCAGTTGCGCAGTCCACTCTTATCAAACTTCTCGTACTGTACTTCTATGAATCCATTGGTCACTACCGTCAGCGGATATTTCTTCGCCAAATAACGCACCAACTCCTCAGCACCAGGCAATAAAGAGAAGTATTTCGTGGTCAAATGCAAAAAGTCCTCGCTCATTTGCTCCGCAAGAGCAGAAAGTGCGGTGTAGGATTGTATTTGTGAAGCAACCTTAGTGCCGTGTAGCAAGGGATATAAGAAACGATCCACACGCAAAAATGCTTTGGTTACTAAGTCCTTACCATATTTATCCCACAATTCAATATTATGCGGTTTGTAGAGCGACACGAACTCCTCATGCGAAGCAAAATAGTCACTTAACTTGTACTTGTCGTACATCTCTTGGAGTGCTCGCTTCGCGGCACCAACAAAATCCCCTATTGTATCATCCCAGTCGATAAAGACTGCTTTGTACTGCTTCATGTTAGAACTCCAATGTGATTTGCCCATTGACAAGCGGTGTCTTGCCGAGGTGCTTGTAAGCTAACTCGGTGGCCTCACGACCGCGAGGAGTGCGTTTGATAAAGCCCTCTTTGATGAGGTATGGCTCATAGACATCTTCTATCGTGCCTGCATCTTCACCCATAGCAGTGGCAATGGTATTCAAACCGACAGGGCCGCCTTTAAACTTATCAATAATGGTGCTAAGCAACTTGTTATCAATCTCATCCAAACCAAAAGTATCGATATTCAATGCTTCTAAGGCATAGCGAGCAATCTCCAAATCAATTGCACCATTACCCTTGACTTGTGCGAAGTCACGCACGCGACGGAGCAAGGCGTTAGCTATACGAGGGGTACCACGACTGCGGCGTGCAATCTCGGCTGCCGCTTTGCTGTCAATATGAATGCCCAACAGTCGCGCACTACGCTCCACAATCCCCGCAAGAATATGCGCATCGTAGTACTCCAAATGGCAATTGATACCAAAACGCGCACGCAATGGGCTGGTCAGCAGACCGCTGCGAGTGGTGGCACCAATAAGCGTGAACTTGTTGAGATCAATTTGTATCGTGCGGGCAGAAGGTCCCTTATCTATCATAATATCAATACGATAGTCCTCCATAGCCGAATAGAGATACTCCTCTACAATAGAAGAAAGGCGGTGAATCTCATCAATAAAAAGCACATCGTTCTCCTCAAGCGAAGTAAGCAATCCCGCCAAGTCGCCTGGTTTATCGAGCACAGGACCTGAAGTGATCTTGAACCCTACCCCCAATTCGTTGGCAATGATATTGCTGAGCGTCGTTTTACCCAAGCCTGGAGGGCCAAAAAGGAGCACATGGTCAAGCGACTCACCACGCATGCGCGCTGCTTCTACAAAAATACGCAAGTTGCTGACAATCTTGGACTGTCCCGCAAAATCATCAAAACGCAAAGGACGCAAGGCATTGTCTTGCTCCTTCTCGGTCATCTGTCCCCTAATATCAAAATTCTCATTCATTGTTTGTCGCTTGCTTAAAAGTTTCCTCTAGATTTTCTATCTCTGGTATAGGTTTGTCCACCTTGATCTCACCATGGTCAATAATAATAACTCGCGTACACATCTGCTTGACTTCCTGCAAGATGTGCGTAGAAAGGATGACTGTTCGGTGATCTCCCATCTCACGGATTAACGCGCGGATATCTTCCAATTGATTAGGATCAAGACCTGTGGTTGGTTCGTCCAAAATCAATAGTTCAGGATCACCGATCATCGCTTGCGCCAAGCCCACACGTTGGCGATAGCCCTTGCTGAGTTGTCCAATCCGTTTATTTGCTTCCGCAGTTAGTCCCACACGATTAATAAGGTCATCAATCAGTTGTGTGGTACAGCGTGGTGTAAGATTATGTAGTGTGGCAGAAGATTTTTTGCGAAGTTCTACGAAAAAGCGTAGATATTCCCGCACATACATATCTTCATAGAGGGGATTTTGCTCAGGAAGGAAGCCAATCGATTCAGAGACCTTTACCTCGCCATCTGTAGCATTCCATACTCCCACGAGAATCTTCATTAATGTAGATTTACCCGCACCATTGGGACCAAGCAACCCCACAATCTCACCATCACCGATGGAAAGATTAACGTCTTTCAACACATGTTGCTTGCCGATAAACTTATTTAGATGAGATATCTCTATGGCCATGACTAATCAAATATTTATTTGCAAAGGTAGTATAAATTTCGCAAATATGCAAACAAATATGGCTTTTCGACTATGATTATGAATTACGGTATGCTTTAGGAGTTACTCCAACGTGACTCTTAAAGAAGCGATTGAAGAGGGCAACGTTCTCAAAACCAAGATTGTTGGCAATCTCTTTGATAGGTAAAATAGATATTTTCAGTTGCGCTTTTGCATCCATCAAAATAGCATCCACAATGATATCTCCCGCAGTACGCCCGCTAGCTGACTTGATAGTGGAGCAAAGATGAGGTACCGTGATTCGCAAAGCCTCTGCATATGCCGCTACATGATGCCATTCGTGATAGTGACGAAGCACAAGATCGTTATACTCTTGATAAATTTCCGTTTTGCGATCCTGCATGTACGCAGACCGATTATCGGACATAAACAACTCAGTATATGTCTGATGAATCAAATTAAGCACATGGACCATACGCTCAGGAGATAGCATTGATGGAGTACAGTTGATGGAGGTATCCAATAAATTAGAGAATGCAACCACCACATTAGATTGCTCATGATTCAAGTGCACAATAGGACTAGAGGACTGCGGAGATAAAGGCAGGCGACGAATAACTCCATATGAATTTTTCTCGACAAACGAAGAAGAGAAAACAATATATACCAAACGCGCATCCTCACTAAAATCATGCACCAACAAAAAACTGCCTGGCTGCACATAAATAAGGTCGTTCTCCTTAAACTCGCAACGCGTAATGTTCAATGTAGCATGCGCAGTCCCCTTTAGCATGAAAGCATATACAGCACACTGAATCTTGCAGGGGAAACGCCCGTACTCATTTAGAATCTTACCACTTGCCTCGCCAAAAATATAATCAATAGGGCAATCAATTAATGGGATTTTTTCATTTTTCATAACAAAAGTATTATTTTCGGCACAAAGGTACAAATAATTTATGGAAATACCAAAAAAAAATGCATTTTATTAAAATCACACTCAAAGAATACCCACTTGGAGCGAAATATAGTTATCTACATAGCAGTATAATACAAAAAAAAATACCCAACCGAAATGGTTAGGTATTTTTTCATATGTAGAGTTATTAAAACTCTTCTTGACTTCTCAATTGCGCTTCTGCCGCAGCAGCACGAGCAGCTTGAATGGCTGCATACTCTTCAGCATTGTGTACAACTACGTGCTGGAATTCACGGAGACCTGTACCTGCAGGTATCAAGTTACCACAAATAACGTTCTCCTTCATACCATCCAAGTAATCTACCTTGCCTTGGATAGCAGCCTCGTTGAGTACCTTAGTGGTCTCTTGGAAGGAAGCTGCAGACATGAAAGACTTGGTACCCAATGCTGCACGAGTGATACCCTGCAAGATTTGGCTTGCGGTAGCGCAAGTAGCTTCACGTACTTGTACTAGTTTCTTATCCTTACGACGCAAAGATGAGTTCTCATCGTGCAGACGGCGTGCAGTGATGATTTGACCAGCTTTCAAGGTCTCGCTATCGCCTGCGTCAATGACATACTTCTTGCCCCAAATACGATCATTCTCCTCTAGGAAGTCGCGTTTGTCAACAATTTGCTTGTCAAGATAACGTGTGTCTCCTGCGTCTTGGATCTCTACCTTACGCATCATTTGACGTACGATAATCTCAAAGTGCTTATCGTTGATTTCTACACCCTGCATACGATATACAGATTGTGCCTCATTAACGATATAATCTTGTACCGCAGTAGGACCTTGGATAGAGAGGATATCATTAGGAGTAATAGCACCGTCAGAAAGCGCGATACCAGCATGTACATAGTCACCCTCTTGAACAAGGATTTGCTTACCAAGAGGAATGAGATACGACTTCACCTCACCCAATTTAGAAGTGATAGACAACTCACGATTACCACGTTTGATACGTCCGAAGCTCACTTCACCATCAATCTCAGCTACAATAGCAGGGTTGGATGGATTGCGCGCTTCAAAGAGTTCAGTAACACGTGGAAGACCACCCGTGATATCACCAGCAGTACCAAATGAACGTGTTTGTGTGAAGAGCGAGTCACCAACCTTTACATCTGTATTATCAGGATGAACAAGCAATGCCTTCACAGGCAAATTGTAGGTTCGCAAGATATTGCCTTCAGCATCAACGATATGAGCAGATGGCATTTTGGTTTTATCCTTGGTTTCAATAATACTAACCTCTTTCTTACCTGTTTGTTCATCTACTTCAGTCTTAGCAGTAACACCTTCAATCACATCCTCATATTGAAGACGACCAGCCTGCTCAATAATCAAAGTCGCCTTATATGGATCCCATTCGCAGATTTGTTGACCCTTCTCATATACTTCACCAGAAGTAACAAAGAGCTTAGAAGCATAAGGGATATTGAAGGTTGTAAGAACCACTCCAGTCTTAACGTCTACTAAACGCATCTCATTAAGACGACTAACTACAATGACATCGCCATTTTCGGTAGTAATAGTACGGAGGTCGTCAATCTCTACTCGTCCAGCTTGTGTAAGAGCATAAGTATTTTGTGTAGCAGCATTTCCTGCGACACCACCAGAGTGGAATGTACGCAATGTAAGCTGTGTACCAGGCTCACCAATAGCTTGTGCCGCAATCACGCCAACAGCCTCACCCTTTTGAACCATCTTACGAGTAGCCAAGTTGCGACCATAACATTTGGCACAAACGCCATGTTTAGCCTCACAGGTAAGAACAGAACGAATCTCAACAGACTCAATACCAGCATCTTCGATGGCTTGACATGCAGTCTCACGGATTTCATCACCAGCAGCCACAATCAAATTACCCTCAACATCATAGATATCATGCACGCTGACACGACCCAAAATGCGTTGAGTAAGCGTAGCAACAACGTTGTCATTTTGCTTGATTGCTTTTGCAGTTAGTCCGCGTAATGTACCGCAGTCGGTTTCAGTGATGATAACATCATGTGAAACATCTACGAGACGACGAGTCAAATAACCCGCATCGGCAGTTTTCAAAGCAGTATCGGCAAGACCCTTACGAGCACCGTGAGTAGAAATAAAGTACTCCAACACGCTCAATCCTTCTTTAAAGTTAGAAAGAATTGGGTTTTCAATAGTTTGGCGGCTATCGGTAACACCTGCTTTTTGAGGCTTAGCCATCAAACCACGCATACCAGCCAACTGTTTGATCTGTTGTTTCGAACCACGGGCACCAGAATCCATCATCATGAAGACAGAGTTGAAACCTTGATCAGCCTCCTTCATGTGCTTCATCAATACATTTTGCAATTGCGTATCGACATCACCCCATGCAGCAACGACTTTGTTGTAACGCTCGTTATCGGTCATAAGACCTTCCATATAGAGTTCGGTAACCTCTTCCACGATTTGATTTCCTTTAGCAACCAATTCTGCTTTTTCTTCTGGAATAAGAATATCATTAAGGTTGAAACTGAGTCCACCTTTGAAGGCCATCTTATAACCGAGGTCTTTGATTTCATCCAAGAAGAGAGCGGTACGAGCCACACCACAAGTCTTAATTACATCGGTAATAATTTCCCTTACAGCCTTCTTGCCAAGAGTAACGTTCTTATAACCAACTTCGTTTGGAACGTAGTAGTTAACCAGCACACGACCAGGAGTAGTCTCGATAAGCGAAGTTTTTCCAGTTCTTTGGTCTGTGATACGAACTTTAACAATAGCATGAATATCCACTTTACCTTCATTAAGTGCGATTTCGCACTCTTCTGGAGAATAGAAAGTAAGTCCTTCACCCTTCGCACCAATGCGCTCTTTGGTAATGTAATACAAGCCAAGAATCATATCTTGTGATGGTACTGTAATAGGATTACCGTTTGCAGGGTCAAGAATATTATGAGAGCCTAACATAAGGAGTTGTGCCTCCAAGATAGCCTCATTAGAAAGTGGCAAGTGAACAGCCATTTGGTCACCATCGAAGTCGGCATTGAAACCAGCACATGCAAGTGGGTGCAACTGAATAGCTTTACCCTCAATCATTCGTGGTTGGAAAGCCAAAATACCATGGCGGTGCAATGTAGGAGCACGGTTCAATAAAACTGGGTGACCCTTCATTACATGCTCAAGGATATCGAAAATAATAGGCTCTTTGCGGTCAATAATCTTCTTAGCTGACTTAACCGTCTTTACTACTCCGCGCTCAATGAGTTTGCGGATAATAAACGGTTTGTAGAGCTCCGCAGCCATATCTTTTGGCAAACCACACTCATGCATCTTCAACTCTGGACCTACAACGATCACAGAACGAGCAGAATAGTCTACACGTTTACCGAGCAAGTTCTGACGGAAACGACCTTGTTTACCCTTCAAAGAATCAGAGAGTGATTTCAGTGGACGGTTAGCATCAGACTTGATTGCGGTAGTCTTCTTACTGTTATCAAAGAGCGAATCTACAGCCTCTTGCAACATGCGCTTCTCGTTGCGGAGAATCACATCTGGTGCCTTAATCTCAACGAGGCGTTTTAGACGGTTGTTACGAATAATCACGCGACGATAGAGGTCATTGAGGTCGGATGTAGCAAAGCGGCCACCATCTAGAGGCACAAGTGGGCGCAACTCTGGAGGAGTAACCGGAATAACACGAAGTATCATCCATTCTGGACGGTTTTTGCCCTTGCTTGCTCGGAAGTTCTCTACCACTTGCAAGCGCTTGAGCGAGTCAGCTTTGCGTTGCATAGAGGTATCGCTATTAGCACGATTACGCAACTCATAACTTAACTCGTCAAGATTAATATTCATCAGCAATTCCTCAATTGCTTCTGCACCCATCTTTGCAATGAACTTGTCAGGATCATCATCCTCAAGCGATTGGTTGTCTTCTGGAAGACGACCAATCAGCTCAATGTATTGATCCTCATCAAGCAACATTCTATCTTGTATCTCTTCGCCATCAATCTCTTGACCAGCCAATACACCTGCACGAAGCACAATGTATTTTTCGTAGTAAACTACAGAATCCAATTTCTTGGTAGGAACTCCCAAGAGAGCTGCCATTTTTGATGGCAATGAACGCAAATACCAAATATGTGTAACAGGAACGACCAACTTAATGTGTCCCATGCGTTCACGACGAACTTTCTTCTCCGTTACCTCTACACCACAACGCTCGCAGACAATACCTTTGTAGCGAATACGCTTGTATTTACCGCAATGGCATTCGTAGTCTTTAGTAGGACCAAAAATACGTTCGCAGAATAGACCATCGCGCTCAGGTTTGTAGGTACGATAGTTAATCGTCTCAGGTTTGAGTACTTCGCCCGAACTGATACGCATAATCTCATCTGGCGATGCTAGGCCAATAGAGATACGGGAAAAACCGTTTTTCTTATTATCTTGTTTGAAAGCCATAATTCTTGAATTTTATTCCATTGTGATTGATAGACCTAAACCTTGCAACTCGTGCAACAATACATTGAGCGATTCTGGTAAACCTGGTGTTGGCATTGGTTCGCCCTTCACAATAGCCTCGTATGTACGAGCACGGCCCGTAACATCGTCAGACTTAACAGTGAGGATCTCCTGCAAAATGTGTGCAGCACCGTGCGCCTCAAGTGCCCAAACCTCCATCTCACCAAAACGTTGACCACCAAATTGTGCTTTACCACCAAGTGGCTGTTGGGTAATCAAACTATAAGGGCCAATCGAACGAGCATGCATCTTGTCGTCAACCATGTGACCAAGCTTCATAAAGTAGGTTACACCTACAGTAGCCATTTGGTCGAACGCTTCGCCTGTACCACCATCGTAGAGTTGAGTCTTTCCTGCACGTGGTAGCCCCGCCTTATCTGTCCATTCGTTGAGTGAATCCAATGTACAACCATCAAAGATTGGAGTAGCAAATTTAACACCTAACTCACGACCAGCCCATCCAAGAACAGCCTCAAATATCTGTCCGATGTTCATACGAGATGGCACACCCAGAGGGTTAAGAACAATATCCACTGGAGTTCCATCTGCCAAGAATGGCATATCTTCTACACGCACGATTTTGGAAACAATACCCTTGTTACCGTGTCGACCTGCCATCTTATCGCCCACGCGAATCTTACGACGCTTAGCAATATATACTTTGGCCATTTGAACAATACCATTTGGAAGTTCATCACCAATAGTCAGATTGAACTTATCACGTTTGAGTTGAGCGTCCATCTCTTTGTATTTAGCTAGATAATTCATGATACAACGCTCTACCAGCGAATTGATATGCTCATCTGCAGTCCAATTAGCCAACATAACTGATGCATAATCCAAATTTTGCAAACGTTCTTCTGTGAAAGTAACACCTTTGGCTACTACATCAGCATTTACATAATCCTTAACGCCCAGCGAAACTTGGCCTTTGAGAATTGTAGTTAACTTGCTAACCAACAAACTCTTAAGTTCATCAGCTTTTGCAGCAAATGCGGCATCAAGTTTAGCCAAAGTCTCCTTATCTTCCATCTTTTGCTTACGGTCTTTAGATGCCTTCTTGTAAAGATTCTTATCTATAACCACACCGCTCAAAGAGGGACTAGCTTTTAAAGAAGCATCTTTCACATCACCTGCCTTATCACCGAAGATAGCCTTCAATAGTTTCTCCTCTGGAGATGGATCAGATTCTCCCTTAGGAGTAATCTTTCCTATGATGATATCACCTGGTTCAATATGAGCACCTATACGAATAATACCATTCTCATCCAAATCTTTGGTAGCATCTTCGCTAACGTTAGGGATATCTGAAGTAAACTCCTCCATACCACGTTTGGTCTCGCGAACTTCCAACAATTGCTCCACGACGTGTACAGAAGTAAACATATCTTCACGAACAATACGTTCGCTCAATACGATAGCATCCTCATAGTTGTAACCCTTCCAAGGAATATAAGCAACCTTTAAGTTCTTACCCAAAGCCAACTCTCCATTCTCTGTAGCATAACCCTCAGATAGGATTTGTCCTTTGGTTACCTTATCACCCTTACGTACGATAGGACGAAGATCAATAGTAGTATTTTGATTGGTACGTTGGAACTTAGGCAAAAGATATTCTTTTTCTGCAGACTCAAATGAGATGAAATCCTCATCCTTGCTGCGATCATATTTTACGCGAATCTTCTCTGCATCAACATAGGTAACTTTACCATCACCCTCTGCTACAATTTGTGTACGAGAATCTTGAATCAACTGACCTTCAATACCAGTACCCACGATAGGAGCCTCGTTGCGCAACAATGGAACTGCCTGGCGCATCATGTTCGACCCCATCAATGCACGGTTAGCATCATCGTGCTCAAGGAATGGAATCAACGCAGCTGCAATAGACGCAATTTGAGATGGAGAAACGTCCATCAAGTCAATTTGCTCTGGAGTTACTACAGGGAAGTCTGCCTCATAACGAGCTTTAACCTTTTTACGGATAAACTTACCATTTTTATCCAATGGAGCATTACCTTGAGCAACTGTAGATTTCTCTTCATCCTCTGCGGTCATATAAACAACGTGATCATTGTCCAAATCTACCACACCATTCGCAGCTTGACGATAAGGAGTTTCGATAAAGCCGAGATCGTTGATCTTTGCATAGATACATAGAGAAGAAATCAAACCAATGTTTGGACCTTCAGGAGTCTCAATTGGACATAGACGACCATAGTGAGTATAGTGAACGTCACGAACCTCAAAACCAGCACGATCACGACTCAATCCGCCAGGACCAAGAGCTGACATACGACGTTTATGAGTAATCTCAGCCAATGGGTTTTGTTGATCCATAAATTGAGACAAGGCGTTGGTTCCAAAGTATGAGTTGATAACACTTGAAATAGCCTTTGGATTAATCAAATCGGTAGGAGTAAACACTTCAGTGTCGCGCACATTCATACGCTCACGGATAGTGCGAGCCATACGAGCCAAACCAATACCAAATTGGTTGTACAATTGCTCACCTACAGTGCGAACACGACGATTAGACAAGTGGTCAATATCATCCACCTCTGCATTAGAGTTGATTAATTGAACTAAATATTTGATAATCTCAATAATATCTTCCTTGGTCAAAGTGCGAACTTCTGTTGGAGTTTCCATCTCCAACTTGCGGTTGATACGATAACGTCCTACTTCACCCAAATCATAGCGTTTTTCTGAGAAGAATAGGTTTTGAATCACCTCACGTGCAGTAGCATCATCAGCAGGCTCTGAGTTACGCAACTGGCGATAGATGTATAGCACGGCCTCTTTCTCCGAATGAGATGGGTCTTTTTGCAAGGTATTGAAAATAATTGAGTACTCTGCTTCGTTGTTTTCATCTTTATGTAGCAAGATCGTCTTTGCACCCGAATCATAGATTGTTTCGCACAATTCTTCGGTCAATACAGTCTCACGTTCGATAATTACCTCATTACGTTCGATTGTTACAACCTCACCAGTATCTTCATCAACAAAGTCTTCAGTCCATGCTTTCAGCACGTTACCCGCCAAAGTGCGACCAACTACAGCATCCAAATTCTCTTTGGTACATTTGATCTCTTCTGCCAAACCGAAGCAATCCAAAATATCCTTATCACTCTCGAAACCGATAGCACGTAACAAGGTTGTTACAGGCAATTTCTTCTTACGATCGATGTAAGCATACATCACACGGTTGATGTCAGTAGCAAACTCAATCCATGAACCACGGAAAGGAATGATACGGGCAGAATAAAGTTTTGTACCATTAGAGTGCATTGATGTACCAAAGAACACGCCTGGAGAACGGTGTAACTGGCTAACAATAACACGCTCAGCACCATTGATAACAAAAGTACCCTTAGGAGTCATGTAAGGGATAGTTCCCAAGAACACATCTTGCATAACTGGCTCAAAATCTTCGTGATCAGGGTCAGTACATGACAAGAATAATTTCGCCTTCAAAGGCACACTATAAGTCAGTCCTCGAAGTAAACACTCCTCGATAGAATAGCGAGGGTAATCTACATGATAATCCAAGAACTCAAGCACAAAGTTGTTTCGAGTGTCCGCTATTGGGAAGTTCTCGGAAAACACCTTAAACAAACCTTCCTTGTGACGAACTTCAGGAGTAGAGTCAATCTGAAAGAAATCACGGAAGGACTTCAATTGAATTTCCAGAAAATCGGGATAAGGCATCTGCTGTTGCATTGCCGAAAAATTGATTCGCTGGGTTTTGTTCTGTTTTGCCATTTATTTTAAAGTTTTATCTATTTTCTAATATTGCAAAATGCCTGATAATGAGTTATTTAGATCTAAATATATGGTTTTGTATTTTACTCTTTATTAACTAAAACCGCATCTTAATTATCAGTTTTTAACATTTTTTCAACATTACTCTCTATTCAGAGAAAAAGGTTTAGACCCCCCATATAGGGATCTAAACCTATCATTGTTAGGCGTATGAGTATTACTTCAACTCTACCTCTGCACCAACTTCCTCAAGAGCTTTCTTGAGAGCCTCAGCAGTAGCTTTGTCTACACCTTCCTTAACGTTTGCAGGAGCTGCATCTACGATGTCTTTAGCTTCCTTCAAACCAAGACCGGTTTGCTCTTTAACAGCCTTAACTACTTGGAGCTTGTTAGCACCAGCTGATTTCAAGACAACATCAAAAGATGTTTTCTCCTCTGCTGCAGGAGCTGCATCAGCAGCTGGACCAGCAGCAACTGCAACAGCTGCAGCTGCAGGTTCAATACCATACTCCTCTTTCAAAATTTGAGCGAGTTCGTTTACTTCCTTAACTGTAAGGTTTACTAATTGTTCAGCAAAAGCTTTCAAATCTGCCATTGTTGTATAATTTTAAAGTGTTAATTTTTAATGTTAGTTTAATTGCCACATCCTTCGGTATCCTTTTGGCATCCCTCCGGGCGACATCATTTGTATTTGCTGATTATTCAGCACGTTCACCCAGCGTTTTCAAAACACCGTGGATGGTAGTACCTCCAGATTGGAGTGCAGAAACAACATTCTTTGCAGGAGATTGGAGCAAAGCAACCAAATCTGCAATAAGTTCGTTCTTCGACTTGATAGTAGCCAAGAAATCCAAGTTTTGTGCACCAACGTAGATTGTTTCCTCTACATATGCAGCCTTCAACTGTGGCTTAGCTTCCTCTTTATTTTTCTCTTTCTTAGTAAACTCTTTGATGAGTTTTGCAGGAGCATTACCTGTATTAGACAACATCAAAGCAGTATTACCTTTGAGAGCTTCAAATATCTGAGCATCAATACCTTTAGCTTCTAATGCTTTTTGGAGCAAAGTATTCTTCGCTACAAGCAACTTCACATCTTGCTTGAAGCAAGCACGGCGCAACTCACTAGTCTTCTCTGCATTCAAACCTTCGATGTTGGTCAAATAGAAGTGTGAGTATTGACCTAATTGCTCTTGCAAAGAAGCAATAATGGCGTTTTTATCTTCCTTCTTCATACTTGTCTGCGATTAATTTAATTACTCAATAGATTTTGGGTCAATCTTAATACCCTGACTCATTGTACTGGAAAGATAAATGCTCTTGATATAGGTACCCTTGCTTACAGCGGGTTTCAACTTGATGAGTGTTTGAACAAACTCAATAGCATTCTCTGCGATTGCTTCAGGAGCAAATGAAACCTTACCAATCGAAGTGTGAACGATACCAAATTTATCTACCTTAAAGTCGATCTTACCTTGCTTAACCTCTTTAACAGCCTTAGCAACATCCATAGTCACTGTACCTGATTTTGGGTTAGGCATCAGACCACGAGGACCCAATACACGACCGAGAGCACCAATCTTACCCATGATTTGAGGTTGAGTAATGATCACGTCGATATCTGTCCAACCACCTTTAATTTTCTCGATATACTCATCCAAACCTACATAATCAGCACCTGCCTCTTTAGCAGCAGCCTCTTGGTCGGGAGTACACAATGCGAGTACGCGAACTTGCTTACCTGTACCATGAGGAAGACTTACCACGCCACGAACCATTTGGTTTGCTTTACGTGGGTCAACACCCAAACGTACATCAACATCTACACTAGCGTCAAACTTAGTTGTAGTGATCTCTTTCACCAACGCAGCAGCTTCTGCTACGGTATAGAGCTTACCTGCTTCAATCTTCTCAGCAGCAAGCTTTTGATTTTTTGTCAATTTTGCCATAATAGTGATTGAAGTTTAATTATTTAACGGTAATACCCATACTGCGAGCGGTACCCTTTACCATCTTGATAGCGCTCTCTACAGTGAAACAGTTCAAATCGACCATCTTATCGGTTGCAATTGCCACACATTGCTCCTCAGTGATAGTAGCCACTTTCTTACGGTTAGGCTCATTCGAACCACTCTTAACTTTAGCAGCCTCCTTCAACTGTACAGCAACAGGTGGAGTCTTAACGATAAAATCAAACGATTTGTCAGCATAAACAGTGATGACTACAGGCAAAACCTTACCTGCCTTATCCTGCGTTCTGGCATTGAATTGTTTACAAAACTCCATGATGTTCACACCCTTAGAACCCAATGCAGGACCTACTGGAGGTGAAGGGTTAGCTGCGCCACCCTTGATTTGGAGTTTGATAAATCCAGCAATTTCTTTAGCCATAATTTAGTTTTTTTACTTTGTTAATAGTTTTGTTATTTATAAACTACCGAGTAGTACAACGGCCCGTAACAAATGCCTCCTACTCTTTTTCTACTTGATCGAAGCCCAATTCCAATGGTGTTTGACGATCAAAGATTGTCACAACCACTTTCAGCTTACGCTTGTCTTGCGACACCTCATCAATAACACCTTCGAATCCGTTGAATGCACCACTGATAACCTTCACGCGTTCTCCAACCAAGAAAACCTCGTCCATAACAGAATCCACCGCAGCTTCTTCTATATTTCCTACCATTTTATTGATTTCTTCTTGACTAACAGGAGCCGCCTTATTAGAGGACTTACTCTCTAGCAAGAATCCTAACACGTTAGGGATATTACGCAACAATGGATAACACTCATCGGTCAAGTTACACTCAACGAGCACATAACCTGGAAGCTTATTGCGCTCTTTTACGACTCGTTTTCCATTGCGAACAGCGTACACTTTTTCAGTCGGAACTAAGACTTGAGACACATACTCCTTAAATATAGTAGAAGTCACCAAGGCACCTTCGATATACTCTTTCACCTTGTTTTCCTTGCCACTAATAGCACGGAGCACATACCACTTGTAATTGCTTTCAGCCATACTCAAAATTTAATTGATTAGAATAAGCCGTAAACAAAAGTCATGATTGACTCGAAACAGAAATCCATTAGCCACACTATCAACGCTAGTATTATGGAAGCTATCAATACTAGCACTGCGCTTTTGGACAACTCTTTACGAGTAGGCCAGCTCACTTTATGAACCAACTCCTCGTAGGATTCTTTAATACTTTCAACGAACTTCATATCTGTAGTTTTTTTCTTTATTCTTATTTGCGCCAAACATCTGGCCTCAGCATTCGCCGAAGTCAGACGGAAGCTATTTTTGTAACAGCACGGAAGGCAGGAATCGAACCCACATTGACGGTTTTGGAGACCGCTTTCTTACCATTAGAAGACTTCCGTATGTCGATTGCCAAAGTTTCGACTTTGGCAATCGTTTTTATTGTTGCTTAAATATTAGTCAAGCAAACCGGTAATTTGACCAGAACCTACGGTGCGACCACCCTCGCGGATAGCGAAACGAAGACCCTCTGAGCAAGCAACTGGGTAGATCAACTTAACCTTGATCTCCAAGTTGTCACCTGGCATTACCATCTCTGTACCCTCTGGCAAAGTAATCTCGCCAGTTACGTCCATTGTACGGATGTAGAATTGTGGACGATAGTGGTTGTGGAATGGAGTGTGACGGCCACCTTCCTCTTTCTTCAAGATATAAACAGAAGCCTTGAACTCCTCGTGAGGCTTAACAACACCTGGGTGGGTGATTACCATACCACGGCGAACCTCATCTTTATCAATACCACGGAGCAACAAACCTACGTTATCACCAGCCTCACCTTGGTCGAGCAACTTACGGAACATCTCAACACCAGTTACAACTGACTTCTTACCCTCAGCACCAAGACCGATCAATTGAACTTCCTCACCAACTTTGATGACACCAGTTTCGATACGACCAGTTGCTACAGTACCACGACCTGTAATTGAGAATACGTCCTCAACAGGCATCAAGAATGGTTTATCAACAGCACGTGGAGGCAACTCAATCCATGTATCGCAAGCATCCATCAACTCCATAACTTTGTCTTCCCACTCTTTTACTGCATTCAAAGCACCAAGAGCAGAACCACGGATGATAGGAGTATTGTCGCCATCGAACTCATAGAACGAAAGAAGCTCACGCATCTCCATCTCAACGAGGTCAAGCATCTCAGCGTCATCAACAAGGTCGCACTTGTTCATAAATACAACCAAGCGAGGAACGTTCACCTGACGAGCCAAAAGGATGTGCTCACGTGTTTGAGGCATAGGACCATCAGTAGCAGCTACTACGATGATTGCGCCGTCCATTTGAGCAGCACCAGTTACCATGTTCTTTACGTAGTCAGCGTGACCAGGGCAGTCAACGTGAGCGTAGTGACGAGTAGCGGTTTGATACTCAACGTGTGAAGTGTTAATAGTAATACCACGCTCTTTCTCCTCTGGAGCATTGTCGATAGAGTCGAATGAACGAAGCTCAGAAAGACCACGAGAAGCCAATACAGTGGTAATAGCTGCGGTCAAAGTAGTTTTACCGTGATCAACGTGACCAATTGTACCAATGTTCACGTGTGGTTTCGAACGGTCAAATTTTTCTTTTGCCATAATTCTAGAATTTAGTTATTAACGTTAATACTATAAGTTTTACCTAATTTTATCACCTGTTTTACACACCACAATACTCCCGAAAGAGTATTATTTGGCATTAAAACTTCGAGCTAATGGCGGGAGTTGAACCCGCGACCTCATCCTTACCAAGGATGCGCTCTACCACTGAGCTACATCAGCAACACGAACTAACGTTCGCCACTACTCGAAAAATACGAGTGTATAAACAAAAATCGAGCGGAAAACGGGGCTCAAACCCGCGACCCCCAGCTTGGAAGGCTAGTGCTCTATCGACTGAGCTATTTCCGCGAATTAACCACGACTTCCGCGACGGTTATTTTGTTATTGGTGGGAGCAGATGGATTCGAACCACCGAAGGTGAAAACCAGCAGATTTACAGTCTGCCCCATTTGGCCGCTCTGGAATACTCCCAATACTATTTCAATGTTCGTCTTTGAGCCTCTTGTCGGATTCGAACCAACGACCCCGAGATTACAAATCACGTGCTCTGGCCAACTGAGCTAAAGAGGCAGGTCACTTTTCGGCTATTTTGCCACGCCTCCTAACACGTCGGCGGAAAAGCGGTGCAAAGGTACTACATTTTTTTTAACTGACAAAATATTTTTGAAAAAAAATTGCATTTTATTGCATTTTTCATAAAAAAGCGGGGCAAAAACCCCGCTTAAAGCTCAAAAACGAGCATGGTTTATCTATCTTTATGCTTTTCTAATTGTTTGTCCAATGCTTCCAAGCATTCATCAATTCCTTGTTCAAAAGTGTCGCAAACCTTCTGTGCAAACAATTCCGTTCCCATACCCATAATACGAATAGCGGTTTCTTTGTTCAGATTCGTTTCTGGCTTTACCACCGTCATTCGGATCTCCAGCTCTGCGGAAGGGGAAAGCAATTTCTCATAACGACGTGTTTTCTTCTCAATGTACTTCTCAAGACGCTCTGCAGTCTCGAAATTCACAGCTTTTACGTTCAGTTTCATGGTTTCCTCCTTTTTTATGTTATGTTAATATTATTTTCCCAAGCATCGCTTGGTATTTTATTTTCTAAGCATTACCCCAGAACTACTTCTTTCCTCTTGGATGCGTTGCTTGGTACACATCTTTGATTTGCTCGAAAGTAGCATGAGTATATACTTGCGTAGCTGCCAAACTAGCATGTCCTAATAAACTTTGTATAGTGCGAATATCTGCCCCATTATTTAGCATTGTAGTAGCAAATGTATGCCGCAAGACGTGAGGTGAATGTTTCTTCAGCGTACTCACCTCTCCCATCCGCGCGCGCACAACCTTATATAAAGTATTCGCATTCATCTCCACCCACTCGCCTTCTATATTTTTCCGCACAAGAAACGTGCCAACATCACCACTTATGCCTAAAAAATCGCATTTATTTTTTCTATATTCCTCAATCAATTCACAAAGTCCTTCGCCCATTGGTACTATTCGCTCTTTGCTTCTCTTACCAAACACGCGCACTTGCTTTTGCTTGGTATCTACATCTGCATCTCTCAGCCCCACCAATTCAGCGCGACGCATACCCGTTTGATAAAGCATTTCCACCGCCAAATAATCACGCAGATGCACGAACTGCTCTTCCTCGCTCATAGCCTCGTTCCAGTCGCGATGCTGATTAATTGTCACCCCTTGCATCTCACTTTCACGAAAGTACAATGGCAACGGTTTATCGGTCTTGGGAGCTACAATTGCACGTGTAATATCCACTTTTACTAACCCCACGCGGAGCATAAACTTATAGAAACTCTTCACTGCCGACAATCGTCTTTTCACGCTACGCGGCGACTGCTTTTGCTTATCCAGCATATCAATCATCCACGCTTTCACATCTTCCGCATCCACCTTTTGAGGATCAAACTCCTCCACTGTCCATCCCAAGAATGCGCACCATGCTTTCAAATCATCCCCATATTCCCCTACGGTACGCGCTGAGTACCGTTTCTCTATTGCAATATAATCCAGAAATCGCTTAATCATCCCTACAACTTATAGTTCAGAGAGCATTCTATATCCAATAGGCAGAACGCCGTCCTATAGCGCAGTGTCCTACTTTATCTCACTACCGTGAGCAGTTTCCCCCTCAAATGGGAATAAGCCAAAGAGCTCCGCATCAATGCGGTCGGTGATATAGCGGAAATCTTCTGGACGGTCGCCAAACTTGATGGTATCGCCATCAATGATCAGCAGTTTGCCTTTGTAGTCTGCAATCCAGTTCTCGTAGAGTTCGTTCAATCCCTGCAAATAGTCGATACGCATACTTGATTCGTAAGCACGACCGCGTTTTTGTATCTGCGCCACCAAGTTGGGAATGGTACTGCGAATATAAATCATCAGGTCAGGCATCTTCACGAGCGACATCATCAAGTCGAACAGGTCGCGATAGTTGTCAAAATCGCGATCTGACATATATCCTTGACGATGCAAGTTAGGCGCAAAGATACGAGCATCCTCATAGATAGTGCGATCTTGGATAATAAACTCGTTGGAGTTGGATATATCCACCACATCTTTGAATCGTTTGTTCAAAAAGTATATCTGCAAGTTAAACGACCAGCGGCCCATGTCCGCATAGAAGTCCTCCAAATAGGGGTTAAACTCCACACTCTCGAAGCGTGGCTGCCAGCCATAATGTTTTGCTAACATATTGGTCAGAGTAGTCTTGCCACAACCAATATTTCCTGCTACTGCTATATGCATACCTTATATATATTAGGGGTTATTTACTTCTTTTCCCAATTCAGTTCACTAAACAAACCGAATAGTTCTGCATCTATCTTATTAATTATTAATCGGAAATCTTCGGGGTTACTCTCAAAGTCCATCTCATCACTTTCAATCACTAGTACCCTACCCTCGTATTGTTTGAAGATAAAATCCTCATATCGTTCGTTCAAATCTCGCAGATAATCCAATTGCATTGTCTTCTCGTAGTCGCGCCCACGCTTTTGTATTTGTGCAATCAACGAAGGTACCGACTTGCGCAAATATATCATCAAATCGGGCATTCGCATTAAGCGTTTCATATGGTCAAAAAGTTCCATATACGTTTGATAATCCCTCTCCGACAAGTCACCACGTAAGTAGTTGTTGGTAACAAACACATACACCCCCTCAAAGATGCTTCTATCTTGCACTATGGTGTGTTCTACCTCCTTGATACGAAGCATATCTTTGAAACGCTCTTTAAGGAAATAGGTCTCTACGCAGAACGACCAACGCTTGATGTCGGTATAATAATCCTCCAAGTATGGATTGAAACTCACCGATTCGAAGCGCGGTTCCCAACCATAATATTTCGCCAACATTTTTGTCAATGTTGTCTTACCAGCTCCAATATTTCCTGCAATAGCTATATACATTTCTAATAGATAAACGCGAGCACAAAGGTACTACTTTTTGAGGACATATGCAAATTTATCTTCTAAATTTATGGTCGCACCAATTCTTTTATTCCACTTCTCAGTCTGTACATACTACCTTTGTCGTATGGATGTACGCGATGTGCCAATAGTACAACAGCGCGATTATACTCTGGCCATACCACTACGTTTGTTCCAGTATATCCCGTATGTCTGCTCTCCACGGTTGTCTGCAATGTATCCGCGGCCAATTGGACATCTTCTGTCCAAAGTCCTGCATTGCAAGCACTTTCGCGTAATTCTTGCGATTGACTCATATACCAGATAGCCCATTTGCCAATCTCCTCGGCAGTAGCGAACACACCCGCATTACCTGATATACCGCACATCATCACGCGTGCCACCGGGTCATGCACATCGCCACGCAGCTTCGCATTCTCATTCCACTCTGTAGGAGCAATACGTTCGATGTTTGCCTTATCGGGCAACCAACCCATCGTTTCCCATCCTTGAGGGCCATACAACTTTTCACGCAAATAGGTATTCACATCAGTGCCCACGATAGTCTCTACCACACGTTGCAGCGAAATAAAGTTCAGACATGAGTAGCGATATTTCTCGTCAATGGCTGTAGGACGCTTACAACGTGCAATCGAGTCGATAGTGAAATCGCGACGCGCTTGCTCTGTATCAGCCATCTCACCCAAACGCTCCAGATAGACCTTCTCCATAGGCGCCGCAGTAAAGTAAGCGGGTAATCCCGAATAGTGAGTCATCAAATGGCGTACTGTCACATCGGGATGGTAATTAGGGATGTATTTGCACACAAGATCATCTACTGATAATAGCCCTTCTTTCACCAACAACAATGCCGCTGTACCTGCGCCTGTTGGTTTGCTGACCGAAGCAAGATCAAAGATGGTGTTTGTGGTCATCCTCTCATGTTTAGGCACGATAGCACGATGACCGTACGCCTCCAAGTGCACCACTTTTCCTTCATCCACCACACAGAGCACTGCACCGGGTATAAGCGAGTCCGCTATCGCCTGCTCAATGAGCACGCGCGCACTATCTGCATCAAAGTGCAACGATGAACCACCACGCTTTCCGCAACTCGAAAGCAACAAACCAATTCCCAATAAGGAAACCAAAAGAATACGTTTCATATGTATTAGTATAAGATTTATTTCTGCTGCAAAAGTACTATTTTTTTTGGACATATGCAATTTTTTTTGTACTTTTGCACAAACTTTTAGAAAATACAATCCAAAAATCATGAAACACTTTCTTCATCTCTTTATTTTTGCTTTATCTTTTTTAACATCACCATTATTGATAGCCAGCGACACTATTCGTGTCCTTTGCATTGGTAACAGTTTCTCATGGGATGCTGTTGAGCAAGAACTTGCTCCGCTATGTCAAGCTGGCAAACAGCCCATCATCATCGGAAATCTATACTATGGAGGATGCTCGTTGCAGCAGCATCATAATTTTCTTCTCAAAGACACCGCTGCATATAGCTTTCGATACATCAAAGAAGGCATCCGCACAGTTCATGAAGGCTATTCTCTTCGTCAAGCATTATTGCTCGACCAATGGGACTACATCTCATTTCAGCAAGCTAGTCACGACAGCGGTATTCAGTCTACCTACGAACCATATCTAGGAGCGCTCATCGACTCCGTACGCAAATACCAACCCCACGCACAATTTTGCTGGATGCAAACTTGGTCTTACTCACAAGATGCCAAACACCCTGCTTTCCCAAGGTATCAAAAGAGTCAACAGATCATGGACGATAGCATACATTCTGCCACACAAGCGCTACTTCTGCGCTATCCCGAACTCACTCTCATTCCTTGTGGGAAAGCAATCAAAATTGCTCGTACCACCAAACTTGGTGATACTCTATGCCGCGACGGATACCATTTGAGTTATGAGTATGGCCGCTATACTGCTTCATGTGTTTGGTACGAACTGCTCACAGGCAAAAACTGCCGACACAACCCTTACAAAAACGGCACAATGACTTCACAACAAAAACGCCTTACCCAACGAGCAGCTCATCAAGCCATGAAAAAAAGCAAATAATATCTTATTCACTTAACTTGGCTTCTGCCTCATATGCAGCGAATGGGAATATCAAACACGCAGTACCATCCATGGTAGGTTCGTTGGTGGAGTAGTCATTTGTGGAGTCGTGATAGACCATCACATCAGGTTGGTAGCGCATATAATTGATACCACCTTCCATGTTCACGCCACGCAGACTATTGAAGATGCCTTGATACACGGGACCATCCACCAATCCACCGGTCGTGTTACCTATTCCCTCGCTAATCATAAACGAGTGAGGCTGAGTAGGATAGCACTTGGCTCCAGGCAATTCCACAATCATGCACACGCCCCATGGGTTACAACCCAATAGCCAATCGCGCAATGACAATTCCATGTCAATATAGGTAGAATCATTGGTCAACTGGCGATACAATATACATTGGGTCAACATAGCCGTGGTGAGATTATTTGAGCACCAGATAGATGGCACACCATACAAGAAGGCTTGCTGCACAGGTTCGCCATGAATGGCACGCTGATATACCGTATCAATGCCCCTTTTCAAATAGGCGACAAACTCCTCCCGAGAACGATTCTTAGCCTCACTAGCCAAACGATAGTGACCGATATTCATAAACGGATACCATTGGTAATGGCGAGCCGTATCGCTGCCCATCCATGGGGTGGTAGGTTCTTTTCTACCATAGGAAACAGCCTCTTTGAGATAGGACTTATCATTGGTCTTGCGATACAACTCATATGCTCCTAACTCCATATCATCCACCCAGTTTGTCTCCTCATAGATATATGGTGAGCGAACAGATGCAGTTTGACTAAAACCAGGTTTGCGGACACCCAGTTCGTATGCATCTTCGGCTTTCTCGCCGATACGCGCTGCCAATTCTGGATAGTATGGCGCCAGAATCTTGCTACCCAAAGCAAAGCAGGATGCATACTTACCTACAATAGATGAAGTACCTGTCGAGATATTCATTCCTTTGCCTTGCACCTGTGGCTCACCCGTAACGAAATAGACTGGACGACCATTATTCACGCCCCAGCCATAATCCGCTTGGTCATCTTTTGGGAAACGCATACCTATATGGTCGCGGTCATCTGCCAATTGATTGTAGAACTCCCCAGGTGCAGGATTCATGCGGTCCAACCAATCCAATCCCCAACGAATCTCATCCACAATATCAGGAATGCCATTTGCCCCAGGTGTACCATTCGTTTGATACATATCGCCAAACAACTCGGGATATTGTTCGTATGCCAACATCATCTGATAGATCGCATTGGCAGTAGTTGTCGCATATTGCAAACAATCGCTGGCATCGTGCCAACCACCACGCACATCAATATGTTGCCCCGTCTTGGTGGGATGGTAAATGATATACCCATCTTTTTGGTGACAACTATCTCCTGTGAATGGATTCCATCCGCAGCGTTGCTGACGCATATAGTTTAGAGGAAAATCTGCCAAACCATCATATACATGCTTGCTAATGAGAAAACTATCCGACACTGCCTCGCCTATCTTCAATTGATGCCATCCCTCCTCTTTGAGATCCGAGAAATCGTAGCGGGTATATTCCCATCGCCCACTATCACCCGTCATGATGATAGCAAACTTCTTCGCTTCTGGCAGATAGCCAATCTGCGACACACGAATAATCTGTTCAGCCATTGCCAAACTGCTGATGCATAAAACGCAAAGGAATAATTTTAAACGCATGGTGGAGATGTTATAGTTGTCTTAGGTAGAAAAAAACTTTCGTGTGCCGAAGATTGTGGTAAATTATTCGCTTATTATAATAGATTGATCTTATCTAAAAGGAAGTCTTCAATATTGATGTATTGCATTCCGTTGTTGTCAGTCCATGGGAGAATATCGTCGCGCACGACAACAATTTTAGTATATGAATCATCAATACGAGTGAGCGAATTGATTTCTTGTTGTCGTTTTTCTTCATCTACAATTGTTAATGCAGATTGAATATAATATCGCATATTGGTTTTATTCACAACGAAATCGACTTCCAGTTGTGAACGCAGTTTCTTGCCTTCTGCATTAGTATGGTTATATTCTACGACTCCTACATCTACGCTAAATCCTCTGGAGATTAGTTCGTTGTAGAGGATATTTTCCATAATGTGGTTTTCTTCTTGCTGACGGAAATTAAGCAGGGCGTTTCTCAATCCATTATCTGCAAAATAATACTTGAGAGGAGTATCTATATACGAGCGTCCTTTGATGTTATAGCGATGTGATTTTCTCAATATATATGCATCAATAAAGTAGTCAAGATAGGATGAGATAGTTTCGTTTTTGATGTTCACACCCTTTACTGATTGAAAGGTATTGGCTATTCTTGTTGGATTAGTAAGTGATCCTACTGATGAAGACACCACATTGAGAAGTTCGTCTAAGATTTCTGTTTTTGTGCGTAGGTTATTACGGTCTATCACATCTTTGATATATGTGAGGCGGAATAGGTCTTGCAAATATTTGGCTTTTTCTTCGTGTGAGTTTTTATGTAGCACGAAAGGCATGCCTCCATAGGTCATAAACTCGCGCCACGCATATCGTTTTTCATTGGGGTATGCCTCGTAAAACTCCTCGTAAGTAAGTGGTGTGATATGTATCTCTTCTCCTCTATCACGGAAAGTGGTAGCAACCTCCGATGAGAGCATTTTGGAGTTGCTTCCAGTGACATAGACATCTACATTTGGAAGACTTTTTAGTCCGAGTAGTACATCCACGAAAGAGATTTTAGCCCCAGTCTCTTTGGGTAAATATGGATTGTCAATGGTTTCTACCATTTGTATCTCATCAAGCATGATGTAATATTCGGTGTTAGTATCCTGTACCGCTTGTCTGAGGTGAGCACTCAGTTCGAGTGGGTTGCGCAAACGAATAGCAATATCGTTGTCAAGTTCGATAGCGATGATTTGCTCTGGCTTGATCCCCTCTTGCAGAAGGTATTCTCGGTATAGGACATTAAGCAGGTAAGACTTACCGCAGCGTCTTATTCCTGTGATAATTTTTATCTGTCCGTTTTTTCGACTATTGATGAGTCTTTGTAGGTGTCTTTTCCGCTCGATTTTCATACTTTGTGGGGTATTTTTGCGGTTATCCGCATTTTTACCCCGCAAAGGTAATGCTTTTTTGTGATATAGACAAATATTTTTATGAAAAAATGTGTTCTTTCCGTATACTTACTTATCTTTTATATATCCTTATACACCGGAATAGGAAAAGTGATTTGTTGATTAGGTGACCACAATAGGAGATATGTGGGACATCTGTGGGCTTTTGGTGGCTTTCTATAAACGTGTCTCTATAATAATGCTGCAAAAATCTTCGGCATTATAGTCGTTTTGTGCCGAAGATTTGTAAATTTTGCCATAAAAAGGTGCTTAAAGCAAGCGGAAGGTGTTGATTACCAACGCCTCCCGCTTGTGTGATTTTTTTGTTATTTTTTTCTTCGTGCCGAAGATTGTGCCGACGACATGTAAAATTTCGTTATTGGGATTGCAATGAGAAGGAGCAAAGGATTATCAAAAAAAACTAATAATTGCTGCCGAAGAAATATCTTATAGCAACCATATGTGAGCAAAGTTTATGGAATAATTCTATAATCATTTAATAAATCTTGTGGAATAAGATATAAATTACCTCTTGCTCTAGTACATGCAACATATAATTTATTTCTGGTGCTTGGTGCTAACTCCTGTAATTGATTACTATTATATTTTATATTTGTAGTTTTATTAAGGATTACACAAACGTCTGTAAAATGATCTAATCCTTTTGAATTCCCCCAATTCAAAGACCAACAATTATATTTATCACTATTGTTAAAAAAAAGCTTGATAATATTATTGTCTTTCACTATGGCATCTATTCTTTCTGCGGAAGTTATATATTCAACTATACTCTCTCGTTCATTAATGGCATAAATATGAATACCTATTTTGATTCTTACAAAATCACATACTGTTTTTGAACATCGATAACTCTGTTGTAAACTTATTGTGTCAATTATAAAGTTTTCTTTTCTCCATAAATCAAAATATTTATGCATCTCTTTATGTAAATTTACATTTATAATCCCATCCCTACTAGTATCAAATGTATGTTGGTAAAAATCGCCTAAGAATAGTAAATTTGTATTTTGAGGAGAAATACTTTTTATTAAATTAAAATCATGACCAGCTAAATCTTGTATTTCATCAAAAAAGAAATAATCGTAGTACTTATTAATTCTATTACTAATATTTGTAATATATGTATCTTGACATAATTTAGCAATCCTGTTATAGTACAAATATTTCTTTTTTGATAAATAAAAGTCTAGATTACTACGTTTCATTCTAAGAGTGTATTCTGGAGGTGTTTTCCATGAAATCCCAAATGCACACATTTGATCAGATAGAAATGGCTTGTAGCAAACGCTGATCAAAAATTGAAAATAAGAATATAAGGTTATATTAGATGGAAAATAACCAAATCTTTTTATAATAGATAATCTAAGATGTTCAGTATTGTTTGTTGTATATGTAACGATTAAAAATCGGTCAATAAGATTTAACCGATTTACTATATTTGTTGTTTTACCTGCTCCTGCAACGGCTTGTATTATGCATTTACCCATAAAATTGCTTCCTTTATATAGTGAGGTGTGATTAACTCATTTGCTTTTGAACTAAGCAGGTTGTATGCAGCTTCTGCCTTGTTGGATAGCATATACTCTAACACCTCTAATGTTCGTCTTGGTGATTTGAACAAATCGTCACAGATTTTTTTATTTTCCTTATACAAACAAACTTCAAATGTGTGATTTTCATTGTTGGAATCTGCAAATACTTTAATATTGGAGCATTCTGTAGTCATATATTCTGCATATCTATTTGTAATGTTTTCATCATAGTTATAATCATTGTCTGTAATTACAGCAACCTTTATTTTTAGTATCTTTGCGATTTCAAGATATCGTTTGAAACATTTACCATCAACAGCAATTACACTAATTCCTGCATCTATCAAATCTTTAGTTGCAGTATTTTTATACATGGCTTCCATCAATATATATTCTGCATCTCCTTCAACCAAAATTACTTTTTCAGATAAAATAAATTGTAGTAGATTTTTGTCTGGTGCTTTTATAAAGAACTTTGCTGTATCTTCGGAAATCATTCCTAAAGTACTATGATTTTTACTATTGCTATTCAGTAATATACAGTTTCTCAAATCTAATCTAGAAGCGATTAAATCACTATGAGTTGCAATAAAAAGTTGACGGTTTGTTGCAGAATCAATAAGACTTATTAATTTCAACATATTAGTATAACTCAAGTGACTTTCAGGCTCTTCCAGTAAAACAATATCAATATTATCATCCACTTTTGATAGAGACAATGTTGTTTTAATAAAACATTGCATCCCCATACCTTTATTATCTATTGTTATACCATCTGCGATTATCGTAAGATCAGTTTCTATATTACAATTTGGAGAGTTTTTTATAGAGAACGCATAATTATTTTCATTATCATTAAATTGCGACAATATATTTTTTGCAAATTCATCCTTATGAGCATGATATTGTTGTTGTATATCAATCCGTTGTTGAATAGTTAATTTAGAATGGTATAGTGTTTTAATATATTCACTCATTGAATAAGTAGAATAATTTTTTGTATGATCAATAAATATACTGCGTAGTTGTTTTGTATAACCATTATAAAGATGACCCGCAAAGGTTTCAAAATATATTCCATAGAATTCAAATGGAAAAGAAGCGTTCTGGTTACTTAACGCTCTTTGGGTTTGTTCGCTATATTCGGTCATTGGTTTGCATTGCATACGTAATCCATCCGATTCTATTTGTTTGCTATTATTCCGACCAAATAAGAACTCGTTATTTTGTTCTGGAAAATAGATTTCAATCTCCAATTTTGGCAAATTTTCAATTTTTCTATCTCCTTGCATGTATTCATTGATAACTTGTGTATTAAATAATTTTTCAAGCCCAATTTCTTCTACTTTATATCTACTTCCACATGATAATAAATCAATGGCCAATAACACAGAACTTTTTCCTGATTCGTTATCTCCAATTAAAATATTCATCGTTGGATTAAAATCTATTTCTAATTCAGTAAATCTTCTAAAATTATGAAGAATGATTTTTGAAATTGTTTTCATAAATATTCGGTACTATATTGATCTTCGATGATTAAATTTATCGCTGCAAAATTACATTTTTTTTTATAGATAAGCAAGTAAAAGTTTAAAAAAATATTTTTTTGATTACATTTTAAAAACTTTTCAAATTTATCCATATATGTAACACTTCGCATAATTGAATGCTTTCTACTCAATTATGCGAAGTGAATTGCGAGATTTATAAGATGTCAACTATTTTTGTGAACTAATCACTAGTCTCTTTTACCATCGTAATATGGCCAATAATTTACAGGTTTAAAATAATAATCTAATTTATGATAATCATAATCATATTTACCGCAATGATATTTGAGACTTTGATTATTATTGAACAATACGCATTGATAGTCGTCATTAAATGATGGATCTTCCCTATATATGAAATACGGATGTTTAAAATCTCTATAATATCCTTCATATCTATTTAAGACCATAGCTTGAGGTACAGAAAGCACTCCCTCTATTGTTGAAAGCAACGAATAGGTTATTGCTATATAATTATCAACAAAGTTAATAACTTCATATTTATAATAAGTCCTACGAACATCCTCGTCTTTACCATTATATCTAACCCAACTCGTTCCTGCTAATGTATTTATCTTTTCTTCATTCCCTGGGTGGTACACTAAATCCATTTCCATTCCATCCATTTCTAATTTAGCATTCTCAATATTAAATATACCTTTTTTATGTGCTTGACCATTGTACTGTAAATTTGTTTTTACATTGCCTGAATTGCTACATGTATACAGTAACGATAACCAATTGAATTCTTCCTCACTAGAATCAACAACTACCATAGAAGCAGCCCCATCAGCTAAGAAAGAATAAAGTACGTATCCATATTTGTCAAAATCATGTCTCCAAGTAGTTCCTTTAAGACTAGTCAGTTGCACTTTCTCTTCGCAACTTGAAAATAACAGAGTACAAATAAATGTACTAAACACTAATAAAAACTTTTTCATAATTTAAATAATTTGTTTTGCCTACTCTTTGTCGGATTTTCGGCACACTCCGTTGGTTAATTATTTGATTTATTGTTTGTTCATAAGATTCTTATGCATACACGAAAAAGCGTGAACTTTCGTTCGCTTCAATTTGATTTTCTGAGGTCTTCGACTACCTTAATGTTTCAAATTTACGCACGGAAAACTCACGCTGTTAACGCGAGCGTGCATAAACCGTACTTGAAACATTAATGATTTCTTGAAAGTGTCGAAGTTTCAGAAAATCAAGTCTAGGCTTATAACGCTATATTAAATATGTCGGGCAACGGTATCGTTGCGAATTAACTATAAACTATGAGTGATGAATGATAAGTAATTTAGGGGGTTAGTATTGTTTGGTTATTTATTTCCAATTCATGCCATAGTCAAATGACGGCGTTGGAGGGCGGTGAGTACACTTTCAGAGGCGATAGGGTTTAGACCACGGAAAGTGGTGCGGCTCTTCAGGTCGGCAAGCGACATAGAAAGCAGCAACTTAGCAATGCACTCATCAGCAAACGAGTTACTTACCACATTGACTCCAGTAAAGTCGAGCACAACGCGATCGTTCTGCTCAATCATAGGCAACAAATCCTCACGCACACGCTTACCTAATGGGCGTGTACCTAAATTCTCTCCGTATTCCTTAAAACTGAATGTTACCATAGCTCTTCTAATTCGTTGTCGTTTAAGAATGTTTCGTTATATTGCGCTGCCACATTAGTACGATTGGCAACTACTTCTGCTGGATTAATCTCTTTATTTGTGCGGAGTTGCAGATAAATGATTGTACCTTGCCAGAACTCGCTTTCCGAGGTAGATTCAACTCCATTGACCTGCAATGTGTGATTTCCCGAGCGAACTTCAAAGCGCAGACCTGCATCGCGCGCAAGCAGGGAGGTTGAATATAGACCAAAGCCCATTCCTTTTCCATCGGTTACAGCATCTTTGATACATATTTTCAATGCCTCTGGCTCAGAGATGTTGAGGTATTTCTCGTTTTCCGAAAGCGATGCCTGTACACCGATTCCATCATCTGCAACCAAGAAACTGAGGATGTGATTGGCAGCATCGTAGTGCGTGATGACGGTACCAAGTTCTTTGCCTGAATGGGTAAGGACATTATCCAAAATCTCGTAAAAGCAATAGCTCATGGCTTGCAACACCGTTGTTTCAATGTCAATATGTTGCGTTAGCACACTTACTACGCGTTGGTAAACGGAGTAAATGTTTTTCTCATCAAACACATCAATGGTCACATCGTTGTTTGATGAATGGAAGTATTGTTTTATGAGTGTTGATAGGTTCATACTATAGGTATTAGTCTATTTGGGCGCAAAGATACACTTTTTTTTCGAGATGTGCAAATAAAAATCGCTTTGGGGACGAATTTTATTTAGAAACCTATAAGTCAACAATGTTAGAAAGGTAGTATACTTTTTGAGGAATCGAGTCAACCTTTTTAGGGAAGGGGACAACTTTTTAGGAAAGTAATCTTAATAAAAAGCACTTTTCCTATTTCGGAGTTCTCTGGTCGTTCCTAGGTTCATCCTTGGTCTTTGACAAAGGAAAGATATAGAAGGTTCAAAGATACGGGATCTTAAAAATCGTGCGATTTTTTAGTAGTGGTTGCTTCGCTCTTCTCTCGGTCGTCTCTCGGTGTTCTCTCGGTAGATACAGCCAAAGTCAAGAAGAAGAGAATCTTAAGAAAAGGTATAAGGTGTAGAGTGTAAAGGCGAAAGGTTATGGGTTAAAGTCGAGAGGCAAGAAAACAATAAGAGGCGTGCTGGAGCACGCCTCTTATTATATATAGCGATAACCGATGTCCGATTACCGTTTCCCGAAGGGGATTAGTCTTGGAACTTTGCGCAGAGGAACTCGCGGTTGAGGCGAGCGATGTTTGCCAAAGATACTTGTTTTGGGCACTCAGCAGCACATGCACCCGTATTGGTACAGTTACCAAAGCCCAATTCATCCATCTTAGCCACCATTGCCTTAGCACGAGCAGCTGCCTCTACCTTACCTTGTGGCAAGAGAGCCAATTGGCTAACCTTTGCAGAAACGAACAACATAGCAGAACCGTTCTTACATGCAGCAGCACAAGCACCGCAACCGATACAAGAAGCAGCATCCATTGCCTCGTCAGCGTGTGCCTTAGGAATTGGAATTGCGTTTGCATCAGGTACACCACCTGTATTAACTGACACGAAACCACCTGCTTGCATAATCTTGTCGTATGCCTCGCGGTCCACCATCAAGTCCTTGATTACAGGGAAGGCACGGCTACGCCATGGCTCGATAGTGATAGTCTCGCCATCTTTGAACTTACGCATGTGCAATTGGCAAGTGGTGATAGCGCTGTCTGGTCCGTGTGGGTGACCATTCACATACATAGAGCACATACCGCAGATACCCTCACGGCAGTCGTGGTCGAATGCGATAGGATCTTTGTGCTCGCTGATGAGTTGCTCGTTGAGGATGTCAATCATC
>JAFTHS010000057.1 GCA_017457295.1 Paludibacteraceae bacterium | reverse complement strand
TGTGCCCAAAACAGGACTCGAACCTGCACGTCTCTCAACACTCGCACCTGAAACGAGCGCGTCTACCAATTCCGCCATTTGGGCTTCGTCGCGGTTGAGAGCCGCTTAAGGATTCTCTCATGTCATGTAAAAGACCATTTTAGAAAAACAAAGCAGGAACTGTGTCCTGCTCATTTCTATAGAGCGGCAAACGAGACTCGAACTCGCGACCCCAACCTTGGCAAGGTTGTGCTCTACCAACTGAGCTATTGCCGCAAAATGTGTAAGAACATCGCTCTCAACCGAAAGCGAGTGCAAAGGTACTGCTTTTTTTTGAACTGACCAAATATTTTGAGAAAAAAATGCAAAAAATGTGCTTTTTTCTTCATTTTAGTGTGATATATGCCAAAAAAGCCGTACCTTTGCATGCTTTTACGTGACTTATGCAACGAACACCCGAAGAAATAGAACTTATCCGTTTACGCGCTCGTTTGACCAAACGATTTCACAAAGCGTGTGCCGACTATGGGCTGATTGCCGATGGCGATCATATCCTTGTGGGACTAAGTGGCGGAAAAGATTCGTTGGCACTGGTGGAGTTCTTGGGCAAACGTGCGCAGATATACGTACCACGTTTTCGGGTAACAGCCGTATATGTTCGCCTCAAAGAGCGTTCTTATCAGTCCGACATAGACTATCTGCAACGCTTTTGCGATGCAGCGAAAGTGCCGCTGTTGGTACGCGACACCGAGATTGGGGCGGAGGAGAAGAAAGACCCCTGTTTTCTTTGCTCATGGTATAGGCGCAAAGCCCTATTTGATGTAGCACAAGAGTTAGGTTGCAACAAGATTGCCCTAGGGCACCACAAAGATGATATAGTGGAAACGCTGCTAATGAATATGATATTTCAAGGCAGCATAGGCACTATTCCCCCGCTGCTGCAAATGGAGAAGATGCCCATACAAATGATTCGCCCACTCTGCCTATTGGAAGAAAGCGAGATAGCGCGCTATGCAGAGTTGAGTGGCTATGAGAAGCAGATTAAGGCATGTCCGTTTGAGAAAGAGAGTAGTCGCGCACAGATGAAAGCCCTGCTCAAGCAGTTGGAAACTCTTAATCCCGATGTCCGCGATTCTATTTTCTCCGCTATGGAGAATATCAAACAAGATTATCTACCCAAGCAAATCACTCACTAAACACAAATGAATAGTTTATATACAATATTGCTTCTGATTGCATCAAATGTCTTTATGACATTGGCATGGTATGGTCATCTGAAGATGGCTGAGTTTTCGTGGTTTAAGACGTTGCCTTTGATAGGCGTAGTAGCACTATCGTGGGGCATTGCGTTCTTCGAGTATTGTTTGCAGGTGCCTGCCAACCGTATTGGCTTTGAGGGCAATGGCGGACCATTCTCGCTCATGCAACTGAAGATATTGCAAGAGGTGATTACGCTAGTGGTATTCATCGTCTTCTCCGTGGTGGCATTTCACATGCAAGTGAAGTGGAATCACATCGTGGCAGGGCTGTGCCTGATTGCTGCGGTGTATTTCGTATTCGGGTTTAAGTAAACATATCTCCTTGCGCTTCGCGCAGCAATCGAAACTATCTATACTAAATTATTGAAGACAATATATATAACAAATGCGCTCGCCAATATGGCGAGCGCATTTTATCTATTCTTTCCCGAGAAAGAAATTATCTTCTTGAATGAATAATCTTTATTCCACAGGTACACCCAGCACGTTGTACGTTTTGCCATCATGGATGATGAACAGTTGACCATCGCGGAGGAGTTTTTGATACGAGGATTGGGATGTGGAAATGTCCTCTACCGCTGTAGGGTCTTGGTTATAGACACAACCGAAGGTATCGTAGTCGGGGTGGTTGGTGGTGTAGAGGCAACTATCTTCGCGCCAAGCACAGAGCATGACTGAACTTTCTGTTTCGCTGCTGCTAGCACTTCTACTTGGGGCAGCGTGGGCGTTGCTTGCTCGTTTGGCAGCGTTATGCACGATGCCATCCAAAGAGCCGAGACCTGCTAACCAGACTTTTTCTGCGTTTTCAGCAGTAGTGTTGGTCTCATCGGGGAATACTACCTCCAAGAACATTCTGCAAGCGCCATCTTCAGTGGTGTCTTTATCAACCACCACATGGGTGTAGGTGGTTTCTTGAGGGTAGTTGTTGATACCTGCAAAGATTTCCACAGTGTCGCCTATTTCGGCGGTGAAGTCGTAGAGGACATACTCTACCCCATCGCGGAGGAAGTACACACGATTGTCTTCATCTTTGCCGAAATGCAGTGAACCTACTACAGACTTGGTAGTTGCAGTATCTTTGGTGGATTGGCGTGCGAGTTGGAAATAGGTTTTGTTGTTCACCTGTTGCGAGATGTCTTCCAACGTGTAGCTGAAAGTCTCTGCTTGCAGGATAGTGTGGTTGTTATCCATTTGGCGAAGCACAACTTCTAACTGATTCCATTGTGTAGGGGTTGGTCTGCCACCAATCTGTCCATCTTTGGCATTGTCCTTGCGAGGTCCACGATTGTAGTCGCATAGGCACTCTGCGCCTAATTCATCCATTTTAACAGGATCCATCTGGTAGAGGAGTTTGTTGTTCTTGCTTACGCAGACTAACAGATCTCCATAGTAGCAAGTTGGGAGTTCTTCTGGTCTTATTAATCCAAGATAGTCTCCTCCTCCATATCCTTCGCTAAGTATGCCTATTCCCTCTACATAAGTTATTCCACCTGCCCATCCTGTAGCCAAATGCCATGTTTTATACTCTTTACCATCTAACAAAGTAATAGTAGATATTTTATCTACAACCACTTTATCCGTAGGTATGGTATCCATGATTAAATCTCCATTCTCATCAATATCTACAATCACTCTGTAATCTACCACGGAAACTGCATATTCAGGATAAACGCCATAATCCATTGCAAGTAGGGATATGGAGTCGCCTACTTCTAAATTCCAGTCATAAAGAACGAGATCTTTATCATAAGCAGCACTATATATTAATACTTGATTATTTTCCTCACGAAGAAACATTTTACCAAAACGCAAATATGGTTTGTCGTTTATAGTAACGATTTCATTTGAAGCGGTCAATGAAGAATAACTATCTGAACACTCGGTATAGTGATAAAAAGTTGTTCGCTGCAAGCCCCAAAGAGTTGGGAAAAGTTCTTTGGGATTTTCTGCGTCACATAAGCACTCTGCGCCAAGACGCTCCATTTCGGCAGCGTCCATTTGGAAGAGGAGTTTGTTGTTCTTGCTTACGCAGACAAGGTAAGAACCTAAATAACTCACAGGAACAGGTAAATGATCCGCAATGTGATGGAAGAATGTTTCGCTCATTGAACCGATACCTTCTACATACACCGTACCATCGCTAAATTTCCAGCGTGTATATTCTTTTCCATCCAACAATGTCTCTTTTGATAACTCAGTAACAACCAATGTGTCAATAGGATATGTATAGTCATAATCTGACAGAGGATAGTCCACAATTCCTACAATTCCTTCGTATTCGAGGAATTCAGGAGTTACCAAATTTAAAGTGGTCAATGTATCTCCTAACTCCAATGTGAAATCATACAACACCAAATCTTTTTTCTGTATTTCGCTATAAACGAGGATTTTGTCATTCTCCTCTCGTAAGTACCAACTTCCCCATTGAAGGTAAGGTTTGCCATCCATCATTGTTATTTCTTGGCTTGGACCTGTCAGTCCTGATGCCCATTCATCACCTTCTTCGCCATAATAACCACTACAAATAGTCTGCTGCAAGCCCCAAAGGGTTGGGAAGAGGTCTTCGGGATTCTGTTCTGTAGCGTTATATTCACAGCCGTATTCGTCATACAACGAACCAGTATATTTTAATTCATCGCCTTGGTATGCACAGAGGAGCGCAAAGGTACCTCCGCCTGGCGGAGGAGTACTAATTAAAAATCCATTAGGTGAGCCAACGCCTTCTAGCCATGTTATTTCTTCACCAGATACTCCTACATTACCATCGCCATCTACCACACGTAGAGGATGTAACATTATGGTACGAAGATTGGTTTCTGGATCTGTTTGCACATCATATACAACACATTGCTCTGTAGTATAGGAATGGATTCCTGAAAAGATTTCCAATGTGTCGCCTACTTGCGCAGAGAAGTCGTATGCTAAATATTCTCCTGTTAGTAAATCTTGAGTGTATGGGTCATTGTCGTCAAAGCCTTCATAATAAACATATACTTTCCTATCGCTCGTGAAGCGCACGGAAGTTCTTGAGGTAAATTTGCTATATGTATAATCACCGATGATAGTATCTTTTCCTAGTCGATATTGAGAAGTACTTGCTGTTTCATCAAATCGCCAACCATCAAACCACATAACATTCCATGTGTCGCACCATATGTATTTCATTTTAGGATGCACAAAAAATATTTTTCTCTTTACACATTCATTTAGATACACCTCTAATATGTAAGTCCCTAGCTCAAGAAACAAAAGATCAATGGTGTCCCTTGATTGTCCATAAAATTTTTGTAATGGCTCTTTATCTGTATTTAGAATCCACACACTATCCACATCTAGAATTTCTGATCCGTCATCAGTAACAAGACTATAAATCAATTTGTTGCCATAGGATATAACTGATAGTTTAACATGCTTATATTCATGACACTCTTCAGATGACCATGAAATATACCATATCTCAAATTCCTTCCATCCAGTAGCAGCTCTATATCGTTCTATAGATTCTACAGGTACATAAATAGTCGGCGATATACCAGAGAATGTGTATTGGCTAATTGTAGGAGGTTGAAGCGCATAGCAAATCACTTCTTTGAGGTTGTTGCAATCATCGAAAGCCCAATCGCCAATGGCTGTAAGGTTTTCGGATAATATAATCGAAGATAGAGAAGAACATGCATTGAAAGCAGAATTTCCTATCTTAGTGACACTATTTGGAATAGTGATTATGTCTAACGATTCACAATTATAAAAAGCATTATCCCCTATTTCAGCAACGGAATTAGGAATAATAGTCGTTTTGCAACCTGCAATCAAGGTGTTAGGCGTAAAGTATGGATTTTGAGATGTTGTGATAATAGCATTGCAGTTCTCGCGACTATCATAGTAAGGATTTTCACTATCAACCACCACGGTTTTTAGGTTTGGACAGCCTGCCAGCACGTTCTTATTGATAATATTAGTCGTTTTAGGAATAGTAATGGACTCTACAACAGAACTGGCATCATTAGTAAAAACTACAGAACCTATTCCAAATGTAATTATACGATATTCTGTATTTCCATAGGAAACAAATTCTGGAATAACAACATCCTTGTTGCAATCTGCTATTTCAATTAACGCAGCAGAACCATATGGAAACAGCGTATTGGAAGGCAATACCTTATAAGCAAAGCCGTTTATATGGAAATCATTCACATATTCAAATTCATATGCGAAGGTTGACACACCTGCCATGAGGGCGAGAGTGAGAGCAAGGAGTTTGCTGCGGAAAGAGTTGATTGTTTTCATATCGCTATTATTTATAGGTTATACATTTGGGTTTCTTATGGTGTTCCTATAGTTATCTATCGTGTATCTAACGTATATCTAACGTATATCTATCGTGTATCTAACGTAATTGACAGCGGAGAGATATTGAATTTTGTTGCAAAGGTAGTACAATTTTCAAAATGCTGCAATAGGTAAAGGCATTTGTACTGTTGGCAAAAATGTATAGCGTTTATATTCTGCGAGTTATAATCGAAATGTACAGTTTTTATTTTTCGCTTTGTAGCATTGCGTGTAGGAAATGATACAGTTCTCGGGTAGGGATGCCTATCTTCTGTGCGATGCGGCGTTTGAAGGTGCTGACGCCCGTAGCGGAGTAGTGCATCCAATCTGCCAAATCCTCCAATGAGGCATTGGGATAAAGGAGCATATACGTACAAAAGACATTTTCACGATTAGACAATTGGTGCGTCTCCAACTGAGATAGCCAATCGTGGAGCAGAGTGTCCAAGTCTTTCTTTAGTTCGTTGTAGTCGTTCCACTGCTTGCGAGGGCGTGGATAGGTGGCGCGGATGTCGGACAGTTGGGCACTGACAGACAAGTCATCTATCTGATGATGTGCCACTTGCAAGCGACGGGCAGCGTGTCGGCGGTGCAGTAGGATAGTGATGATTAGTAGTAAGCAGGCAGCGAGTAGGCATAGGAGCGTAATCCATGCCCAGCGATAAGGATAAGGGTTAGCCAGGTGCTCTCTGAGCAGGGTGAGTGCGCCGTGGTACTTGCCCACCTGTTCGTTGAGCAGGCGGTTGGCGTCTTGGCGTGCGTGGGCATAACGGCTCAGTCGCTCGATATCGTTGTTGGCCTTGGCATCCTGCATGAGGCAGTAGTAGGCATTGACCAGTTCGTTAGGCGTAGCGGAATGCTCCACAATAATCTGTGCGTAAGGCAATGCCGATGCTTGGTCGCCCATGTCGAGATAAACTTGCATGAGTTTCTTATAGGTATAGAGGCGGTCCTCCTCGTAGTGCCAGAGGTCTAAAGCTTGGTGAAAGTGGTGGAGGGCGGAATCGTACTGGAGTTGCTCGTAGAAATAGAGGCCTTTGGTTTCGTAGAAGCGGGCGAGGTAGTAGGCGTCTATGTTGTAGGAAGCAGCGAGATGGAGTATGCTGTCTGCCTGAGCGTAGTGATGGAGGTAGGTATGGAACTCACTGACATCCAATAGGGTATGCGCATAGTACCAATCTTTGCCGCTTTCGTGGAAGGCGCGGTTGGCGCGAAGGAAGAAGATGAGTGCGAGCGTGTCGCTCTCGTTTTGTTTGGCTATGTGCGCCATGCAGGAGTTGATACGCCCGCGATAGACAGGATCATCAATCTGCGCGCGGTCGGCAGCGATATAATGCGCTGCGGCTTGGGTGATTTGATTGTCAAGACTGAGATGGCGCCCGATGTAGTAGTGGGCTTTGCCGAGTTGGTTGTGTGCAAAGAGTTTGCCAAAAGGGGTATTGAGCGTGCGGATGGCTTGCTGAAGCGCTGCGGTGTCGGGATAGAGCAGGTGTTCGTGTTGGTCTAAACTATCTACCACGGCGATGACGTGCTTGGCTTCTTGGTAGCGAGTAGTGTAGCCACATGATACAAAAAGCAGGCATAGGAGCAGAAAGGTGAGATGGCGGATTGGCGACATAAGGCGGTGTGTTTGGTGATTTCGTTTGCAAAGGTAGTAAAAATATTGGACGTGGGCAAGTGTGTAGAGCAGATGTACATGATTTTGCGAGAAGAATGATTGATTATGTGGCAGTTGTGGGGATTTTGTACAGATAAAACAAAAATCACCTACGCAATGCGCAGGTGATTTTTGTTGATATCAATCTATTGATTAGTAGGATGTACGTTGGGTAGCAGCGTAGCTAATCTTCAGTGCATATGCACGGCGAAGCTCTTGCTTGATATCTGCGATAATACCCATCTTAGTTTCCTTATCTGCTTTGATAGATACAGTCATAAGACCTTGGTCTTGCTCCTTCATAGAAGAACGCTCGTTGATGATAAAGTCACCAATCTCTTTAGCGTCAGCGAAAGCGTCGTCCAATTGGATACGCGTCTCAGCACCATATTGCTTGCGGAACTCAGCAGTAGGAGTACCTACATAGATGTAACGAACCAATGATTTCTTTTCAAGTTTAGTCAACTCGGTTGCTTGTGGGTTCTGAATCTGTACCTTATAGGTAACCTCCTTCATAGAAGTTACAGACATAAAGAAGAACAGCAACATGAAGATGATATCAGGCAATGAACTAGTGTTCAAAGCTGGCATCTCGCGTTTGTCATTTCTACGAATTTTTGCCATAGTTATTGTCCTCCATAATTTTTAGGTTCAGCCTCAGAAATCTTTTGAGGATAAATCTTTTGGATTTTCTTTTGCCACTCTTCATCCAACTCTGTGTAAGAGGTATGGAAGTATTGTTGAGCGCATTCCTCACGCAACTCGTTGTATGCTGCTACCAATTCGTTTTGCACCTCCAAATATGCTTGGTATTGTGTTTCTGCATCGTTTTGAACAGAAATCACGTGTTCCTTTGTATATTTGAGTGTTCCAAATGGTTCACCAAAATCCTCCTCAAAGAGTTTAGGCATAGTTGGATCATCATTGGTATTTGCAATAAACTCCTTGGCTTTAGCACGCAGTTGACGTACATCCAATTCTTGACCTTGCACGAGGAGTTTGTTCTCCCAGTTGATCTTCACCACAAACAAGTTGCGTTTGTTGATATCGGTGTCCTCCACTTTTTGGTCTGGTGGAATAGGTGCAGGCAAACGACGTGCCAAACCTTGATTCACATCCATAGAGGTGGTCACCAAGAAGAAGATGAGCAGCAAGAACGAGATGTCTGCCATAGAACTGGCGTTAATCTGCGGAATTTTCTTTGCCATAATACTTTACAGTTGGATTACTTTTTAACTTTAGTGTAAATAACACCCCATACCAAAGCTGCTACAGTAGAAGCGGTAAGGATGTAAACAAGGTACATGATAGCATCACTCATGCGAGCCATAGCACCTACGTTATCGGTTCCTTCGTATCCAAGGATTTCTACCTTCTCTGGGCTACCCAAGAACCAGCACAGTACGCAAAGTGCTACAGCACCAAGCACTACACCTACAGATGTAAGACCACGCTTTGGATCTACCTTGAAAGTCTCAACCAATTTAGCGATAACGAAACCGAAAGTAACAAGGATAACAAGCGCAACAAGCGCATAGATCCAATAGAGGAGCACGTTTGTGAACTTAGGAATATCCAAGAAGTCACCTGCTACCTCCAACGAACCTTCAGAGCCCCCGAAGAAGAACATCGCAGTAGCGACAATTCCTACCAACATGAGCACCCAGAGAGTTACTTTTGGGACTAATTTATAATTCTTCATAATAATCTAAAATTTTGCAAGTTTAACAATTCACGTTCTGCACAATGCAAAATAGATTATTTCTTTTGTGCTGCGTCGTATTCAACCACGAGGTCAAGGAGGCTGATAGAACTATCCTCCATCTCATTAACGAGACCCTCGATCAAGCTAAGGATGTAGTTGTAGAATACTTGAAGAATAATAGCGATAATCAAACCGAGAAGGGTTGTCAACAAAGCCACCTTGATACCACCAGCCACAACGGTAGCAGAGATATCACCTACTTGTTGGATCTTATCGAACGCTTGGATCATACCGATAATGGTACCCAAGAATCCCAAAGATGGAGCGATAGAAATGAAGAGAGAAATCCAAGAGAGGTTCTTCTCGAGAAGACCAAGTTGAACACCACCGTAGCTAGATACGGTTTTCTCAACTACCTCTACACCTTCCTCATAACGGCTCAAACCTTGATAGAAGATACTTGCCACAGGGCCACGAGTGTTACGGCAAACCTCCAAAGCTGCCTCAATACCACCTTTCTTCAAAGCTGCTTCAACTTCAGCCAAAAGAGCTTTGGTGTTAGTTTTGCTCAAGCTCAAATAGATAATACGCTCAATACAGAGTGCCAAACCAAATACCAAGCAGATGAGAGTTGCAGCCATAAAGCCAGCACCACCTTCAATGAACTTAGTTTTAAGAGTTTTGTGGAGAGCTACGATAGCGCCTTCCTCAGCCTCTACTACTTCTTCTGCTTCAACTGCAGGAGCTACAGGAGCTTCAACAGCTGCAGAATCTACAGTTACTTCCTCAGCTACAGGAGCAGCCTCAGCTGCGTCTTGAGCCATTACTGCAACGCTTCCGAAAGAAAACATTGCCAACACCGTTAGGGTTGCAAAAATTTTTTTCATAC
>JAFTHS010000006.1 GCA_017457295.1 Paludibacteraceae bacterium | reverse complement strand
GCTGGTGATTCTGATTTTATTGCACCTATCAAGTTTGTTAGAAAAGAAGGTATGCTTGTCTATCTCTATTCTATGGGGCATAAGGTCAAGTCAAGGCTTATAGAACACAGCGACTTCAAATTATCTTAATCAAAATAAAAAAACGCGCCCTATCGGCGCTTTTTTTTTGCCATTCAACACACAAAAAGCCACCTTTTGAAATAAAAAACTAACTTTTTTCTGCAAAAGTTTGCACATATCAAAAAAAAGCACTACCTTTGCACCGTCAAAACTTAACATAGCAATCGGCAGTCAGAAATTCGCTGCCCAATCGGCGGCTTTTTTATTGGCTGGTGAGTAATAATCAGGTATATACCGAATACCCTGTGCGACAGCTGTAATGGCTTAGCAAACCCGATTGCTTAGGTTTTGACAACAGGTAGTATTCGGTATTTTTTATGTCAAAATCTAAGCAATATGACAACAAATCAAAATCAGCGACACGCTTGTCGTCGCACAGACATCGTGAAGATGTTCTTCTCCATCGCCAACGCATTGCGTACCAAAGGCAAAGATTTTTCGTTTCAAGTCACAGAAGAAGGTATTCAGTACTTCTTCCGTCTTGGCAACAATCTCATCACTTATTCCGTACAGAAAGGAGGCGCACAATGAAAACCGATTTCCAAGGCATCACCTATAACCAGGTGAAAAGCATTCTCCAAGAGGTCACCAACCAAATCCCCGCCCTCGACACCGTGTGCAGTTCCTACCTCATCAACAGCACTCCTGCTGGCGATGTCATTCTCCAAGCCAAGATCGATAAGATGAATATCGAATTGAAAGTTACCTATGATGTAAAGACCGACTAATAACCATAACCATAAAATCCATAACCGCAATGAAATCAGAAATATTAATCTTAGATAAGTTACCACATATGCGTGACTTTCTATTGTCAGACGGCTTGAATGAGCCGAGGATCAATATCCAACTGGAAGCACTCCGTGAAGCTTACATCACGCTCGGACTGGAGTACCAATTCAATACAGACACCCCTTGTGAAGATGCTGAAGAAAAATATGCAGAACTGAAGAAAGTGTTTTTTAGCATTGGATATCTGTACGACGATTTGAGAACAATACAGGAGGAAATGAAAGCACTCCTCTCTGAATAATACACGGCAGCCCAATATGGCTGCCTTTTTTATGTCCTTTTGCGCCTCGCAGGCGGTTTTGTACCTTTGCCAACAAAAAAAATACGCGTATGAAAATCTTAGTCAATGGCAGAGAGGCGGTACTGAAAGCCAACGCCTCGTTTGAGTATGTACGTGAGAACCCCCTCTTCACCGAAGCGGAAGATTACACCATGGAGATTCCGTTCCCCATGAAGGACTGCCCGCAGAACATCTCAATCTTCGGCCCGCTCCATGTGAAGGGCGTGGATATCTCGAAGGTGTCGTTCCCATGCGAGATCCAGACGGATGCTTTTGTCAAGTCGGGTATTCTGACTATCACCTCGGTAAGTGATACGGAGGTGAAGGGTCAGTTCTTGGAGGGCATGAGCCAACAGAACTTTGCCTCATCCGTGCCCGATGTCTATCTCACCGACCTTGACTTCTCGCAATGGGATGGACAGGATGGAGGTTGGGAAAACTATCAAGCAGGCCCTGACTTTGGCTGGGATGATGTGGATGTTTGGGATAGCGCAAAGTCAAAGGTTGTGCAAGGAATGGGGCGTTCGAACACTGGAGAAAGTGTGATATATACTTATTCGCATAAGATATATCTATCTCACTTGATTACATTAGTTGGTCGTGCTATTGGTTGGCAAATAGATCAATCAGCTCTACTGGCTATCCCAATGTTCCGTTTTGTTCTTGTTCTTAATACTCGCCACTTATTAACCACGCAACGCTCGCCAAGTCGTCCGTTAAACTCGATGTTGCCAAAGTGGACAGTAAAGGAGTTTCTTCAAGAAATCGCATTGTTTTTCGGTTGCGTGTGCTATATCAGAGCTAACGATAAGATGGTTATATTCTGTGCTTGCAAAAACATGGCACTATCCTCTAATTCTGCAGGCACTATTGACCTTGCTGTATTGGACGATTTTGAAATTGAAATATCCGAAGAGAAAAATCAATATAGAGGCAACATATCCTATAAATTGCCAGACGCTTGCAACCCCAACAAGATTAATAACTGTCCTGATGTAGAAAGCGACAAACGTTTGTTGCATTATTCTTGCACTATGGAACAGTTCTTGAAGACAGCTTACAGTGCAAGTCAACCCAAGAATGTGATTATTAATAATACAATAAATCACTGGTATGGATTATATGATGGGCTTTTGTATTATCTTACTGATATAGACCGTTTCGGCGTAGTTGTGGAAACGCAAGAGGAATATGTAGATCCATCTGCCACAGACGATACTGAGAACTACTTATTCCGTTGTCAGCGAATAGATATATTGAATCAATTCAACCTACCTGCTGAAGGTCGTGAGTTGAAGATATCGCCATGTTTGATTGAGTATCATGTCAAGGATGAGAGCGGTAGAGAGCCAATAGATTATACAGACATTCCGTCTATAGGTATTCCTGAAGATTTTGACGAAGTAGCATCGGCTCGTATTGGCTATGAAAATCTTAAACCTGCCATAGATATCGTATCTTCAGGCACTCGAGGAGAAGATGAGTTTTATTACGATAAACTGTGGTTGGCTTTGGTTTATATCAATGAAAACGGTGTTAAATTTGTACATACTAGAAAGTACGAACCTCACACTATTTATTCGTCCTTAGAAGAGTATGTTGGAAACGTCCTGAAAGATGATGAAGGGAAAATTCGTGGTCAATATATAACATATGACATTAGAGAATATGACTACACATTATCACCATCCGACCCAAGTATTCAGTCTCTAGCCTCACTCCCCAAGGTGGACGAGACCAAGCTCTATCGTTACAAGTTCCTCGCAAAAACTCTCCCATCGCCTACAAGCGTCTTTCTTATCAAAGGTAAGAGATACGCCTGTCTCAAGCTGACTGCCCAAATCACAGTCAAGGGCATGTCTGAGTTGGTCGAGGGAGAGTTCTACGAGATTATCGATTAGAGTTGGTCGATATACCCATCGGCGGCGTGCACATCACGACCACGCTTCTTAGCATATTGCATGGTCGTATCGATGTTGGCATGCCGCATGTGGTCCTTCAGCTTCACCAAGTCCATCCCTTTCTCCAGGGCGTTGATAGCCCCTGTATGTTTCCAAGCATATAGGGTTCTATCAGCGGGAATGTGCAGCTGCTTGCGATACTGGCGGAAACGAGTGCGCATAGTGCTCTTACCTATCGGCTTCACACCAGGCACGCCACCTTGCCCAAAGAGGTACAGATCGGGATGGTATGCAAACACACCCAGCCGCTCCATCAGCGACAGGGTGTCTTTGTTTATCCCTACCTGCTGAGTGCGCTTATTCTTTGCCACCGAGTTGCGTATGTTCACCAATCGCCGCTCGCGGTCTATATCGCCCACACGGAGCAATCGTGCTTCTCCTGGGCGGATGGCACTGTAGTACATCAGCTCAATCGCCAACCATAGGTACGGTTGGCGAGGCAAGATAGCCTCCTTGAGCATCGTACGCTCATCCTTGGTAAACGGAGAAGGGGCACAGTCCACATACTTGCCCCGATTGCGAATGTCATCTGCGGGATTTTTATCCTCGAAGACTCCATTCTTCCGTGCGTGTTCGAATAGACCGTAGAGCCGTTGGCGATATTGCTTGATACTCTCGTGGCACAGACCACGCCCACCTTCAGCCCTCTCTCGGGCGAGGTAGTCGAAGAATGATTGCATCATCTCCTGTGTGTACATGCCGATATAGAGCGGCGCTTTTTCCGCTAGTACCCAATCCATAAACACATTCATCTCGCCTTGGTATTTCTGCTGGCTGGTCTTGCGTATGGTACCACTCATATCTTGCATGTAGCTTTCGATTACATGCTTGAGTTGGTACCGCTCGCTTCGCTCCGTGAATCGCTGATGTTCTGGGCGATGGGTATCGTCCTTGCGTAGTGGGCTGGTGTCATCGGGGTGATCAAGATACACACCCGTCTTTAGGTACTCGGTTCTGTCTCGGATAATTTCGGCAGCTATCTTGTAGCGCTGGTCTGTCGGCACGGTACGCCGAAGACCACCGCAAATGCGATAGCGGTGCAACTGGTCGTCGCCTGGCAAGCGAAACGAGTACTCTACATACCAATCTTTGGAAGCGTCCCCATTTTTGTCATTCAGCGTGGGGTAGCTGATTAATTGTTTTGTCCGCATAGTTTTGATAGTTTTAGGTTTTAAGTCCCTTCCAGACCCTCATATTTCGGGTTCTGCAAGTTACTTAAAACGAAAATGTGAGTATTTGCACTCACATTTTCACTCACATTTTCCAGTCAATACTTGCGGTTATGGCTGATTTTCTGCGCTTTCGCGCGATGGTTAGTCGGGATGGCGAGATTCGAACTCACGACCTCCTGCTCCCAAAGCAGGCATTCTAACCGGGCTGAACTACATCCCGCATGCTTCCTTCTCGAAAGCGGGTGCAAAGGTACTGCTTTTTTTTTATATGACCAAATATTTTTGAAAAAAAATGCATTTTTTTGTGTTTTTCTTTCATATTCCAGTTTTTTTTTGTAACTTTGCACGTTTTTCGGTGTATTTTGGAGGGGACTGCACCAGACGCTAAAAGAAATAACATTTTTATAAATATATATTAAGGTATAGCATAATGGATAAAAACACATGGATTGGCTTTCTACTTATAGCCGCAATCGTTGTAGGATTTTCATTTCTTAATCGTCCTTCTGAGGAAGAACTAGCAGAGCGCAAGCGCGTACAAGATTCTATTGCATATGTACAAGCAATGGAATTGGAAGCAAAACAATTATCCGAACAAATCACCCAACAACTGGAGGCCGAGAAGGTCGCTGATGCTCCTACACAAAATGCTGAGGAGTTGGCACAACAAATAGCTGCCGTATATGGGGCATTTGCACCAGCAGCTCAAGGCCAAGAGGGATTGGTAGTAATAGAGAATAGCAAAGTGCGCATTGGCATTGATCGCCGCGGTGGTCGCATTGCTAAAGCCGAGCTAAAGGAATACAAGGCATATGGCGATAGCGTGAATGACTTATGCCTCTTCCAAGGCGAGGAAAGCAGTCTGAACTTCACATTGGTCACCAATAGCAACCGCATTTTGGCCACACAAAACCTATATTTTACCGAAGCAAGCCAAACTACAGACAGCGAGGGCAATACCACTTTGGTAATGCGACTGAATACAAATATCGATGATTGCTATCTCGACTTTGTATATACCTTGCCTGCAGATGATTATATGGTAGGAATGAGCATTCAACCACGCAACATGCAATTGGCTTTGGCACAAAACATGTCTTCCGTGGAAATGCAATGGAATCAATCTATCCCACAACAAGAGAAAGGACGTAAGTTCGAGGAAAAATATGCACAATTGCAATATATGTTCATTGGCGGTGAGATTGAGAAATTATCGGAGATGAAGTCCGACCGCGCTAACGAATCGGCACGCCTGAAATGGATTGCATACAAGGATCAGTTCTTCTCTACGGTCATGATTGCGGAGGATGCATTTGAGTCCACCACGATGGAGTCCACCTCACTCAATCAACATAGCCGTTATATCAAAGAATATAAGACAAACACCACTTTGCCATTGGATATCACTGGCAAAAAGTCCACCGACTTGCACTATTATTTTGGTCCTAACCACTATAATACACTCAAGGCATACGACAAGGATGTGGACAAAGCTGACAGACTGCACCTCAACGAGTTGGTACCATTGGGTTGGAAGATTGTGGCTTGGATTAACAAGGTTTTGGTGATTCCAATGTTCGACCTATTCTCATCATGGGGCTTGCATATTGGTATTGTCATTCTGTTGATGACCCTGGTAATCAAACTGATTATCTTGCCATTCGTGTTTGCTTCCTACAAGTCGAGTGCCAAGATGCGCGTATTGAAACCACAGTTGGATGAGATTAATGCCAAGTACCCTCCTGAGAAGATGCAAGAACGCCAACAAGCCACTATGGCATTGTATCAGAAAGCTGGCGTCAGTCCTATGTCGGGCTGTTTGCCAATGCTCTTCCAATTCCCTGTGCTGATGGCTATGTTCTGGTTCTTGCCTACAGCTATCGAATTGCGTGGCCAATCCCTCTTTTGGGCAGATGACCTCTCTACATACGATGCGATTATCACATGGAATACTCATATTCCTATCTTCGGCACACACCTCAGTCTTTTCTGTTTGCTGATGACCGTTGTAAATATCGTTTATACACATATCACTATGCAGCAACAGGCGGGCGGACAAGAGATGAAGATGATGAAATGGATGATGTATCTCATGCCACTGATGTTCCTCTTTATCTTTAATGATTATGCAGCAGGTCTCAGCTACTACTATTTTGTAAGTTTGCTTATGACTATTCTTCAAACCATGATTTTCCGTTGGGCTATTGATGATAAGAAAGTATTAGCACAAATGGAAGCAAATGCCAAGAAGAAAGGTTCTGAAAAGAAGAAATCAGGTTGGATGGAGCGTTTGGAACAAATGCAACGCGAGCAACAACGCCTTGCACGCGAGCAAGCCAAAGCGCAACAAAAGAAAATGAGATAAGTATTTATAGAATAGCGCTTTATACCCACCCACTAGATACGATTAAAAAGCATGAAAAAGATTTCATTAATATTAGTCCTATGCTCAGTAATGAGCATAGGACTTTTTGCTCAAAATGAACCCGCACCTATTACCAATAGCACAACGTCCAATAGCGAAGCGTCCAATACCCCACAAAAAGAGAAATACACTTTCGGTGATTTCTTTGATGCCTTGGACTTGCCTACAGTATTGGGGGTAGGTGTAACGCCTAATGACATAGAGGGTGCTACTTTTAATTCGGCTATGCGTTTGGGGTGGCGCCATCACAAGAACTATGGTACATTTGTGTACATCACCTACGACACGCATAGCAACACCTACAAAGATTTGCAAATCCAGGGTACCAATTTCCGCAGTGGTGAAGTATGGTACAACGAGATTGGCATGAGTGTGGGTTATCGTTTCCCTTTGGTGAAAGACATCAAGGCATTCTACGAGAATCCTTATTTTCATCCATGGGATTTCTTTGTAAGCATCCAACCTGGAGTATCCATTGCTACGGTCAAGAATGTTGAACCATACTACCCTACGCTTGAAGGCGCGCTATCAAGCGATATTCTCACGCAACCTACATATGAAATGGAGAATTTCGACCATACAGTCCCTACTCTACGTTTCTCGGCAGGCGTAGAATGGTTTATTTTTCCTAACTTTGGCGTATTTGCAGAAGCTGCCTATACACAGCACTTGATGCCTACTATTATCGAGCAAGCAGCCATAGATAAAGGGGAGATAAAGCATCCTTCTGGCCCTATCACCGTGTCTGTAGGCTTGTCACTATTCTTTAATTGATAGTTGAAAGGGAGTAAACGCATTCTCGCCGAGCAAACTCCCATGAACCTCGCAGTGGTAGCGATGTGGTTTCGAAGGAGACGGGACAAATTCGAGATGCGCATCAAACTACTGCCGTTTGCGTATTTCCTCTGACAAACGTTGATATAGTGTACGTTGCTCTTCGTTGAGCAATTCCATATGATGGCTCATCACATTCTCGTCACCTCGGCGAGCAGGACCAGTTTGCGCATCGCGCGGAGCAAGGGTGTGAATCTTGGCTGCCGTTTCATCAATCAATGGCAACAAAGCAGAGAAAGGAATATGTGTATTTTGCAGCAATTCCGCAGCCATAGTGTACATTAAATTGGTGAAATTGCAAGCATAAACACCAGCAATATGCAATCGTTCACGATCATGCTGAGTGGTTTCATAGACGTGGCTCGTAATAGTCAATGCCAACGAATATACAGCACTGATATCATCTATTCCACGTGCTTCAAAGAATACTGGTACCGTGGAGAAATCTTCTATCACACGCGCCTTGCTGAATGTTTGAAAAGGATAGAATATACCTGCATGCGGTTTGTCTTCCCCAAAAACCGTGATAGGCATTGTACCCGAAGTATGAAGATGCAAGGATTTTCCTACGCTGACTACTTGCTTCACCACACTAGGTAATGCCTCATCACGGACTGCATAAATATATACATTAGCAGCTGGTAACTGATCAAGTCCCTCACGGCTACTAACCATCTGACACGCAATGCCTTTCTTACGAAAAGCATAATCCAAATTAGTGGCTACGTTGCCTTGTCCTATAATAACAATATTCATTTTGTGTTTAGTGCTTTATAAAACTCGGTTACAGCTACGATACCATTCTCCCATACTTCAAGATCCATTGATTCGTTAGGAGAGTGAATAGCATTCTTCTCCAAGCCAAAGCCCATAAGAATAGTCTTTACACCAAGAATCTGCTCGAAACTGCTGATAATAGGAATACTACCACCACGGCGTGCTGCCAATGGTCGCTTGCCAAACGCCACCTCAAAGCCATGTTCTGCTGCTTTATAGGCAGGAATATCAATTGGGCAAACATATCCTTGTCCTCCGTGCATAGGCGTCACCTTAACGCGCACACCTGCAGGGGCAATCTGCTGCATATAATCAATAAAGGCCTGACTGACCTTTTCATGGTCTTGATTCGCTACCAAACGACAACTAACCTTAGCATACGCCTTGCTTGGCAATACTGTCTTGCTACCCTCACCCGTATAGCCACCCCAAATACCGCAGATATCAAACGAAGGGCGACATGAATTGCGCTCCAATGTAGAATAGCCCTTCTCGCCAAAAGTAGTATCCACATCTATGGCTTCGCAGTATGCCTTTTCGGAGAATGGTATTTGTGCTATCATATCCCTCTCGGCCTGAGGAATAGGCAACACATCGTCATAGAAATTAGGGATAGTGATGCGGCCATTCTCATCCACCACCTTTGCAAGCATTTCGGTAAGCGCATTTATAGGATTCTTTACCGCTCCACCAAAGTGTCCGCTATGCAAATCGCGATTAGGACCAGTAACCTCCATCTCCCAATATGCCAAACCACGTAGGCCCGTGGTAATAGATGGCGTATCCTTGCCTATCATTGATGTATCGCTTACGAGAATAATATCGCAAGCGAGCAAGTCGCGATGCTCCTCAAGGAAAGCCTCCAAACTTGGACTACCAATCTCCTCTTCACCTTCGAAGATGAACTTAACATGGCAGTTCATCAATCCGTGCTTCACGAGATACTCAAATGCCTTGACTTGAATCATGGCTTGCCCCTTATCATCGTCTGCACCACGAGCATATAAACGACCTTCACGGATAGTTGGTTCCCAAGGATTGGATTGCCACAAGTCGAGTGGCTCTACTGGCATCACATCGTAATGCGAATATACAAGTACCGTAGGTATATTCTTGCCTTTAACCTCTAACCTTTCACCTTCAACCTCCATTGGCGAATACTCTGCATAGACAAAAGGATTGCCTTTTGATGGCATTACTTCGGCATGTTGAGCACCAGCCTCCAATAGGAGTTCACGCCAACGCTCGGCACAACGCAGCATATCATCGTGGTGTGCAGGTTGGCAACTAATACTAGGAATACGAATCAAACTAGCCCACTCTTCCATAAAGCGAGCACGATTTTCTGCTATATACGAACGGATGGACATGGTATTTATTATTTGACTATTTACTATGTGACAATTGATTTATTTAATAACTGTTTCTTTATCAAAAAAAAATTGCTGCATTGCTTTTTCTCGAGAAAACTCCTAATAAACAGGATTTGAGGGGTACAGACCCTTTGTAATCTAACTGCCTCATCGCTACGACCTTGTGAGTCGATCTCGGCGGAGAGTATTAGCACGCCATTAGAAAAGCACCTACCTCGTAAGATAAAATTTGTTGAGTTTTCCGGTCTCTGAGCAATGCAACAAATATGTAAAAGTTCGCTTCGCTCACGTGAAGTAGTTCACTTTGTTCACGTCATTGGATTTGCGTAAAGTGGCTTCACGTAAAGCAGAATGTATTATATTCTTAACAATTTCTGTGCCAAAGGCAATAAGAAATCGAATATTTCTTAAAGTCTCCACGCCAGCGTGGCCACAATGCGGTGTGTACGCGTGCGTACATCCATAGGAAGGACCTGCATTTCCGTAGCATATTGGTGCAATGTCTGCCAACGATATTGATATGCCAACTGCGCTACAAACATATTGCTACGATAGCCAATTCCTGCACTAGCATACTGAGATTGAGGCGTATAGCGGTAGTCCATGTCTGTACGAACCGAATTATAGTCTAACCCCACAATAGGTTCTTCTGACATAAACGAAGATTCGTACACATAACCCGCATTGAGATACAGTCCACGATAGGCATGTGCTTCCAATCCAAAGCGAAGGGTATGAATATCGTCCATATCAGCAGCATGAGCATAATCGTACTGCAAAGCAATTATTCCATAGTTACCTAATTGCCCTGCAAGACTGAAGCTTGAACGTAGTGGAGCAAGCATCTCAGCACTCATCGCACCACTTTCAGGCGTTAGCACTTCGTATGATTGAGAGGCAACTGTGGAATAGAGATCGCCTTCGGTTTGCACTGACAAACTCATCATAGTAGGTGTTTGAAATGAAGCACCTATTCGCAAATATTGGATAGGGCGATATATCAAACCAAATGTACCACTAACTCCCACACCAGTAACATAATACAACGATTTTATTTCGGCAGAATTAATGCGGTCGGTCTCAAGCAGAGAGACACGTTTGGAATAGCTGAGTGTAGGTACATTCAAACTCACACCTACATACCATTGGTTGTTGATATTACCAGCCCATGAGATATTGTATTGGTCGAGATTGCCTGTTTCGGCAATAGACAATGAACCATCAGTAAGACTAACAGCAGGAACCCATTGGTCATTAGCAATAGGATCAATAAGATAGCCCTCATAGCCCAATATACTCAACCAACCTATCTCCACATCATCCCAAGGCTTGTTTTGCAGATATTGCTCAGCCAAGCCATCAGTCTTTTGGCAAATAGTTTCTATCATACCTGTACCCTGCCCTTTTACCACGATATCACGATTGAAATTAGCTAATCGATTGGCAGAAACCAGAAAATTGCTATAGATGATTCCTCGTTGCTTATTAGGATTACCAAGTGCCCATACTGCTGATACTTGAGATGCTTCAAAACGAACACGAGTCTTTGGATTGTCAAAAGAAGACACATCAGCAGAGAATTGCTGAGTATGGTCAATAGTCTCGTCAAGGGTAAGCATAATCTCACTGCGGCGATAGAGCCCCAATCCTGCAGGGTTGTCCAATGCAGCCGAAGGATCACCACCAATAGCAGTCATAGCACCACCCATACCCACATAGCGGGCTGTACCTATGATTTGACGCTCCGAAAGGCGTTGCAAGTCCTGAGCCCAAAGTCTATTGGTCAGAGTCAAAAGACAAAGAGTTAATATGTAGGTAACACGTTTCATTAGGTAGTATGTTTCATTTCTCAACTATGCGCATACGAACGGTATCGGTACGTTGGGTGGTATCTTCCAGAAAGATAAACTCACGGGCATTCCGATTGTACATTGGCACTACAGGCGCAACAGTATCAACAGTAGGCCAAAAATAAGTATCATCGAGATACTTACTATTTGACAAGTTATTATCTGACAATTGGCTATTGGCAATTTGTGATGAAACAAGAGCCAATAGTAGGACAGGTAATATGATAATGCTACGTTTCATTCTATTTACAATTCAACCATTTGCTATGTACCATTGATGTACATTTCGGTCTTTGGTTATTAATGCCTATGCAAAAGTTGTGCCAAAGTATAATCTCAGTTGCGGAAACCAATAATCTCACGCACTTCGCGGATAGTCTTTTCTGCACTTGCAGAAGCAGCTTCTGCACCTTCACGCGCTACTTTTGCTAAGTAGTCTTCGTTGCTTTGGAAATCCAAAATACGTTCACGAATAGGTGCGCAGAAGGCATTGATGTCCGCAGCGAGTTGCTTCTTCATGTCGCCATAGCGAATGGCCATATTGTTGTATTGATCGTTGAAGTAATCGTAGGTATCTGGTGTGGAAACTAGTTGCATGAGCGTAAAGAGGTTCTCGATTGGCTCTGGTTTCTCTTGATTGAGCATAGTAGGTCCTGCATCGGTAACAGCACGCATAACTTTCTTCTTGATAGTTGCCTCGTCATCGCAAAGGTAGATAGCATTTCCTTCGCTCTTACCCATCTTACCACTACCGTCTAAACCAGGCACTTTGACTGCCTTGGCGTTGAAGTGGAAGGATTCTGGCTCTTTGAAATACTCAATATTATATATGCGGTTGAAGCGACGTGCAAAGAGACGCGCCATTTCCATATTTTGCTCTTGGTCTTTGCCTACAGGCACTTTGTCTGCCTTATGTACCAGGATATCCGCAGCCATGAGGGATGGATAGGTGAGCAAACCAGCATTCACATTATCGGGCTGCTTGCGCGCTTTTTCCTTGAACGAAGTGACACGCTCTAACTCACCCAGATACGCATTCATATTGAGATAGAGATACAACTCAAGCACCTGCTTCACATCGCTTTGCACATAGATTGGTGCCTTCTGAGGATCAATACCACAAGCCAAGTATTCCGCCAAAATAGTGCGAACAGAAGTACGTATATTTTCAGGAGTAGGATGCGTAGTAAGCGAGTGCCAGTCTGCAATGAAGAACATACAATTGTACTCCTCTTGCATCTTTACAAAACTCTTTACTGCACCGAAATAATTACCAAGGTGCAAATTGCCTGTTGGGCGTATGCCACTGATTACTTTTTCCATATTCTATTAAGGATTCTAATTTATTTTTGCTATTCCATATCTATTTTGGCGACAAAGGTACAAAAATATTTGCACATACACAAGATTTTCATCTCTTTTTCTATTATTGCGCAAAAAAGCTTTATAAAAAAAGAGGGGAAGCTCCCCTCTTTTCTTCGAATTTAATATGATAGATATTATCATTTTACAATAGAACCAAGTACATCGTACTTCACGCCGTCTTTGATGATAAAGATTTGACCATTCTCTACCACTTTGCTTGCGTTAGTACTTACTTTAATGTTCTCGAAGCCATTCTCTACTGGATCTGCCTCATAGACGATATGTGCAGGAACGTCGTATGAGTTGAGTGCATCGATAGTCACTTTCAGGTGACCGTCCACGTTCTCTACTACCACGTTGCCACCTACCATGAAGTAGCAAGGAACTTTAATTCCACCACCTGTGCCTAATTGACCATAGAATGAAGGATAAACGCTTCCGTCAACTACACCAAGACTTGCAAATACTGTACCTGTTGCACCAGTGTCGTTGATTGGATATGTACCTGCTGGGATGGTGGTGGTAGAATCTACTGCATCTACAGAGAATGCAACAGAAATCATATCGCTACCGTCAGCAGCAGTGATGTCGAGGTACAACTCGCCATATTGTGCTACATATTCAGTGTTGATTTCTACAACATCAGCATCGCTGTAGGTGCGCTCAACGCTACCCTCAGTCATATCATATTGCAAACCTTGTTTGGTGTTGAGGTCATATTCCATTACGATATGTACTGGCACGTCGTATGAGTTAACAGCATTCACTTCCAACTTCAGCATACCGTCAGCTGCACTCACTTCTACTGTACCACCTACGAAGAAGTAGCATGGAGGAGTGATTTGACCTTGAGCATTGGTCTTGCCGTAGAATGACATAGAAATTTGACCTTGGCTGTTTACACCTGTACTTGCCAATACTGTACCATTTGTTTGTGTGCCGTTGATTGTGTATGTACCAACAGGAATGATGGTGTTCTCATCTTTTTCACCGAATACAACCATTCCTACCATATCAGTAGCATCAGCAGCGTATGCTAATATTTGGAAAGAACCATTACCTGAAGTGAGTGTAATTTCTTCGGTTGTGTATGCGCGGTCGATTGCGCCTTCTGTAGCATCATATTGCAAGTGAGTTTCCACTTCTTCGCCCTCTACTGCTTCATAAACAATGTGAGCAGGTACGTCGTATGAGTTCACGGCGTCAATAGTAATCTTCAAGTGTCCATCCACGTGCTCTACCACTACATTTCCACCTACCATAAAGTAAAGCTCATCGAGATACAAACTACCTCCATCTGCTACTAATGTGCAGTAGTTAGATGGCATTGCGCCATATTCGGCGTCATAGCCAGTAGATGCTAATGCAGTACCCTCTGCGTAGGTGTCACTGATTGGATAAGTTCCTGCTGGAACTACCAAACCTTCTACGGTGTCATTTACGAAGAACATCAATGATACCAAGTCGCTCATGTCACCTGCTATAATGTCCACATACAATTCGCCGTACTCTGCTACGTAATCGGTAGTGATATCCAAATTGTCGTTGAGGTTATATTCGCGATTTACTTCGCCCTCTGTCATGTCGTATTGCAAACCTAATTTTGACATGGTTACATCGGTGCTAACCAAATAAAGCACTTCGTTCTCGCAGAGCAACTCAGCGTCAATATGTGCTAATTCTTCG
>JAFTHS010000056.1 GCA_017457295.1 Paludibacteraceae bacterium | reverse complement strand
CATTGGCACGCACTTGGTAAATGAAATGATTAGGGGTGTTGTCAATTGGAATCACGTAGCCAGCAGTAGTACCCGTCATGCTTACTGCACATGAGGTAGTAGAAACAAAGTTACCATTAGCAATCTTAACTACTTCTACGACATTCTGTCCGTTAGGGAAGAAATATACATATCCACCAGCAGCAGAGAAAATGTCTCCACTAGCAGTAGGAAAGTTGGTTTGACCATTGTTGTTGAGTTTTATATCAATCACATACTCTGTCGTGTCATTGGGTTTATATACCGTCAATTGCGTTGGTATAGTTGCATCAGGGGAAGTATGCAGGATTAAGTTAGCAGCATCATCGCGGCAGATACCGTGGCGAAGATTAGGATGTTCAATACCTGATTCGAAGATGTTGCCAGCAGTATCTATAGCCACCACTTTGCGTTGGTTGTAGTCTGCCACATAGAATACACCATCTATATAGGCAGCCTCTTGGGCATTCTTATAATTACCTTCTAACGTAGTTGGAAACCCCGCAGGGAGAGTGCCTGCAGTTTCACTATGATTGAATAGTTCAGTGATATATAATGTATCTACAGGTTGAGTAGGTGCCAGAGCTTCCCAATCGACTTCCTCTAGTTCTGGCATTTCGGATGCCATGAGGTAGTCGCAGGTCATAGTAGTACAACCGAGTTCGCCGTGTTGTTGGTAAGAAGCTAGACTGTTAACCGTCCAACATGCTACTTCCATTCCTGCGTCGTGGCATTTGCGAGCCATATACTTGCTGAGTCCGCCTGTTTGTACACTGGGATTGATTCCCCATGTTTTGCACCATTCATAATTAGCCTCACTCACCTCATAGCAGAGGAATTGGCATTTGAGTGCTGGGTAATTAGTGCGTACATGTTCCAATGACTTTTTCATGGAAGTTAATATGCGTGCTTCTTCTATAAGTCCGTGCTTTTCAATCAATTTGTATAGTCCATGGAAACGGCTCATATCGTTGTTATTGATACCTGTAGCCCATTTGAGCTCAATGATTGGGAACACGTTATTCTCCTTACAAATCTCAAGATAGCGATCTACTGTCAAAATCTTGGCGGTATAAGTTACACCACTGCGTGTTTGAGTAAGAGTGAGGTCCTTGATATCAGCAAAATTACTATTGGGAATACTAACTTCATGTCCTACACGGCTCAAATCATCATCGTGCCAGCAGATATATTCTCCATCTTTGGTTGTTTTGACATCAATCTCTAAACCGGTATAACCATAGTGGTTAATACCATTCATCATAGCCTCTTCGGTATTCTCGACTCCGCGATAACTACCGCGGTGGCCTGCAAAAAGAGGTTTCCAGGCATATACTTGAACGAAAGTGCATGTAATGCAGCATAGTAGTAGAAGTTTTCTCATGTTGTATACATTTTGTTGGTTAATTTATTTCTAGATAATCGGTGGTTACATATTTGCACCCTAATTCTTTAACACGCTCATAGTCTGCTACTTGATTAACAGTCCATGTTGCTACTACTTTTCCCATCTCTTTGCTACGTGCTATCACTTCCTCTGTGACAGATGTGTGTGCTACACTAAGTGCGACATCCCACTGTTTACACCATGCATAATCTTCTTCTTTTACAGTGTGGCGTAACCACTGGCATGTCAGTTGCGGATAGTTAGTGCGGATGTACTCAATAGATTGCTGCATCGAAGTTAGTATCACGGCCTCTTCTATTAAACCATGTTTTTCTATTAGTTCGTATAGCACAGGAAAAAGCGTCATGTCATTATTATTCAATCCGATGCCCCATTTCAGTTCAATAACGGGGAATACTTTATTCTCTTTGCATATCTGCAAATATCGGTCCACTGTACATATTTTGGCGGTATAGGTAATGTCTTTACGTGTTTGCACAAGGGTGATAGATTGTAGTTGATTTAGAGTTGTAGTAGGAATCATTATACTATCTATTCCTGCACGTTGCAGATGGTCATCATGCCAGCAAACGAGTTGGCTATCCACAGTGACTTTTACATCACACTCCAATCCCTGGTAACCGAAATGTGTAGCTCCGTTAATGAATGCTTCTTCTGTATTCTCCACCCCAAGTAAACTACCGCGGTGTCCCACAAAAGTAACAGGATGATTGCATGCTTGAATGATTATGCAAACGAGGCATAATAAAGTGATTTTGTTTTTCATGGTAGTACGTTTTGTTTTTATGGTTGTCTTCTAAATTCCGCTAATACAATTGCAGTGGCAATCCCCACATTCAAACTCTCTGAAGTAGGTACATTGGCAGGGTAGGAGGGTATGAAAATAGGATGAGTAATCGTTTTGCGCACAGACATGGATATTCCATTACCCTCATTGCCCATAATGATAATACCCTTCCCCTTATCAGGGATAGCATCTGCATGATACATGTTCTGCCCATCTAATAATGTGCCGTAAATGGGATAACCTGCTGATTGAAAGTGAGAAATAGTTTGTGCAAGATTATCCACATAATGCAAATTTACGCGTGCGAGTGCCCCCATTGTAGCTTGGACTACTTTGGGATTATAACATTCGGCCGTGTCGCGCGAACATATTATATTGTGAACCCCAAACCAATCGCAGGTACGGATGATAGTACCTAAATTACCAGGATCTTGTATTCCATCAAGCACAAGAAGCAAATCGTTGTTTATGGGTGTTGTCGCGTCTGTAGCAAAAGTATGAAGATGTGTCAAAAGATTGTGAGAAAGTGCTTGAGGTTTGCGAAATACAGCAATTATACCTTGCGGTGTGCGTAAGGATGACATTTGCTCTATTTCAGTAGGCGAAGCATTTTCAGGAGTGACCAGCAATACCAATTCAAACGCTTTGCGCAGTTCTTCTACGCATTTTGCACCCTCTGCTACAAATAGGTTCTCTTGGTCACGGAACTTCTTCTGCTGCAAACTGCGCACCCACTTAATTTGTGCTTTACTAAGATGTGTATTCACGATAATATTGCTATTTAGACTACAAAGGTACAAAAAAAAATGCACATAAGCAAACTTTTGTGCTTAAAATAGGAGAAAAACAGGTTCATCTCTGCTTAAAGTAAGGTCAATCACTAACTAATCACTAATTAAAGTCAGGATAAGATAGGATGGAGTTTTGCACAGTAAAAATATGTAACAAGGGAGTATTGTTAGTTGCATGGTACGTTAATTGTTAATGAATTTGAAAGGAAAATATGTGTAAGAAAATAAAATTGTGAAAATTCTTGCATAATTGTATTTTTTGTAGTACCTTTGTAGCGTGAAATAGTGTGCCGTGTAGTGTTATGATCGCATGGTAGAATAAATATGAAGATATGATAAAGAATGTGAGCAACATACGAAGAAATCGAAAGATAACAGCGTTATCTATGTTTTTTGTGTTGCTAATCACAGCTTGCAATACGACAAAGTTTGTTCCGCAAGGCGAATATTTGCTGAATAAGGCGAATATCAAAGTGGAAGACACTAAAGATGTGGCAGCAGCAGAGTTACGTACATATTTGCAGCAAAAACCGAATACGGAAATCTTGGGCTTCTGGAAATTGCAATTGGGAATCTATAATACGGCATCGCTGGATACAACTAAATGGACAAGCAAAAATGCTCGTAAAGTAGGTGAAGCTCCTGTGATATTCTCATCAGAACTGGCTGGTCGCAGTACAAAGCAGTTGCAATTAGCTATGCAAAATAGAGGATATTTTAACGCAAGTGTGGATACCTCGATGGTGATAAAAGACCGTAAAGTAAATCTAACATATCATGTTACAGCTGAAATCCCTTATACAATAAGGCACTATCATGTAAATTTTGCTAATACAGATTTGCAAGATATAGCACAAAACTCTCGATTGTCGCTGATTCAAGAAGGAATGCAGTTCAATACCGACTTGCTGAATCAAGAACGTCAACGTGTGGCCAGCGAAATGAGAAGAAATGGTTGCTACTACTTTGATCAAGATCTGATAAAGTTTGAGGCGGATAGCACTAGAGGAAACAAGCAAGTAGATATAACCATTTGCTTGCAGGACTTTGTGAACACAATGTCGGTGGAAGAACAAGAACAATTATTCCGCCATTATAAGATTGCTCATGTACACTTTCATATGGATTATGAAGCGAGCCGAGTACCAGATGGAGCATCGCTGAATAGGTCGGTGAAAGATGGATATACGTTTACATGGTCGGGGGATAAACTGCTACGAGAAAAAGCATTGATACGAAATTGCCCAATACGTCCAGGCGATGAATTTAGCGAGGGACGTTTGGAACAAGCGTATAGTAATCTAAATCAATTAGCTCCTATTAAATACGTGGAAATAAATTTTGAGCCTATTTCAAGCAATGAACTAGATTGTCATGTCATATTATCTCGTAGCAAGTTGAACTCTGTCTCCGTAGAAGTAGAAGGAACGTATTCCGCAGGTGACTGGGGAATAGCCGTAGGAGCAGGATATGCCAACCGCAATTTATTTAGAGGTGCAGAAGAGTTTACATTGGATGGACGTGCTAGCTATGAATGGCGACAAAATGGTGGACGCGCAATAGAAGGTAAAGCAAGCATGGGATTGAAGTTCTCGAATGCATTGGCAGTAGATTTGAACTATAACTACCAAAATCGCCCAGATGAATATACTCGTTCCATATTTAATGCAGGACTTCAATACCAATTCCGCCAACGTGCGTTGCATCTGCAACACCAGTTTAAAATAGCGGATATTAGTTATGTGTATCTGCCTTGGATTAGTGATCCCTTCCGTGAACAATTTTTGCAATCAACAAACATATTGAAGTATTCGTATGAAAATCACTTTATTGTAGGGTGGGGATATTCGGGTAATTATTCATCGTTTAATGCAAGACAACCATATCGTTCGTTCTGCAATGTAAACTACAATATCGAAACTGCAGGTAACTTGATGCTCGGATTGGCAGAATTGTTTAAATTTCCAACCGATGAGGATGGAAAATACACCCTATTTAAAACACGCTTTGCGCAATTTGCTAAAGCCGATGTGTCTTTTACATATAACCAGATATTTAATGAGTCGCATCGCTTAGTATATCATGCGGATTTGGGTGTGGCAGTACCTTATGGTAATTCGCAAAGTATTCCATTTGAGAAACGATATTTCTCTGGAGGCTCAAACACAGTGCGTGGTTGGACTGCTCGTACATTGGGCCCTGGTGGATATCGTGGCGCTGGCAGCCTAATAGATTTTAACAATCAATCGGGTGATATACGATTGAATATGAATTTGGAGTATCGTGCCAAAGTGTGGTCTTTTATTGAATTGGCAGCATTTTTGGATGCAGGTAATATATGGACAATCTTTGATTATGAAACACAACCACATGGACAATTCCATTGGAATGAGTTTTATAAACAATTAGCATTGGCGTATGGAGTGGGATTACGTTTGGACTTTTCGATATTCGTATTTCGTATTGATTTTGGTGTGAAATTATATGACCCAAGTCGTTTGTATGATGATTGGGCAGGAACACAATGGCGTACTGTACCTAATGGGTTGAATTGGAAAGAGGACATGAGTTTCCATTTTGCTATCGGTTATCCGTTTTGATATAATGTGTGATGTAATATGCTTAAACCATTTTGCATAGAAGGAGTGATAGAAGCAGGGTGCGATGAAGCTGGTCGTGGACCATTGGCAGGAAGTGTATTTGCTGCAGCAGTAGTGTTTGATGCTTTGACAGTTTGCGATGAACAACATCAATCATGGCTGGAGATGCTGAATGACTCGAAGCAACTCACTGATAAAGAGCGTTCTTATCTGCGTCCGATGATTGAGCAATATGCTAGGTCTTGGGCAGTAGTAGAAGTGACAGCGGAAGAAATAGATAGGATAAATATATTGAATGCTTCTATTATAGGTATGCAACGGGCATTAGCCAAACTATCCGTTACGCCTCAGCATATCATAGTGGATGGCAATAAGTGGAAACCCTATATTCCCGAGGGGCAAGTGATGGAGATTCCTGCACGCACGGTGGTCAAAGGCGATGGAAAGTACTTATCAATTGCAGCAGCAAGTGTGTTGGCTAAGACATATCGTGATGAATATATGCTTTGCTTGCATGAACTATATCCGCACTATCATTGGGATACCAATATGGGTTATCCAACTAAAGCGCACTACGAGGCAATTCGACAATATGGCATTACGCCATATCACCGCAAAACGTTTAGACTATTTAGGTAGTCAATATCAGGTCTATTTCCTGACTGTTACGATATAAACACGGCAACGAGACGGCAACGAGACGGCAACGACACGGCAACGAGATAAGACTATACTAAGAGATAATCAACTTTTTAATATAATAAAACAATGGCAATTTTTGTAAAAAAAGAGGGAGAACCTCGTAAGAAAATGGGTTGCTTAGGCAAGACCCTTATCGGTATTGGTTTGTATTTTGGTATTTGTTTCTTGTTTGGCTTGTTGATGGGCGATATGATGTCCACCCCAAAAACCAAATTGGAAGAAAATACGATTTATCGTATTGATTTGAAAGGCACGTTGGTAGAGCAAGCAGGCGAGGAGAATCCGTTTGATGCGCTCTTTGCAGAGATGTACGGTCAATCAACGACGACAGTAGGATTGAGCAATTTGCTCAGTAATATTGCTTTGGCAAAGGACAACGACAAAGTGTTAGGTATTTATCTCAAGGGCGGTTCGCTATCTGCGGGTCCTGCTTCGGCTAAGGCACTTCGTGATGCACTCCTTGATTTCAAGCAATCGGGCAAGTTTGTGATTGCGTATGCTGATTCGTATTCTCAAACCAACTACTATATTGCTTCTGTAGCGGATAAAATTTTCTTTAATCCAGTGGGTGCGTTGGCATGGGACGGCTTGACCGCACAAAAAGAGTACTATACTCGCCTTTTCGAGAAGATTGGTATTGAGATGCAAATACTCAAAGTAGGCACATTCAAATCAGCAGTCGAACCATACTTCCGCACCTCGATGTCAGATGCTGACCGCAAACAAACCGAGCAATATCTGGGTGGTATCTGGAGTGAGATGAAGTCGGCAGTCGGACAAAGTCGCCAAATCGCTACGGAGCAATTGAACACCTATGCCGATGAGTGCATGTCGCTGCAACCACAAGAGAAATACTTGGCATACAACTTTGTGGACTCATTGGTGTATATCCAAGAGATGGATTCTATCTTGCGCACCTATGCGGGTACCAAAGATTATAAGCAACTCTCTACTAGCAAGATGACCAATGTAGAGCGTACTAAGATAGAGGCGAAGGACAAAGTAGCTGTTCTCTATGCCGAAGGTGCTATATCGGATGAAGGTGCCGAAGGTATTGTAGAGGGTAAGATATTGAAAACCATCAAGAAGATTTATAAGGATGACGATGTAAAAGCAGTAGTTTTCCGTGTAAATAGTCCTGGTGGTAGTGCTGATGCGAGCGAGCAAATTTGGCACGCGATGAAGATGTTGCAAGACAAAGGTGTTCCAGTAGTTGTTTCTATGGGCGATTATGCAGCATCGGGTGGTTACTATATCTCTTGCAACGCGGATTATATCTATGCTGAGCCAACTACATTGACTGGTTCTATTGGTATTTTTGGTACAGTGCCTAATATCAACAAACTCCGCGAGAAAGTGGGCTTAGATATTGATGGTGTATCTACCAACAAACATTCCGCATTGAATGTCAATGCTATCTATAGAGGCATGAATCCTCAAGAGACTGCTCTTATGCAAAACATGGTAGAGCGTGGTTATGACCTCTTTACCCGTCGTTGTGCAGACGGTCGTGACATGTCGCAAGATGAGATTAAGCAGATTGGCGAGGGTAGAGTATGGCTTGGCAAAGATGCCATAGAGATAGGTTTAGTGGATAGTTTGGGTAATATCAACGATGCAATCAACAAAGCAGTTGAAATGGCTCAGTTGGGTGAATATGAGTTGGTTAATTATCCCGAGAAGAAAGACCCATTCGAGGAGATGCTCAAGATGTTTGACAGCACTACGCCAGAGGAGCGTCTTATCATGCAAGTGCGTGAGTTTGCAGCCAAACCACGTATTATGGCACTTATGCCAGAAGTAACCATTCAGTAACATAGCGTCATAAAAAAGATTCTAAACATATTATATATACCCATATCATGGATCTACGGATTTGTGATATGGGTGCGTAATATGCTATATGATAAACATATTCTTTCTTCAACGGAGGTGAATGTTGCTACGATTGCTGTTGGTAACTTAGCGGTAGGAGGAACGGGAAAGACGCCTATGACTGAATACCTGATTCGATTGCTCTCGTCTACATATCAAATCGCGGTACTTTCGCGTGGATATGGCAGAACGACACGAGGTTTTCGTTTAGCGGATAAAAATGATACTGCAGCAACTATTGGAGATGAACCAATGCAGATTCATTGTAAGTTTCCAAACGTTCCGATGGCCGTATGTGCGGATCGAATAAAAGGTGTGACGCAATTGCAACAATTGTATCCAGACCTGCAATGTATAATATTAGATGATGCATACCAACATCGTAGATTGCGTTGTGGGTATTATATACTATTAACGCCGTATTCTCGCTTGTATGTAAATGATCGTATGTTGCCATGGGGAAGATTGCGCGATTTGCCTTCACAAAGCATTCGAGCTAATACCATTGTCGTAACAAAATGTCCACCCATTATGCAACTTATTGATCGACAAGTAGTAAGCGACAATTTGCAATTGGCATCTTATCAACACTTGTATTATTCTTCAATTAACTATCTGCCTTTGAATTTATCGAGTGTACCTTTATTAGTTACGGGAATAGCCAATCCAATGCCATTATTAGAGTATGTGAAGCAACAATATCCATCCACCCAATTGCTACAATATCCAGATCATCATACTTTTACTCAAAAAGATATTACACAAATTATAAATGCTGCTAAGCAATATGAGTGTGTGGTCACAACTGAAAAAGATTATATGCGCATGCAGCAAACACCTTTAGTAGAATTGTTGGCTGAGAAGTTGCATGTCATCGCAATTCAAACAGATTTTGGGAGTGATAAAGAAGCATTTGACCACGAAATACTGCGCTATGTCAGTGACAATAAACCTAATAGAACTAAATTATAAACCACAGATATGACCATCTTTTCTCTTCTTCGTCGATTTGTTCCGCCATATAAGTGGCAAGTGGTATTAAATTTGTTTTTTAATATCCTTTCTACTATATTGTCTCTTTTCTCTTTTGCAACGATTATTCCTGTGTTGCAAATTCTATTTGGATTATCTGAGGCCACAGCTACATATGTGCCATGGGAATCTGCAAACTCAATGCAGGAAATGCTTGATATTCTCAAAAATAATCTCTATTATTTTCTACAAACACAGATTGACGCACATGGAGGCCAGTATGTACTGCTGCTTTTGGGAGGTTGTTTAGTTTTGCTAACGGGTTGTAAGTGCCTTACAGCATGGTTAGCCAACTACTTTATGGTACCTATACGAACGGGAGTATTGCGTGATTTGCGTGCCCAACTCTACCAAAAAGTGGTCAGTTTGCCTATTGGTTTTTTCACAGAAGAACGCAAGGGCGATGTAATGTCGCGTATGACCAACGATGTCAATGAAGTAGAGGCAAGTATCATGTCCACATTGGATATGTTGTTCAAGGATCCAATTATGATTATGGTGTATCTTATTACACTATTTACTATCTCGTGGCAACTTACACTATTTGTGCTTGTTCTTTTGCCTGTGGCAGGACTACTCATCGGACGAATAGGTCGTTCATTAAAGAGGGCATCCACCAAGGGACAGGAGCAGAATGCAGAGATTCTTACCCAAATAGATGAAACCCTGGGTGGCCTGCGTGTGGTAAAAGCATTCAATGCAGAGAGCAAACTGACATTGCGTTTTATGCAACTCATTAATGCTACCCGTGCAACGTTCAATCGCATCAACCGACGCTATTATCTTGCGCATCCGGTATCTGAATTCTTCGGGACAGCATTGATAGCCATATTATTGTGGTTTGGTGGAACACTGATTTTGGGTGATCATTCATCAATAGATGCAGCTACATTTATCTATTATCTGGTTATATTTTACTCTATCATAAATCCTGCTAAAGATTTGAGTAAAGCTACCTACGGAATACGAAGAGGAATGGCTTCGTTAGAGCGAATAGATAAGATACTTGATACAGAATCCAATATTCGCATATCGGATAATCCAAAACAGATTACAGATTTTCAGTCGGTTATACGATATGAAGATGTGTCGTTTTCCTATCAGGCAGACCGACCTGTACTACAGCACATTAATTTAGATATTCATAAAGGACAAACTATTGCTTTAGTGGGGCAGTCGGGTAGTGGAAAGACAACAATGGCAGACCTGCTACCTCGTTTCTATGATACCACTGCAGGACGTATTACCATTGATGGAGTAGATATTCGTGAGGTAAAGACTTTTGATTTGCGTGCGTTGATGGGTAATGTGAATCAAGAGGCCATTCTTTTCAATGACACCTTTTATAATAACATTACTTTTGGTGTTGAATCGGCCACTATGGAAGAGGTTCGACAGGCGGCACGTATTGCTAATGCAGATGATTTCATTATGGCTACGCCAGAGCAATACCAGACCACAATTGGCGATCGTGGTTCACGATTGAGTGGAGGGCAGCGCCAACGTATATCGATTGCTCGTGCTATTCTCAAGAATCCACCTATTTTGATTCTTGATGAGGCCACTTCTGCATTGGACACTGAATCGGAGAAATTGGTGCAAGAGGCTCTAGAGAACCTTATGAAGGATCGTACAACGCTCGTCGTTGCTCACCGTTTGAGTACAATTCGCAATGCGGATCTCATATGTGTGCTGCACGAGGGACAAATAGTGGAGCAAGGAACTCATGATCAGCTCATGGCCCTTAGTGGTTACTATCGTCGATTGATTGAAATGCAACAATCTAATTCATAGTCCCATGAAAAAAACGCTTTATCGAACACTCGCGGTTATCCTATTAGCAGCTATAATTGCTGTTATAGGAAGGTCGTTAAACAAAGATGAATCTACCATGCAATCCAATCGTTCTATGTTGGTTGATACAACCCAACAACTTATTATCTATGATATTACAGATTTTCCACTCGATTTAGCTTGTGGGCAAATGCCTGACACCGCAAATGAGAATGTGGTCTTTTGTGCTGCAGCTGCTTTCACTGGTAAATGCCTTGATTATTTTGATCATACGAATATCCTTGGTCAGCATATATCGAATGGAGTTTTATATGAAGGATATACTGAGGATAAAGATGGAATACCCTTTGCGGAGCGTTATGCATTGTTTGTATGGCAGGGAATAGATTCATTGGGAAGAATGTTGCCCAAGGGCTTTCATTCTATACCCAATAATCTTTTGTTAGAAAAGACGACACTAAAAAAGGGTATGGCATTTACGCAGCATAGGGTGATTAAGGATGGAGAGGTCTTTTCGCCTTGTATTCAGCCACTTGAACGCAGCGAGCATTTCCGTTCGATTTGTCATAAAGGTGACCGATATATGGTGATTGCTAATAAAGATGAGATGCCTTATAGTGAATACTTGGATCTGCTGCTTGCGTATGGTGTAGAGAATGCATTGTATATGGATATGGGATCTGGTTGGAATCATTCTTTCTACCGCGATGCTGACAATCAACTGCATATCATTCATCCGAAGACCCATTCATATCCAACCAATTGGTTAGTAGTATATAAGCATTAGTTATTCTATAAGGCATATATTCAAAAAAAGACACTAGGAATTCCTAGTGTCTTTTTATCTTTGTTGCTACATTATTTGTGGCAGTCGCCTTCGCTCTTGCTTGTACGTGTAGCCTTAATAGTGATATTGTCTTCTGCAATACCTAAATTTTTTTGTGTTTCTTTGAGGTCTTCTTTGATAACCTCAAGCTCATTAGATGTACACCAATGGTAAGTTGTGGTTGTCACCTCAATAGGAGCTTTAATAGTGGTTGTCACTTCGTAGCAATAATTTGTATCGCCACAACTGCTCAATATGCCTGCCAAAATTACGGCACATGCAATAACGATTTTTTTCATTGTAAATATAATTTTATGGTTAATACTTGATTTGTAGAGCAAAGTTACTACATTTTTTGATATAGACCAAATTTTTCTTAAAGATTGAATATCTTTTATGAAAAAAACGTTATTTCCCACCAACCAGTTTCTTTATTTCACTCAACTTGTTGAGTGCTTCAAGTGGCGTAAGATTGTTTATATCTAATGATTTAACTTCGTCGCGTATTTGCTCTAGTACAGGATCGTCCAATTGGAAGAAACTCAGTTGCATGCCTTCAGGAGCACTTACTGCGGCCTTTCCGCTACCCACTTGTGCGACCGTTTGTTTGGTATTGCTGCCTTCCATATCTGCTAATATCTGGTTGGCGCGTTCTACGATTGACATTGGCATACCGGCCAATTTGGCCACATGAATACCGAAACTATGTTCTGAACCGCCACGTACCAATTTGCGCATGAAGATCACTTTGTTATCTACTTCGCGAACTGATACATTATAATTGCGAATGCGAGAGAAATTCTTTTCCATCTCGTTAAGTTCGTGGTAGTGGGTAGCAAATAGGGTTTTAGCATGTCCTTTTTGTTCGTGGATATATTCTACGATAGCCCAAGCAATGGATATACCATCGTATGTGCTAGTTCCGCGTCCTAATTCGTCAAAAAGCACCAAACTACGTTCACTGAGATTATTCAAGATACTAGCTGCCTCGTTCATCTCTACCATGAAAGTACTTTCGCCTACCGATATATTATCGCTTGCGCCCACGCGCGTGAATATCTTGTCCACCACACCGATGCTTGCACTCTCTGCAGGTACAAAACTACCCATTTGTGCCATCAATACAATGAGGGCTGTTTGGCGAAGTAAGGCAGATTTACCTGCCATATTGGGTCCAGTAAGGATGATGATTTGCTGACCATTGTTATCAAGGAGCACATCATTAGGCACATACTCTTCATCAAGTGGCAACTGCTTTTCGATTACGGGGTGGCGTCCTTGACGTATATCCACTACTAGACTATCATTGATATCTGGGCAGATATAGCGATTTTCCACTGCAACAGTGGCAAAACTCATCAAGCAATCTAATTGCGCTATTACAGCAGCATTCTGCTGCATTTGTGCAACATATTCAGTCATTGCTAACATAAGTTCGGTATAAAGGCGATTTTCTATAATCTGAATTTGTGATTCAGCAGTTAGAATCTTTTCCTCGTACTCTTTGAGCTCTTGTGTAATATACCGCTCTGCATTCACAAGCGTCTGTTTGCGTATCCACTCCTCGGGTACTTGCTCTTTATAGGTATTACGCACCTCCAAGTAGTAGCCAAATACATTGTTGTATCCAATTTTCAAACTACTAATACCAGTAGCATCAATCTCGCGTTGCTGCAATTGTAATAGGTAATTTTTTCCATTGGTTTGTATATCTCGCAACTCGTCTAATTGAGCATCAATACCCCGTGCAAATATATTGGGTTTTCCTTGCATTGATGGTGGCTCTGGCACAATCTCACGTTGGATACGTTCGCGTATCTCGGTGCAGAGTGATAGCTGTTCGCCGAGAAGATGGAGATATGCATTTTCGTGGGCCTGTTCGCACACTTCCTTAATAGGAATGATAGCAGTCAAGGCATGACTAAGCTGCACCATCTCGCGAGGAGTGATACGCCCAGTTGATACTTTGCTGACCATACGCTCCATATCCTGAATGCGATGAAGATTCTGACGAATAATCTCACGATGCTCAGGATGGCGGAAGAGATATTCTACCACCATTTGTCGATTACGAATGGGGCGGACCTCTTTGAGAGGGAAAGCCAACCAACGATGGAGTAGGCGACCGCCCATCGGAGTAATAGTGCGATCGATAATATCGTAAAGCGTGATACTATTCTCGCGTTGACCGCTGAGTAATTCTAGGTTGCGTATGGTAAATCGGTCCATCCATACGTATTTATCTTCTTCAATACGACTAAGATGTTGGATATGACCTGTCTGCAGATGCTGTGTAGCATTTAGATAGTGTAGTATTGCTCCTGCTGCGATTATCCCTTGAGGTAAGTTGTCAATGCCAAATCCTTTTAAGTTTTGCACATTGAATTGCTTTATCAATCGCTCGTTAGTAGCTTCAGGAGTCATCATCCAGTCGTCGAGTTCGAAGGTGAAGTATTTGTTGCCGAATGCATTTTCAAAATCACGCTTTTTCCCACGCATGAATAGCACCTCTTTTGGAGCAAAGTTCACCAACAACTTGTCCACATAATCTTGTGTACCTTCTGCTACAAGATACTCGCCAGTAGATATATCTAAGAATGCTATTCCCACGGATTGTTTTCCCCATTGCACGCAAGCTAACCATGTGTTTTCGCGTTGTTGTAGGGTGGTTTCGGAATAACTGACACCTGGTGTAACCAATTCAGTAACACCGCGTTTTACCAGTTTCTTGGTCAGTTTAGGATCTTCTAATTGGTCGCAGATGGCCACACGCATGCCTGCACGAACCAGCTTTGGAAGATAGGTATCGAGTGCATGGAAAGGAAAACCGGCCATCTCTAGGTTTTTGGCTTCTTTACTTGCGCCATTGCTACGATGGGTAAGGGTGATATTGAGTATTTTGCTAGCGCGCACTGCATCCTCTGCGTATGTTTCATAGAAGTCGCCACAACGAAATAGCAATATTGCATCGGGATATTGGTTCTTGATTTCGCGAAATTGCTTCATCATGGGAGTTTCTATTTCATTCACTTTGCTCATAAGTATCTATCTTTTACTTTTATCTCTAATCTCTATTTGATTTTTACATCAAATTTCAAATTAAACATTCTGCCTGTCAACTTATTGGATGTGGCCCATTGTTGTCCTTTTGCGTCGGTAACCCAATATTTGCTGTTTTCGTTTTGTGTGCCTATCAGGTTAATCACATCCAACTGTACTGTCCAACTATCAATATGTTTGGATTTTCTCATCCATTTGTCTGTACTAGCTGAAAATGTGCGACTTGCACCAATGTCTATACGATTATAATCAGACAAGTGTCCAAGGTATCTCATCTTCTCATTGCGCGGATAACCGAATGGCAGACCTTCGCTCCATATCAACTTCAAACTCACTTTGTATTGTGGGAGACGGGGGATATAATCTTGGAAGTAAATAGTCAGATTGTATCGTTGTTCTTGTGGAGTAGGAATCCATCCCAATTCATATTTATCATCTATGAATCGCATTCTACTGCGCATGGTAGAGAAACTAATCCATGAGTCAGCACCTGGTACCAACTCTCCCATCAACTTTAGGTCCAAACCAATGGTATAACCTTTGCTATCATTCACACCCGAATAGCGGATACGCACATTGTCCACAGTGTAACTCTCCATTCTATCTATGAGTTTGCCATAGGCTTCTGCTGTAAATTTAAATGGGCGTCCCCATGCTCGGAAATAATAATCAGTACCCAGTACTAATTGCCATGATCGTTGTGCTTTTAGACTGTCATTGAGGAATATGCGATTAACTCCACCATCTTCTTGAATCACTTGGCGAAGTTCTTTATAGAATGGTGCTTGGTAATATAAACCTGTTGCTACGCGGAAGGTGAAGTCTCGTTTCCATCCGGGCATCCATACTACGCTCAGTCGAGGGGAGGGCAGCACTTCGTTGGTGTAGCTCCACCAATTGAGTCGCATACCACCAGTCAGCAGTACGTCTCCTTGGCTAGTGGTCCAGCGATAGGTGTCCTGTGCGTAGGCCTGTATGCGTCCGTTGAACATATTTGCATTACCTTTCAGTGAGTAGTACAATGCCATTTCCTTATCTAGATTGGGCATACTGTACCCCATAGAGTCGCGCCATTCCCATTCGCTGATATGGTCGTTTATCATTTCTATTTGTCCACTCACTCCCCATTCCAATTTGTTTTCGTTTTTCTTCCATTCGCCTGTATGGGCGAGGGTAATCATGCTTGCTTGTAGTGTGTTGCGCGCATGCTCATGGAATGTTCCTGTCCCCAATATCCCTTCGCCTTGGATATTACCGCTGATGTTTTCTTGTGTATTATTGTTGTAATTGTTGTTGCCATTTGCAGGTTTGTCACTTAGAATGAATTCGCTTCGTATATCAAAGGTTTCTGTTTCGTGTGTATAGAAACCGCTCAAATCAATGCCCAAACGTACATTCTTGTTCAGTTGATGTTTGGCGCTTAATGCGGCAAAGGCAGTACGAAACATGTCCTTTTCTTTTCCTTCAAAATAGATAGTCTTCTGTATCGCTTTTTGCAGAGTTCCATCTGTATCTTTAGATGAGTCGGGCTCAAATATATAACTGTTTTGTGAGAAATTCCCCATCAGTGTAATTTCCCATGGCTTTTCTCCAGCAGCATTTTTATTCCCCACTTTCCACGTCATTTGTGTTTGGTAATCAATGAAGTTAGGATCATATTCACCTTTTGTGTTCATTGTACCCAGCAGGTAACGCGATGTTTTATAGCGTATGCCATGCATCTGACTTTGAATGCTATCGCCCCAACCCACGTAGGCACTTGCTCCCAACAGACTCATACTCAATCGTGACTCCAATCGTGTGGGACGTTTGTAGCGAATATCCAATACCGATGACATCTTATCGCCATATTGTGCATCAAATCCGCCTGCTGAGAAATCCACGTTCTCCACCATATCGGTATTCACAAAACTCAATCCTTCTTGTTGACCATTACGAATCAGTAGGGGGCGATGCACTTCTATGCCATTCACATACACCGAGTTTTCATCAAAAGTACCGCCACGCACATTGTATTGACTACTGGTTTCGTTGTTCTGACTCACACCTGCAAACGTGATGAGCAGACTTTCTATTCCTCCGCCGGTGGCATCGGGCATCAGTCGTGCTACGCCTATATCCACGTGATCCATATTGTTTGTTTGACGCTGAATACCGCGAACGGTGATTTCATTGAGCAGTTCCTCGTTGGTTGGTAGTACCACGTTGATACCAATCACATCGCGCGCAGTATAAAGTTGTTGGCGGATTGTCTCGTATCCAATCATGGAATACACTAGTGTGACGGTGTCTTGTATCTCTACAAATAGTTCGTAATAGCCATTCTGATTGGTAGTAGTACCAGTTATGGTATTTTCTTCCACATACACGTTGGCTAACTCCACGCCACGGTTGTCTGTATCCAATACATATCCAAACACCCTTACTTCATGCCCCTTTGCAACAATGCTACCATTGATGAAAATGGCAACGAGTATAGCAAAAATATGATATATTCTGATATTGAACATATAAAATATGTTATTCCTACACAATTAGCCGACAAAGGTACTACAAAAAATGCATATATGCAAGCGTTTGGCTTGAATTTTTATTCTCAGACATAATATTCTTTATGGATACAACTACCATAACAAGAGGTCTTACCCATATTATTATGTTATGCAACATAAATACCATATATTTGGGGTATATATTTGTGTGTTTGTAAAAAAAATTGTATCTTTGCGCACCTTTATATTAAGAGAGAAAGATTAATTATTAACAATCAATCGTTGATTATTAAAGACCATGAAGCACCTACTTTTGGGCGATGAAGCCATAGCGCAAGGCGCTATTGATGCTGGATTGAGTGGAGTATATGCCTATCCTGGTACACCATCCACCGAAATTACCGAGTATATACAATTATGTGAGAAACGCAAAGCACTTTCCACAAATTCTGTTGCAACAGGCAAGATATTCTGCCAATGGGCAACCAATGAGAAGACTGCCATGGAAGGCGCTCTCGGAATGTCGTATATGGGCAAGCGTGCGCTAGTCTGTATGAAGCATGTGGGAATGAATGTGTGTGCAGATGCGTTCATGAATGCCGCTATCACTGGCGTAAATGGCGGATTGGTAGTAGTGGCAGCAGATGACCCATCGATGCACTCGTCACAAAACGAGCAAGACTCGCGTTTCTATGCCAAATTCGCTATGATCCCGTGCCTTGAGCCAAGCAATCAACAGGAGGCATATGACATGATGCATTATGCCTTTGATTTATCTGAATCGTTGCGCACACCTATTCTCTTGCGCGTGACTACACGCATGGCACACTCGCGCGCCATAGTAGAGACAATTGATACTCCTCGTGAACAAAATTGTCTTTCTGCGCCCGAGAATACGAATCACTTTATCTTACTGCCTGCATTCGCACGTAAAAACTACGCAGAATTAGTAGAATCGCAAGCGGATTTTGTGCAAACAAGCGAAGAGTCGCTATACAACACCTATACTAAGGGTATACAAACCAAGAAGGCCTTTGTTACTACAGGTATTGCGTATAATTATTTGATGGAGGCTATTGAGCGATTAGGCGATGAGGTGAGAGACCAAAGTATATTGAAGATTACTCAATATCCATTACCAAAGGCATTGATTGAACAGATGGTGGTTGATGGAGCAGAAGAGATCTTGGTATTGGAAGAGGGACAACCTGTGGTAGAAGAGTTGCTTCGTGGTATGGTACCATCGACAGTGGCTGTGAAAGGTCGTTTGACAGGCGACTTGCCTCGTATGGGAGAACTGACACCTGACAGCGTACGCGAAGCGCTAGAAAAAGGAAAAATGAGCGGGGAAAGCAACAAGGTAGTTCCGGAGATAGTGGTAGGAAGACCACCTGCATTATGTCAAGGTTGTGGACACCGCGATATGTATGCAGCACTCAATGAGGTAGCTGCTGAGCACGAAGGATCTAAGATATTTGGTGATATCGGTTGCTATACTTTAGGCGCTTTGTCGCCATTCCACGCTATCCATGCGTGCGTAGAAATGGGTGCTAGCATTACGATGGCCAAAGGTGCAGCAGATGCAGGGCAATTCCCTTCGTTTGCCGTGATTGGCGATAGCACGTTCACCCATTCGGGTATGACAGGATTATTGGACTGTGTGAATAGCCGTGCTAATGTGGTGGTGCTCATCTCTGATAACCTCACCACTGGTATGACTGGAGGACAAGACTCAGCTGGTACAGGTCGCTTGGAGGCTATCTGTCTTGGTTTGGGCGTAGAGCCAGAGCACGTGCGTGTGGTAGTGCCATTGCCAAAGAATATGGAGGAAATCAAACAAGTGCTCCGCGAGGAGGTAGCATACAACGGCACCAGTGTTGTCATTGCTCGTCGCGAGTGCATCCAAACACTCAAACGACACCTCAAAGCCAAGAAATAATTCTTTATTCAAAATTTATAATTCATAATTAACTTATGAAACGCGATATTATTTTAGCAGGCGTAGGTGGACAAGGTATCCTCTCTATTGCCACTGTGATAGGTGATGCAGCATTGAACGAAGGGCTGTATCTCAAACAAGCCGAGGTACATGGTATGAGCCAACGAGGTGGCGATGTACAATCTAATCTCCGTCTCTCTTCCGACCCTATCTATTCAGATCTAATATCCAAGGGTGGGGCAGATATCATTATCTCGCTCGAACCGATGGAAGCATTGCGCTATCTGCCTTATTTGAAAGAAGAAGGTTGGATTGTTACCAGCAGCAAACCCTTTGTGAATATTCCTAATTATCCTGAGATTGAGGAGGTTATCAAGCATATTGAGGCCATTCCTCATCATGTGCTCTTGGATGTAGAGGCATTGGCAAAGGAAGCTGGTGCTCCTTTGCAAGCAGCCAATATGGTGCTGCTAGGCGCCGCGATCCCGATGTTGGGTATCAATTATAATAAGATTGTAGAGGGTGTGAAGCGTATCTTTGCTCGTAAAGGCGAAGCCGTAGTCGCTGCTAACTTGGCTGCTATCGAAGCAGGATACGAGAATGTAAATAGTTCTACCTTGTGGAAAATGTATGGAACACAATGGTAATTCTTAATTCATCATTCAAAATTCATAATTACCATGAGTTTTCCTCTGAACAAACAACTTGTGGACCAAACCTGTATTGATTTTGGTCTGCGCAACGCCAAGGAATTGGGTGCGTCATCCATTCGCCAACTTGTGGGCGTAGTCAACGATATCGAACGCGCGACAGGTGTGAAGTTTATCCACATGGAACTCGGCGAACCAGGATTGCCAGCCGAGCAGATTGGCATCACAGCTGAGCACAAAGCCCTCAAAGCGGGCATGGGCTCCAAGTACCCGCTCATTACGGGTATCACAGAAGTGAAACACTGGGGTAGCGAGTTTGTACGTGCGTTTATGAACTTGGATATTCCTACAGAGTGCATCGTGCCAACAGTAGGCAGTATGCAAGCGGCTTTTGCCATCAATATGCTGGTGTCGCAGCTGGACGAGAAACGCGATACAATCCTCTTTCTTGATCCTTGCTTCCCTGTGCAGAAACAACAATGCAAGGTGATTGGTGTAAGAGTGGATTCATTTGATGTCGCAGATTTCCGTGGCGAGGCATTGGCAGAAGAACTGGAGCGCCATTTCAAGTCGGGTAGGATAGCGGCTATGCTTTTCTCCAACCCCAATAACCCATCATGGATGTGCCTTACAGAGCGCGAACTGGAGATTATTGGTCGTCTGGCTTCGCTATATAACGTGCTGGTTATTGAGGACTTGGCTTATCTAAATATGGACTTCCGAGATACGGAACGAGGCATTCCATACGAGCCACCTTATCAACCTACGGTGGGTCGCTATACCAACAACTGTTTGCATATGATTTCTTGCTCTAAGATGTTTTCGTATGCTGGTCAGCGTGCGGCGATTATCGCTATCAATCCATATTTGGCACACCGCCGATTTGCCACCTTGGCAGAACGCTATCAGAACGATGGTGAGTTCTTGCGCAACTTCATCTACAATGTGCTTTATAGTTTATCTTCGGGCGTGACGCATAGTGTGCAGTTTGCTATGACTGCTATGTTTAAGGCAGCATGTCAGGGCAAGATTGACTTTGTAACAACAACCCGCGAATATGCACGAAGATCTAAATTGGTCAAGGAAATTATGCTTCGCAATGGTTTCCATATTGTTTATGACAAGGATGCCGATGATGAAGAGGTAGGCGATGGTTTCTTCTTTACCTTTGGATACAAGGATTGGACGGGTGAGAAGATGGTTAACAAACTGATTTACTATGGAATATCTGCTATCTCGCTTGCTAGCACTGGTGCTCAACGAGAGGGCATGCGTGGTTGTGTATCTTGTATTCGAGAAGATCAATATGAGGAATTGGATAGACGATTAGCATTGTTCAATAGAGATTATTTCGATAAATAAAATTTTTATGCAATACTTATCTCCAGCGGAGGCGGTGCGCCTCGTGAAATCGGGCGACACGATTGTCGTACAAGGTTCTACATCCATCCCTATGGTACTTTTGCGTGCGCTTACCGAGCGCGCCAGCGAACTGCGCGATGTGAAAATCATCTCGGGCTTTGGCGTGCACCCCGAAGAAGCACCATACGCTAAACGTGAATTGATGGACTCGTTCCGAGCACTCAATATCTTTGTTCCCAATAACTTGCGCCGTGCTATGCGCGAGGGTGTAGCGGACACCATCCCATGCTTCTTGGGCGAAGTGCCATTTCTTTTCCGTAGCGGGCAAGTGCCTGTGGATGTGGCGTTTCTGAATGTCAGCGAACCCGACGAGAATGGCTATTGTTCTTACGGTATCTCTGCCGACATTGCTTTCTCGGGGGCTGAATGTGCGAAGACAGTTATTGCACAAGTGAATAAATACATGCCTCGCACTTTTGGCGACCCTGTAATACATGTCAGCCAGATTGCTGCTATGTGTCGTGGCGATGAGCCACTCATTGAAGTACCAACCCCTGTGCCCAGCGAGATAGAAACACGCATTGGTAACTTCATAGCCAACGAGATTCCCGATGGTGCTACTTTGCAGATTGGTGTAGGCGGAATACCTAATGCTGTGATCAACGCACTGAGTGGACACCAACATTTGGGATTACATACCGAGGCGATAACCGACGGCGTATTGCCATTGATAGAGAAGGGTATTATTGACAACTCGCTGAAGAAGATTTACCCAGGTAAGTCGTTGGGTAGCTTGGTATTAGGTTCGAAGCATTTGTATGATTATATGGACGGAAACACCGATTTCGTAATCCGTGATGTAGCCTTCACCAATGATCCACAAAATATCCGTCAGAACCCTAAAGCGATGGCTATCAATTCGGCTGTAGAAGTCGATCTCACAGGGCAGATATGTGCCGACTCGATAGGCGAGACTATTATATCGGGTGTGGGTGGTCAGCATGATTTTATGTATGGTGCTGCGCTCTCAGAAGGCGGCAAATGCTTTATCGCTTTGCCTAGTATGACTAGTAAAGGACAGTCAAAGATTGTTGCCAACTTGGCACCTGGTGCAGGTGTGGTTACCACACGCTTCCAGGCGCAATATATTGCGACGGAGCATGGTATAGTATATTTGCGTAACTTGCCATTAGCAGAACGCGCCAAAGCACTAATCAGCATTGCAGATCCATCGGTGAGAGAGGAACTTGAGCGAGCAGCTGTGCAACGCTTTGGTATCGGGTTCTTGCGATTGAAATAACATGTCAGTAAATACAACAAACGGCGGAAATTTTCCGCCGTTTGTTTTTATATCGTAAGACCGAATTACACAATCTTTGCAGGAATCAGTTTCTCGCGAATCTTCACATAGATAATGGTTTCTTTCTTGGCAAATGCTGTTTGCACATAGCCCATACCAATGCCCACCTTGGTGGTTGGCAGCATGATACCGCTGGTTACATTACCAATCACATTGCCCTCCGCATCGCAAATCTCATATCCGCAACGTGGAATAGCACGCTCTTGGCATTCGAAATGCACCAATTTGCGCTTCACGCCTTCAGCTTTTTGCTTGAGTAAGAACTCTTTGTCAATAAAGTCCTTAGCATCAAACTTTGTAATCCATCCTAATCCTGCTTCGAGTGGAGAAGTAGTGTCATCAATATCATGACCATAGAGGCAGTACCATTTCTCCAGACGCAAGCTATCGCGTGCGCCCAAGCCGATAGGTGCCAGTCCGAAGTCTTTACCCACTTCGAAGAGGGCATCCCAGATTTGCTGGCTATGCTCTTTAGGGAAGTACAACTCGAATCCTCCAGCGCCGGTATATCCTGTATTACTGAGGATTACGCCTTGTACGCCTGCGAATGACCACTCGCGGAATGAATAATAAGGAATCGCACTTAGATCGGCGTCGGTAAGGAGTTGGAGCATCTCTGTGGCTTTAGGTCCTTGCACTGCCAATTGACCGTAGCGGTCGCTAGCATTCTCCAATTGCACACCAAACGTGTTGTGCTCGTTCACCCATGCCCAATCCTTATCAATATTGCCAGCATTCACAACGAGCAAGTATTTGGTGGTGGAGTATTTGTAGATAATGAGGTCGTCCACGATACCACCTTTGCCGTTAGGGAAACAGGTGTATTGTGCTTTGCCAGCTTCCAGTTTGCTCACGTCGTTGGTGGTGATATATTGCAGGAAGTCCAATGCTTTTTCGCCTTTCACCCAAAACTCGCCCATGTGGCTCACATCGAATACGCCCACGCCTTCGCGCACGATCATGTGTTCTTGATTGATACCCGTAGGGTATTGAATAGGCATATTAAAGCCCGCAAAATCTGCCATCTTCGCTCCTAAAGCGATATGGATGTCTGTAAATGGAGTAGTTTTCATATATTCTTGCCTTTATACTTTAAACCTTAAACTTTAAACGGTCTTGCAAATCACGCTTTTTGCACGATTTGCAAGATTACCTGCATAGCCTTCTCCATGGATGGGATAGGCAGATACTCAAATCGGCTATGGAAGTTCACACCGCCTGCGAAGATGTTAGGGCAGGGTAGTCCTTCAAATGATAGGCGTGCGCCGTCTGTTCCGCCACGGATAGGTTGCACTTTGGGTGTTACGCCTACCTCTTTCATAGCTTCCTCCACGAGTGTTACGATATGCATTACGGGTTCCACTTTCTCGCGCATGTTGTAGTATTGGTCGCGGAGTTCAACCTCTACGGTACCTTCGCCATACTCTTGGTTGATCTTGCGTGCTAGGTGCTCCATCTCGCGTTTGCGACTCTCGAAGCGGGCACGGTCATGGTCGCGGATGATGTATTGCAAGGTGGTCTCCTCCACGCTGCCGTTCATAGCAATGAGGTGATAGAAGCCCTCATAACCTTGTGTATGCTCTGGTGTCTCCCAACGAGGCAACATAGTGGCAAACTGGTTGGCGATACGCATAGAGTTGATCATCTTGTGGTAGCCATAACCAGGGTGCACGTTCACACCATGCACTTTCACCTTGCAGCCAGCTGCGTTGAAGTTCTCGTATTCGAGTTCTCCCACAGCCCCGCCGTCCATGGTATAGGCGAAGTCGCAACCGAACTTAGCTACATCAAAGTGGTCTGCACCTTGACCAATCTCTTCATCAGGCGTAAAGCCCACACGAATCTTACCATGCTCTATTTCTGGGTGTTGAATCAAGTACTCGCAAGCGGTCACAATCTCCGCCAAACCCGCTTTGTCGTCTGCGCCGAGCAGTGTAGTACCATCAGTTACGATGATATCTTGACCTTTGTAGTCAAGTATCTCAGGGTATTTAGCTACTTCAAAGACGATGTTCTTCTCTGCGTTGAGCACGATGTCATTGCCGTCGTAGTTCTCCACGATGCGTGCTTTTACGTTCTTGCCACTTGCATCAGGAGCAGTGTCCATATGGGCAATAAAGCCGATAACGGGCTTGCCTTCCACGTTAGCGGGTAGGGTAGCCATTACATAGCCATTGTCGTCGAGTGTCACCTCTTGCATACCAATCTCTTTGAGTTCAGCAGCGAGGTACTTAGCAAACTCCATCTGCCCTGGAGTAGAGGGCGTCATATTGGTTTCTTCATCCGATGTGGTGCAGAAACTCACATACTTCAAAAATCTTTCGGAAAGTGTCATAGTATTATATTCATTTTATCAATTTCATTGTTTTCCCACGCGAGGATATTGTCGCAGACGTTTTTGCACATAGCAATGCGTCCTTCCCATGTGCCTGTACCCGTATGAGGTGAGAGTACTACATTATCTAAGGTCAGCAGTTCTGGCGTGATTTGTGGCTCATGTTCATAGACATCCATCGCTGCACCTGCTATCTCACCATCCTTGAGGGCTTTTACGAGTGCCTGCTCGTCCACGTGAGCACCACGCGCGGTGTTGATAAGGTAGGCGGTGGATTTCATCATGCGCAATGCTTTGCCGTCAATGATATGCTTCACTTCAGGCGTATAAGGCAAATTCAAACTCACAAAATCCGCCTCCATTAGCAACTCATCTTTGCTCACATATTTTGCCTCATAACCTAATTGCTTCATCGTCTCATCGCTCAATGGACGGCGATTATTGTACACGATTTGCATTCCGCTTGCCACTGCCCTTCTCGCCAATGCTTGTCCGATGCGTCCCATGCCAATGATACCCAGTGTCTTGCCATACAGCGAGTGGCTGAGGTTATTCATCACACCAAAAGGCTCGGCTTTACCTTCTCTGAGTTTGCGGTCGAACTCCGCCGTACGCCTCGCCACATCGTGCATAAGCGCAAATGCCAGTTCGGCTGTGGGCTCAATCACAGGATTGGGGGTGTTGGTCACACGAATACCGCGCTCACGGCATGCTTCAAGGTCGATATTATTGAATCCCACACCGAAATTCGCCACCAATTGCAAATGTGGTGCCGACATAATCATTTCGCGCGTTACTGGTTTGTCGAAAGTGCTCACCAGCACCTCTGATTGCTCCAGAGGAGCATATAGTGTATGCTGGCTCAGTAGTGCAAATCCTTCGTCTGGCAATATGGTTGTGAAAGCTATGCGCATATTCGGCTGCAAAGTTACAAAAAAAATCATACATATACAAATTCATTATCTACTTTTTTGAAATATATTTTTCTAATGACTCTACTTACTGATTTTTGTAGGTAGGAATTTGTGTATTACAATAAATTATTGTACCTTTGTGGTCGAATTTTACGAACAGATTATTATTAATTGATTTTATTTCTATATCTAATGACGGCTTTTGTATTCCCCGGTCAAGGGGCTCAATATTCGGGCATGGCAAAGGATTTGTACGATGCTTATGCTGAAGCGCGTACTATTATGCAACGTGCCAACGACATTCTAGGTTTTTCTATTACGGGTGTGATGTTCGAGGGTTCGGATGAAGATTTGCGCCAAACGCGTGTTACTCAACCTGCGATATTTTTACATAGTATTGTAGCCAGCAAATTGATGACTACTTTGCGTCCAGATATGGTGGCAGGCCACAGTTTAGGCGAGTTCTCTGCTTTAGTAGCGGCAGGTGCTATTGACTGGGAAGATGGCTTACGTTTAGTTAGTCAACGTGCTCAAGCTATGCAAGAGGCCTGCGAAATCGTTCCTGGAACTATGGCTGCAGTTTTGGGAATGCCAGACGATAAGGTAGCAGAAGTGTGTGATAGTGTGGAGGATGTGGTTGTTGCAGCCAACTTCAATTGCCCTGGTCAAGTGGTTATCTCAGGCTCGCAGAGTGGAGTAGAGCAGGCGTGTAAAGCGCTCAAAGAGGCAGGGGCTAAGCGAGCATTGAAGTTGCCCGTGGGTGGAGCATTTCATTCACCATTGATGCAACCTGCTGCTCAGCACTTGGAGAAGGCTATTATGGAGACTATCTTCCGTGCTCCTATGTGTCCTGTTTATCAGAACGTGAGCGCTAAGGGCGAGACCGACCCTGCTACTATCCAGCACTTGGTGTTGGCACAATTGACATCGCCTGTCCGTTGGACGCAAAGTGTGCAGCAGATGATAGCCGATGGGGCTACTCACTTCTATGAGTTTGGTCCAGGCGATGTGCTCAAGGGACTTATTCGAAAAATTAATTCTGAAGTTACAACAGGATAAAATATTAAATCATTAACTATTAACCATATCATCGCCATGAAAATCTCCAAACGTGCACAAAGTATGCCACAATCGCCTATTCGTAAATTGGCGAAGTATGCCGAAGCGGCACACCGAAATGGCATTCACATCTATTCTCTCAACATTGGTCAGCCTGACATCCAGACACCCGATTGTGCCAAAGATGCTATTGCTGCTTTCCAGCGTGATATCCTAGCGTATACGCCTTCTCAAGGAGTTCTATCTTTGCGTGCAAAGATGGTGGGGTATTATGCTGAGTATGGTATTGATATCTCACCAGACGAGATTATTATCACTTCGGGTGGTTCGGAGGCTATTATGTTTGCGTATATGGCATGCCTCAATCCAGGCGATGAGATCATCATCACCGACCCCAGTTATGCCAACTATATGGCTTTTGCGGTGTCATGTGGTGCTGTGATTAAACCTGTTAAAACCAATATTGAAAATGGATTTAAACTTCCATCGGTAGAAGAGTTCGAGAAACAGATCACCGATAAGACACGTGCTATCCTCATCTGCAATCCAAATAACCCTACAGGCTATCTATATACTAAGCAAGAGATGATGCAGATTCGCGACTTGGTAAAGAAATACGACCTTTATCTCTTCTCTGATGAAGTCTATCGCGAGTTTATCTATACCAAGCGTCCATATATCTCTGCTTTCCACCTTGAGGGTATTGAAGATAGGGTAATACTTATTGATTCGGTGAGCAAACGCTATTCGCTTTGTGGTGTGCGTATTGGCGCGCTGATTACTAAGAACAAAGAGGTGCACCAAGCGGTGATGAAATTCTGCCAAGCACGCCTCTCACCTCCTTTGATTGGTCAAGTGATTGCTGAATCGGCTTTGGCTACGCCACACGATTACTTAGAGGAGGTATATGATGAGTATTTATCACGCCGCAATTTCCTCATTGACCAACTCAATCAAATCCCTGGTGTGTTTGCTCCTACGCCTATGGGCGCGTTTTATGTGATGGTGCATTTGCCTGTGGATGATACGGATAAGTTCTGCCAATGGTGTCTCACCGACTTCCAGTATGAAGGTCAGACAGTGATTATGGCGCCTGGCAGTGGTTTCTACACTAATCCTGAGGATGGGCGTCATCAGGTGCGAATGGCATATATTCTGAATAAGGAGGATCTTTCGAAGGCAGTCCTTGTTCTGCGCAAAGCTTTAGAAGCATACAACGCACAAGAAGGCAAATAGGCAAAAAAATGCCTATTTTAGTATATTTTTGTACAAAAACTTGCCGATGTCGGCAAAAAATAGTACCTTTGCAGCGAATTTACTAAAAAAACTAGCCGCAAGATGGAATATATATCTGTTAGTCAGTTTGCTGAGAAATATGGTGTGAGTGAGCGTACAGCTCGTAATTATTGTGCAACGGGTAAGATAGAGGGCGCATTTCTGGTGGGCAAGACATGGAATATACCTGTTAGTGCTACATTACCTAAGAAAGGAAAAGCGAAAGTATCGCCTCTGTTATCGCGCTTGAGAGAAGAAAAAGAGAGTCGGCTAAAAGGTGGGATTTATCACCGTGTACAGATTGATTTGACCTACAATTCCAATCACATAGAAGGTAGTCGTTTGACCAAGGAGCAAACACGCTATATTTTTGAAACAAACACATTAGGAGTGACAACAGAAAGCACGCGCATTGATGATATTATCGAAACGGTGAATCACTTTCGTTGTATTGACTATGTGATTGATCATGCAACTGATAAAATCACCGAATCGCATATTAAACAACTACATGCGCTACTCAAAACGAATACTTCTGATAGCCAGAAAGATTGGTTTGCCGTAGGTGCGTATAAGAAACTTGCCAATGAAGTAGGTGGGGAAGCTACTACCCAACCATCTGATGTACAGCAAGAAATGAGGGCATTGTTAATGGAGTATAATACGCAAGAGAAGATAGATTTGGATGCTGTTTTGGATTTTCATGTGCGCTTTGAGCGTATTCATCCGTTTCAGGATGGCAATGGTCGTATAGGTCGTTTGTTGATGTTTTGGCAGTGCTTGCAATATGGTTTAACACCATTTATTGTAACAGAAGACTTGCGTTTATACTATTATCGTGGTCTTCAGAGTTGGGGACAAGTCAATGGTTTTCTGCGTGATACCATCCAAACAGCCCAAGATATGTTTGAGGATGTGATGCGGTACTTTGGAATAAGGCAATAGGGCTATAAGGCGATTAGGCTATAAGACGATGAGGTGAAGTGCAAAAAAGAGCGACACTTGCGTGCCGCTCTAAATGTTTACACAACGGAATAATCCTTATTGTGTATATCCTTCAAATAAGTTGGTGCAAAGGTAGTGTTTTTTTTTGAAATAACAAAATATTTTCATATAAATTTGCATATTTCATATGTTTTTTGTACTTTTGCAGACAAATTGTTCATTGACATCCTGATAAAACAACCATAACGCGCAAGCGTTTCACGTCTGTGTTGTTGTGTATATCCTTCAAATTGCTCATTGAAATCCTGATAAAACAACAGTCAACCTCATTCCCTTATGCTCAGGTAGTTGTGTATATCCTTCAAATTGCTCATTGAAATCCTGATAAAACAACCACACACGCACGCACTCTAATAAGCCGCGCGTTGTGTATATCCTTCAAATTGCTCATTGAAATCCTGATAAAACAACCTAACGCTTCGTCAGCCTCTTCGCGGCTCTGTTGTGTATATCCTTCAAATTGCTCATTGAAATCCTGATAAAACAACTGATGGTGTTACTACCATTCAGCACGTTATGTTGTGTATATCCTTCAAATTGCTCATTGAAATCCTGATAAAACAACCAAGATTAGATGTTGGCTATTTAGAGCTGAGTTGTGTATATCCTTCAAATTGCTCATTGAAATCCTGATAAAACAACTGTGCAATAGGTTGTATGCGGCGGTAAAATGTTGTGTATATCCTTCAAATTGCTCATTGAAATCCTGATAAAACAACTTGGATAGCGTAATCAACGACCTCTTGATAGTTGTGTATATCCTTCAAATTGCTCATTGAAATCCTGATAAAACAACGAGGGCGTGCTTGAGGACTTCCTCAAAATCGTTGTGTATATCCTTCAAATTGCTCATTGAAATCCTGATAAAACAACGTAACTTCTAAATTCTCCAACTTGTCGAGGGTTGTGTATATCCTTCAAATTGCTCATTGAAATCCTGATAAAACAACAAGGTTGCTGGTGAGGTTGAGCAAGTGAGCGTTGTGTATATCCTTCAAATTGCTCATTGAAATCCTGATAAAACAACATTGCAGGCTATTGTTACTCGTGTGCAAAAGTTGTGTATATCCTTCAAATTGCTCATTGAAATCCTGATAAAACAACCGGGAACGATTGTTCTTACAATACATTCGGGTTGTGTATATCCTTCAAATTGCTCATTGAAATCCTGATAAAACAACCCAACACGAAATTAGAGTAAACGGAAAAGTGTTGTGTATATCCTTCAAATTGCTCATTGAAATCCTGATAAAACAACCCGAACAAAAACAAAGATTTATGGTAATATGTTGTGTATATCCTTCAAATTGCTCATTGAAATCCTGATAAAACAACGCCTGACGGGTCGGTTATGGCGTACACGATGTTGTGTATATCCTTCAAATTGCTCATTGAAATCCTGATAAAACAACACCTTGCTAACACATTCTGCGTTGTGTCTTGTTGTGTATATCCTTCAAATTGCTCATTGAAATCCTGATAAAACAACGTTCTGCTCATTTGCATCGTGCGGTCTTTCGTTGTGTATATCCTTCAAATTGCTCATTGAAATCCTGATAAAACAACTCTTTCACTATTGATTCACTCAACCTTGCGTTGTGTATATCCTTCAAATTGCTCATTGAAATCCTGATAAAACAACACTCGTTGAACCTAAAGTAGTCAACACACGTTGTGTATATCCTTCAAATTGCTCATTGAAATCCTGATAAAACAACAATTACAAACTCTTCCAATGAAGCGACACAGTTGTGTATATCCTTCAAATTGCTCATTGAAATCCTGATAAAACAACATACTTTGTGTTTATAGATGATTGTCAATGACTTACAAAGAAATTAAGGATAAAAAATCGCAGGCGATTTTTATCGTCTGCGTTTTTGTTTTTATCAGTTTTTATCATCCTAAAATAGCTCTAATTGCTGCACAGGTTGGTGCAAGGGTGCTTCGTGTTTGCAGTCGAACAGTTCCATATCGCCAAACTGCTTGTCTGTAACGCGCATAATACCCACTTTGCCAAATTCGGGCAACATTCTTCGTACACGTTGGATATGTACATCTGCATTTTCTGCACTCGGACAATGGCGTAAGTAGATTGAGAACTGAAACATTGTAAAGCCATCCGCCAAAAGGTCCTTGCGGAATTTAGCATACGCCTTCCGCTCTTTCTTGGTTTCAGTTGGCAAGTCAAAGAATACCAACACCCACATAATTCTATATTCGCTAAATCGTGATGTCATAAAAAAGCAACGCACCTAAAATAGATGCGTTTACCAATCAGGATAAATAATTTTGCGTGCTTCGCCACTAAAACATTTGTACACACTATTGACGGTGGCTTGAATGGCTATTTGCATAGGACTTCGTCTGCCGTCAATAATCACATCCGTATAAGCAAGCATCAATAAGTCGCGCTTCATTTCGGTATTTAGTTCCGAAATATCCTCGTATCGCTTCATCATATCAATTACCAAACGATCTACAAAAGGACGATAGGGTTCCATAATATCATCTGCCAAGCAGTACGCATTGTATCGATTATGATGATGAATGCCGAGAGTAGGGAGTAACCCAGCTGCGACTAATGCGCGAGCAACCATGGCGCGTACTATAGCGTAGCCATAATTGAGCAGATTGTTTGGCGGATCGCCTTCCTGCCCACGAACAAAATCAGGATTATGGAATACATTACGCCAGTAGTAGGCAGCAGCACGTCCTTCCATATTCTCCACATCGCCTGAACGAACGGACTTTGCCCAAGCGAGCATATTCTTATTTTCAACACCCTGTTCCGCTAAAATGGCTGCTTGTCCAAGAATCTTGCTGGTGACTGTCTGTTGCCACATCTGTTTTTTGAGTGGCTCTGAAGCATCCAACTGCTCACGAAAACGCTCGTTTTGCAGATTATGACCATCTAAGGGAAGGTGTAATCCTACAGGCAAGTGTTGGTCATTGGTCGTGATGATAGCGCAATTGTTTTCCAATAACGCAGCCATGAGTGCTTGGGTGATAGTGATTTGCTTGTGATCAAGAATCACAACACCCAGATCTTCGATGGGCACTGTTTTCACCCCCTCTTGGCGCATGTTATCAGGCACACCTTTACCATACACCACTTCGGGAATCTCTATGACTATCTGATTGAGTTTCAATTTCAGATAGGCAGGATTGGAAAAACACAGAATGCGTTTGATCATAGTATATTACCTAATCTATCAACTTTAATTGGAATACAATATTCCCTTATTAATCGATTATCTCCATCTAAAAATACTACTCTCGGTATTTTATTGTGACGAGTAAATTCTTCCTTATCTATTACGGATGACGCTACATAATGAGGAAGAAAATAACAGTTTGCATCATCAAATGATACTACTTTGTAAATATTATTTTTGTTCCATTCTTTTACGCCATATGCTACTTCTTCTTGAGTTGGCATATATACTAAATCTCCTGGCGATAAGATGGCATACAACTCCATTGAATTACTAATGCCATTATTTGTTCGTGTCCATTCATCTAATTCTTTTTTCCAATTTTGATAATCTCTTTTTTGACATTCAATTATTGCTTGCAGAGGAATCGTATAACAAGATCTTTTTTCAACACCATCATTGATATTTCTATAAATAGCAAAATACAAACAAGTTCCATCAGCAGCTTCTACGTATTTTTTTGCCTTAGCTCCCGTTTTGCCAACAGCAAACTTTTTTGCAGACCGCTCATATTTTCGAACGCAATAAATAGGTTTATGTGGGACACCATTATTCAGTGTTTGTATATCAGCATTCATCTGCTCAATGCCATCGGGGCAGAAAGCCAATTTAGGATCTCCACCACAACGCTCAAGATGTGCAAGAAGAATCTTTTGTATGCCCCCATCAGTAACTTTGTTACGAATATAATCTGCTGTAAATGCTTCGCCAAGTGCTGTACGAACAGCAAAGAATCGGTCATTAGTGTCTTTGGTGTAGTAATATACCTCTATCTTTTTTAGATTGATATCTGCCCATACATCTGGTTCAGCAGCAAAGTATTTCTTGATTTGTTTCTCATCTTTGCCCTCTGCCACTAATTCGCGTAATTTAATGCGCAAATCTTTCTCTACAATATCATTGATATGCTGAAGTGCATATGCAAGATTTACATATTTCTTGCGTTGTAGATTAATTTCTCCAAAAACAGTTGCTTTGTGTAGCGATTTACGTATTGCCCAATTATCGCCTTTGGTTTGAGGAATCATTTTCTTTTTGCCATCTATAATACGAACACTTCGATTGTTGCTCTTATTTAGGACACGCAAGTTCTGCTTGAAACTAACAACGATATTTTGGAGTACTTCATAAACATCTTGCTGGAATCCCTCGTATGGAATAATAAAGTCCGTAAATTTTGTATATTCTTTACCATTTCCATCTTGCCATTTCTCGCGTTTGCGTAACTTCATTTGTAGGTCATAACGTCCTTGCTCGTTTTTATCCAACGCATTTTCGTTGCTGAGCAGTGCTACATGATTGCGCGTAGTAAAAGCGATTACAATAGCATCCATTGCATGATGACGGTGGTCAATGCGCTTCTTCTCAAATCCTTTGCTTAGTTCCAAAGGCATATGAGGTATAACATGTCCGTTGGCTGTTTTGGTGGTGAAAATATCTGTCCCTTGTAGTGCGTTCATGCGTTCAAAACGAGGCAAGATAATGCGATTCCATACATCATTGATACCCCAATCCTTTTTGAGACGGGTGGTGGTAGAACCATTACAAATAATTAGATTCTTGCTGGTCGATTCTGCCTCGTATTCGCCATTAGCATTTTTCTCACGAACGATATTACTTAGCAGTCGCATCATTAATCGACTGATATAACGGCTATCGTTCATCTGGCGAGCTACAAACTTTTCTGGTATCTCATCCAGTAGCAATTTCTCGTGCTTGGATTTGTTGCTTGCAAATAATTCTTTTATTAAATGTTCATATTCGGTAGTAGTAAGTACTGTTACTACTTTTCCACCTGATAATGTGATAGTTTCTCCACCACATTTACTAATAAACTCATGCGCTAACATACGGTCTTTTCGTGCATTGACCTCTGCCTCACAAATCACCTTATTAGACATAGAGTCATCAAAGAAGCGCGATTGTGGAATAATATGTTCTATTTGATATGCAGGCGTAAATAGTTTGGATAGTGGTATGATTTGTCCCGTATACGGCGATTGGTATTTTTGATCAAGCCATAGGCGGTATTTCTTCACATCCTGCATGGATGGCTGTTTAAGTTCTGACAATGATTGAATAATACGACTAATATCATCGTCTGCTTTATGGGCAGACAATACACCATCTTCGTAAATACGGAACAATTCTTGCTGACTTGGAGAATAAGGTCGAACATCTTCTACATCCATCTCAGGATTCATAAATGCCTGCAAAAGCAGTTTTGCACGTAAGTTGGCTTTCTCATTTTCTGTCTGATTTGCCAATGTTCGTTTGCGTTGTTCTGCATTTTGTTTCAAGTTACGTCCTAATTCAATATGTATCTCATCAATCTGACCTTCTTGTTTCCAAATATCACGCACTGTGCGTAATGATTCTTTGACTACTTGTTCTACAATAGGATTGTTGAGTGAGTGGAGGCGAAACTCTTGGAGGTAAGCATCAATATCCTCTGGTTTTTCCCATTTTGTATCATTCTTGCGAACATCATATACGACATATTCTGCCAACCAGAGAGGTAGTCCTTGAAAGTCTGACAAATTGTTCATTGCTTGTAGTTTGTCTCGTACTTGATTACTAATCAACGGATTTACCTCTCCTGTTAAAATATGAGCAATGCGTTCTTTTGTCTTGGTATCAATAGCATCTGCACTCCAATATTTGCCACTACGCATAACTGATAATAACCGACGAATAGCTTTTTCGCTGTATGCGCCATAATCAGCTGCAAATGGTTTAACTTTGCTCAATTTTTCAACAAAGATTTCAGACAACTGATGCTTTTCTGCATAGTGCTTTAATGCTTGACTTAATTCTACTTTATCACTCACAGAATATAGTATGTGCCACATGTGAATCAGTTCCTCGTATGATGCTGTACCACCTGCTTCGCTGATGATATTAGTCAATAGAGTAGTAACGGGTGCAGCTGGATATTTCTTATCCTCTACATAATTCCATACAAGTCCTTTGGTCTGTTTACCTGCAAGATGAGTGAGAAGCGATTTCTGTGACACTTCCTTCTGCGTGAGCAACCAAGTTACCAATTCTGCCTTATCGGATATGTACTCCATTGTGCAATCAGATTTGCCGATTCCATTATCATCTAAGCGATAGATGTGTAGATTTTCTACCAATTGCCACAAACGAAATTCCTCGTACAATGGATGTGATTTAGATATACATTTGATATACTCACGTTGCCAATTATTTTGTGAATCTTTATACAAACGATACTCGTATGGACATTCGTTAATCAGCGATTTTTTACTCTTTAGAGGACGTTGATAGAATATAATATTTTGTAAGAGTAGGTAGGTAAAATCATTAGCCGATATACTATCCCGATATGCCTGATTTTGAGGATATAATGTCTCAATAGCAGCAGTGTATAACGATTTATCTTTTAGTTCAGCAATAAACTGCTTTTGTGTTTCTAATATTTGTCGCAATTCCTCTTTATAGAATTTTCGATCTACCACTCGAACTAACTCACCCAGAATTTTCTGGTCTGGTTGTTGTAGTAAACTATCGTAAATAAACGCACCTATAGTCTTGCCACTAAATTCCAATTCTGATTCGGTTTTGATTTTACGTAGTCCCCAATCATCTTCTTTAGGAGCACTTAGACTGCGCTTAACATTACCAGAAGCATCTTTGGCTTCTGTCCCATCCTCATTTAGTTTGGTAGTTACTATGAAATCGCGTGTTTTTCCCTCCCAATCAAGAGGGTAAGCACTTTGTCGTTTATACACCCATCCATTTTCTAATTCTACTTCATACCATGTGCGCCCTTTAGAAACTTCGCCAGTATTTCGCACGCTGATAACCCTGAGGGTTAATAACTCTTTCTTCTCATTAGTCTTTATTTCCTCTTCTTCACCGCGCGCCTGATAGTAACCACGCTTTTGGTTGAATTGATGAAGAATCCATGCCAATTCTAGTTTAGAGATGGCTTGTGAAAGTGCTTTCTTGCGTAAATAGTATATAGTCCAATCGTATGGAATCTTTTTGCCGTCGGTCAGCAAGTCAGGATGTAGTATAGCAAATTCCTTTACCATCTCATCAAACGATGACTGAAAAAGAAAGTGCATTTTTCCATTCTCATCAGGGCACCACGCGAGTTTTGGTTCTTGTCCTTTATTCAACTGACCATAGCGATTGAGGTGTTTAGTATAATGCTCTGGCAAAAAGCCCATAAGATTCAATACTCTATTGAGGCGCTCACGGCGCAGAGCACGACGCTCAAATAACCGACGAACACCACGTGCCGCAGTTCGATTGGCTGTTTGAGAGATACTATTTCCGCTCTCAAAATCACCTTGCAGAGCAGCATCCATAGGGATAATGCGGCTTCCCGCATGAGAAATACTTTTTTTCTCATCATTTTTATTTACGACTGCCCAACCAATACTGTTGGTTCCAAGATCTAAACCAAGAATTTTCTTTGTTGCCATAGTTGTTAGAATTTAATGTGCAAAGGTACAAAAAATATCGTACACACGCAAAAATTATTTAACTTTAAGTTCATTTCGGCTGCAAAGGTACTACATCAAACTGCTAAAACATGTCATATTGAAAAGAAAAATGCACTTTTTTTGTGTAAAAGTGCATTTTTTTATACCTTATCGTTCAAATATCCTAGTTTTTTTGAGCCATTGCCAATGCTCTTCGTCCAGCGTCGGTCATCAGTCCGCGGGCTTCGAGGTCGGCGCAGCGTTGTTTATTGAGTTCTGTCCAATGGCTACGTTTACGGCGTGGAGAGAGGCGTTGCGCCAAACGACCATCGGGCAAACGCTTTAAGGTAGAATCTATCCAGCCAAAACACAATGCTTCTTCCACCACGTCAATATACGGCAAACAAGCAGCCGAACAGAGTGGGCGTTTGCTGCGATACATGGCTATCCAACATTCTTTTGCCTCTTCGCCATGCTCCAGCAGCCAATTACGCAACTGGGCGCGGTGGGTAAATTCAAGTAGTGTAGTGATTTCCATGGTTTTATTTTTCTACTTCACCTTTCCATGAGTTGAAGCCAGTATTGAGTTCCACCACCGTGTATTTTTCTTGACTTAGGATCTGCGCTGCTTTTTTGCTTCGATTGCCAGAACGGCAGTAGAGGGCAATGGTTTTGTCGAGTGGCAATTGTTGCTTACACTTTGGTAGGAAATCGGCTTGTGTGACGTCAATAAGTATTGCGTTAGGTATATGCCCTCCCTCATATTCACTCTGGGTGCGCACATCCAATAAAACCACATTACTGTCCTGGATGATCTCAGCAAAAGTAGCTACATCCACAGATTGATACATTGCTCCATCTTGCTGACATGCAACGAGGGCACAAATAGTCAGAAGTATTACACAGATTTGTTTCATAATCAAATTGATTTTGAGGTTTTGCAGTTCACTTTGCAAAGGTACGAAATAATTTGCAAGTGTGCAAATATATGACAAAAAAGTGTGGTACTTATTCTTGATACTGTAATAGCAGACAGTTTCTGTCTTACAATAAGTAGGCTGGTAATCTACATATTTTATCTTCGCTTTGACCATGAGCGGCCGCTGGAAGTGCTGTAGTAAAGCCCTTTGGATGTCTGCGCCAACAATTCTCTGCCGCCGTCCATTAGGCATTGAAATTCACCACATGTACTACTTGTGTATCTGGATGACCAACTACGACCTTGTGAGGTGGAGTAGTACACCCCTTTGCTCGTAACTGCCAGTAGTTCATTCTCATAAGGAAGGAGGTCAATAAACTCGCCGCAGGAACTGCTGGTGTATCTTGAGGACCAACTACGGCCTTGCGACGTGGAATACTCAACGGTTTTCTTGGCAGGATTGATACGAATCATCTCGCTGCCTAACATAATCATTTGTGGCATAATGGTATTAAAGTTAGTTAAACGACTGCAAAGGTACGATAATTTTTGGATAATTGCAAATAAAATTGCCAATTGGGAAGATTTTGTTGCAAGTGCCGTTTCGGTGTGCATTTTTTTGAAAATTATCCCTCTAAAAATTTGGAAATTCGAAAATTTTGTTGTATCTTTGCATAAAAATTAGACAAGCCTAAAATCTCCTTAACGGAGTTTGCACAGATTGGCAATATATAGGTGCTGTAACCGCCACGAATTGTGCGGTTATTGTCCGGTTATTGTGCGGTAATAGTGCGGTGCGAGGAGGAAAACTGAAAGGTGAAAACGGAAAACTGAAAGAAATACTAACCTTAATTAAAACTAAAATCT
>JAFTHS010000068.1 GCA_017457295.1 Paludibacteraceae bacterium | reverse complement strand
TGCAAGTCGGATGTGCCGAAGAATGCTGAGTAGTCGAAACCGTGTAGCAGATCGCGGCAGACTTCGAGTCGCTTTTGAAATTCGGGGTATGCTGTTTTGGATATATCGGTATCACCGTAGTTCTTTATATCTCGACTAGTGTACTCCTTCATCGCTTGCTTGAGCGCAGCTGCTATACCTACATAATCGACCACCAAACCGCCCTGCTTGTCGCCAAATACGCGATTGACGCGCGCAATGGCCTGCATGAGGTTGTGCCCTGCCATGGGTTTGAATACATACATGGTGGACAGCGATGGTACATCAAATCCCGTGAGCCACATATCCACTACAATGGCTATCTTGAGTGGGCTATCGTTATCTTTGAAGCGTTTCTCTAGTTCTTTTTTGTGGGTATCGTTGCCAATGATTGGTCGCCACTCTTTGGGGTCTTGGTTGCCCGATGTCATCACTACTGCCACTTTCTCTCTCCACAGTGGGCGCAGTTGCAAGATACGTTGATAGATCTTCATGGCTATTGGGCGTGAGTATGCCACAATCATGGCTTTGCCCGTCTGCTCGTATTGGCGGTAGTCCTCGTAGTGAGTGAGGATGTCATCTACCAAAGAGTTGATGGTTTCATCTGCACCCAATAGCGAATCAATACGCGCCAGTTCGCGTTTGCTTTTCTCGATAGCGTACTCTTCGGCTTCTTCTGCCATCTGGTCGTATTCGGCATCAATGCGTTGCAGGGTGGCTTCATCGAGTTTGAGATTGACCACACGACTCTCGTAGAAGACGGGGCGAGTGGCACCATCTTTGACGGCTTGGGTCATGTCGTAGATGTCGATATAATCGCCAAACACTTCGCGTGTGGAGTGGTCTTTGAAGGAGATAGGTGTGCCTGTAAAGCCAATATATGTAGCATTTGGCAGTGCATTGCGCACCATACGAGCTGCACCAATCTTGAGTTTGCCTGTTTGTTTGTCGATGGTCTCGGTGAGTCCGTATTGGCTGCGGTGGGCTTCATCGGCAACAACGATGATGTTTCTGCGTTGGGATAGTGCTTCTTCGCCTTCCTCGAACTTCTGCATGGTGGTAAAGAAGATACCATTGGCTTCTATACCGTCCAGCAGTTCGCTGAGGTGTTTTCTACTTTTGGCTTGTACGGGCACTTGGCGCAAGAAGTCGGCGCACTTGCTGAACTGCCCAAAGAGTTGGTTGTCGAGGTCCGTGCGGTCGGTAATGACCACGATAGTAGGCGAAGATAGCGCACGCTGTAGGCATTTAGCAAAGAATACCATTGACAGGGATTTACCGCTACCCTGTGTATGCCAGAACACGCCACCTTTGCCGTTGGTGGTAGTGGCTTCTTTGACAGAAGTGATGGCTTTGCGCACGGCATAGAACTGGTGGTAACCTGCCAGTATCTTGGCACTATGTTTCTCCTCTTTGGAGAAGCAGATAAAGTCGCGCAGGATTTCGATTAGTCGCTCTTGCTCAAACATGCCGCAGAAGAGCACATGGAAATTGGCGAAGTGGTTGTCTTCGGTTTGTCCATCTACTGTCTTCCATTCCATGAATCGGTCCTCGCCCGAAGTGATGGTACCAGCTTTGGATGTTACCAGATCGCTCATCACGCAGAAAGCGTTATAGACAAACAGCGATGGTATCTCTTGCATATAGTTGCGCAGTTGGGCGTATGCTTCCGATACATTGGTTTCGGTGCGTGAGGGTGATTTGAGTTCCATCACCACCAATGGCAGACCATTGATAAAGACAATGATATCTGCTCGGCGCACGGAATGTTCTTCTATGGACCATTGGTTGGCAACTACAAAATTGTTGTGC
>JAFTHS010000067.1 GCA_017457295.1 Paludibacteraceae bacterium | reverse complement strand
TGAAGGATGCTATGCTATTTAACATCCTTTCCTACATGAATCACAAGCTCCTCACGACCGGAAACACGGCAGCTTCCATAGACGAGCTGTACCTCTTCTTGACAAACCTTACGGCAATAGAATACATCCGTAATGCCTCCAAGCGTGTACGTAAAAAGGAATCCTCAATCATTCTCGCATCGCAGAATATTGAGGACTTTCTGTTGCCCGAGGTTAAGGAACTGACGAAGCCATTGTTCTCGATCCCTACGCATCAATTCTTGTTCAATGCGGGTAACATTAACCCGAGAGATTACATGGACACATTGCAGATCGAGGAATCCGAGTTCGATCTGATCAAGCACCCCGAGCGTGGTACGGCACTCTTCAAATGTGGCACCGAAAGGTATCTGCTTCAGGTAATCGCCCCCGATTACAAATCCGTGTTGTTTGGAAAGGCGGGTGGTAGATAATCATTTAAAATAACACATGAAAGGATGTGGTTAACGGATTTTGGGCTGTAGTCGGCAAGGTGGCTAAAAAGATAGTCATGTGGCTCCTTGGCGATAAAAAAGGACGAAAATTCTTGGGCTATGTGATAGGCATAGCCCTATTTATTGTGCTCCTCCCATTCATTGCTGTATATGGCTTGTTCGGATGGATGGGTGGCACAACAAACGACATGATCAACTCGGATATGGTGTACGAATATATGGCTCCCGAGCATCAGGAAATGCTACGGCAATATGAAGATGAGCTAACCGAAATAGAAACCGTCTTCACGGAGAACGGTCTCTCGGATACAGACATATCCCAAGCAAAAACCATCTATCTTTCGTGCCTAACTGGTAAAGAAAGCGAGGATGGATTCTACCAAAAACTTGCGGATTGCTTCCTCAACCGAACTGAAGAAAGCGATGCGCTAACTAATATTTCTTCTGCATTCGGCGTGACGTTTACGGATGCCGACAGAAATAAATTCAACGAAATATACGGAGGTACTTAACAACATGAATACACGTAGAAAGAACGAAATCCTTGCCAATACACTCGAGTGGTTTTTGGAAAACATCAAGGATGATGCCGTTCTTTATAACACCCTTCACGAAGTGATCGGTTGGCAAAAGTCTGAGCTCCACGATTTCAGTATCGAGTCCCTCGATGAATACTTCGACGAGCAAGAGGATGAAGCAGTCGATATGATCACAGCCGAAGACTTGGCTGAGCAACTCGTATATGCGACATTTGCTCCCGAGTGTACTACGGAAGAAGAACGCTCGGAAAACATGCTCAAAATGCTTGGTGCAAATATTGTTGATACCGAACTTTTTGATGAGGTATCCTGTCATCTTGCCCGTGATACATCTATTGAATGTTTGCTACGATACGGTATTAAGCATCATTCTGACAGAACATTTATCATTAACGATGATATATGCAAGCAACTCACATCAGGCATATACACAAGCCCCTATGACTGTCATGAAATCTTAAAAGGTCACATGGCGGTTAGTGATGTGGAGTATCTCGATGACGGAATAGCCGTAACGCTGTCACAAAGATACATCGATGACTATGAAAATAGGAACCAAGACTTTGATGAAGATGAAGGCTTCACTCAGTCCATGTGAAAGGAGTTGATCACATAAAACAAGCAACCGTTAGCGTAAATTACGCAGAGGAAAAGCTCAATGCCTTGAAGATGTTTATGAACAAGAAAGGCATGGACTTAGATGCAGAAATTATCGCTATGATCGATAAGCTCTACAACAAACATGTGTCCGCTGACGTTCGTGAATTCATTGCCGAAAGGTATGGGAAGCCATGAAAGAAAACAATGAATTGGAACGCTCCGATATAGTCGTCCTGCGCGACATGGAGATCGATGACGAAAGCGGTCAGGAAATCATCGCTTACCTTGAAACTTGGTTCGATGTAGATAAAAAATTCGGAACGGATACAGCCTCAGATGATGAAAAATGGTTGAACCTGTATGCGAAATACAATCCTTTTGCAGACACACTTCGTCTTGAATATTTTATATCTAAGGATGCGGAATGTGAGGAAGGAGAATACACTCCCACGGAAGCAGAAGCAGCACTTATCAAAGAAATGGTGACGGAAAAAATCCAACAAGAGTATGGACAGTCACCGCAAGAGTTTTGTAATTATTACAACGATTTACAAACAAAAAATACGATAGGAGGCATGTAATGACACAGGCAAAATACCTCAAGGAATTAGACGAACTCCTCGCAGAGATTGGCTCCGATGATTACCACTCTTCGCCCGAATTTCAATGTGATGAAAGTGGAGGTTTTCCCGTTTCGCTTTGCGTACATTGGGGCAAAGGAAAAGCGTGGTTGGAACCGAACAGAAAGCTCTCCGAGGAAGACAGCACTCTAATGAATTCCGTCATGGACGGCATAGCAGAATTCGGTATCCGAGATTGCACAAACGAGGAAGAATACAATGAAATCCTCAAGGCACTCGGCGAAGATGCATACGAGAGTGCCTACCTTACTACTGCCGAAGATTCAGGCATGAACATGCAGTAACGAAAGGAAGGTATGTAAATATGTTCAGACGTTTATACGGCGTTTTTAGAACCCTAAAACCACCTTGGAGCAACCATCCCACCCCACTGAAGAAAATCGATTGTAACGGGTTTTTGACGGCAAAACATGGCTTTTTTCGTCCAAATATCAGAGGTGTCCTATGAAGACAGATAAACCAACTCCGAAGAAGTCGGAATGGCAGTTCTTCGTAAACGCAGAAGGATATATACGCTACAATGAAAAATGCTTGATGTGTATTCACCCATGCAAGCAAAGTCACAAGGCAAAGGTGGTGATATGCCCAAAGTACGAGCATAGGCGGTAAAGTGGGCATAAATCGACAAGGTCGATTTTAAGCGGGAGAAAGGGTTGGCGCATCTGCCGCCATCCCGACTCACATCGCACGGCAGAGCCGAGCGTTTTTTGAGCTCTTTCGCCCACTTTGCTCGCTTTTTCAAACTTTCGGTGATACGCGCTAAAAAACGGAGTTTCGCGCTTCGATTGGCGCGTATCTGCCGAAATCTCCAATAAACTCAAGGAAAATTCAGGCGCGTCGACTCGCGCTAAAGAAAGGAAGGTGCTATTATGGCAGAAAACAACAACGAGCCCAAGGAAAGTAAGGTACGCTTTCAACTTTGGATGAGCAAGGAAACTCAAGAACTTGCAGACGAAATGTGGAAGGCAGATAACTGCTCCTGTAAGGGTGAATTTATCGAAAAAGCAATCATTTTTTATTGCGGTTTTCTCAATTCTAAAAGCCACGAGGATTACTTTTCTAACATCGTGGTATCCACCATCACAAGCATCCTAAAAGAGAGTGACAACAGGCATAACCGCAACTTATATAAGCTCGCTGTTGAAGTAAGTGTTCTTGCAAATATGATCGCCTCTCTGAAAAACGTATCGGAGCTTGAAATGACAAGAATCCGTGAGCTGTGCGAGAAAGAAGTACGAAAGCTCAACGGAGCCTTGTACGCAGAGGAAGCAATTAGATGGCAATCCTCGTGACAAAATTCAGATACTACAAGCCCGGCTCAAGCAAAGCTCGTGGTGGTTATTTGAAATATATTGCAACCCGAGATCACGTGCAAAAGATCGATGATTCACGAGCCAACTTCGATGCAACTGACGGTCAAAAAGAGCTGATCAAGCAGCTCCTAAAAGACTTTCCCGACAGCAAAGAAATGCTTGAATACGAGGACTATCTCGTCACTCCCACGATCAAAAATGCTTCGGAATTTATAACACGGTGCCTCGAAGATAATGCCATGGGAATAGGTGATAATAAAACCTATATCGACTACATTGCAACCCGTCCCCGTGTTGAAAAAATCGGCAAGCATGGTCTCTTTACCGATAGCAATTCCGAGATTGTTCTCGATGCTATCTCGAAGGAGATCACAGGTTATGAAGGTAATATCTACACTATGATCGTATCGTTACGTAGAGAGGATGCAGTAAGGCTCGGCTACGATAATGCGTACCGTTGGAGAGATATGCTCCGCGGACAAACGCAAAAGCTTGCCGAGTCTTTAAAAATTCCATACAGCAATCTAAAATGGTATGCAGCCTTTCATGACGAAGGACATCATCCTCATATACACTTGGTTGCCTATTCCAAAAAGGCACAAGAAGGATACCTCTCAAGGCAAGGAATAATGTCGATGAGGTCATCTCTTG
>JAFTHS010000055.1 GCA_017457295.1 Paludibacteraceae bacterium | reverse complement strand
TTGACCGTTTTTAGAATGTACAAGTATCATTTTAGATTGCACTTTTATGCCATGATACATTTGTTGATACGACTGATGTCTAATACCCAAATCATCTACTTCATCTTGGAAAATCTCAAATGATGTTCCTTCGGGAAAATTGGCATACTCAAACAGATCTAATTCATCTAACAGAACTTGCTCGTTTGCAAAATTGTAATAGAGTTCATCATTATTGGCGTTGATGAATACTGCCATTCCAAGTAGGAGGCAAATTGTAAAAAATTTTTTCATATTGGTTTGTTTTTATGTTCGTGTAGGTATACAAAAAAGCGTGAACTTTCGTTCGCTTCAATTTGATTCATTGAGGATTCTGGACTACCTTTATTCTTCAAATCTAGGCACGGAAAACTCACGCTGAAAGCATGAGCGTGCATAAACCGTACTTGAAGAATAAATGATTATTGAAAGTGTCCAGTTTTCAATGAATCAAGTTTGGGCTTATAACGCTATATCAAATATGTCGGGCAACGATTCGTTGCGGATTAACTATAAGTTATGAGTGATGAGTAATTTAGTGGGTTAGTATTGTTTTGTTATTTCTTCATCCATTCTTGGTACAAAGCGACAGGACCTTCGTGCCAGCGTTTGGTGCTCTCTTGTTCCAATTGTTTGTACATATCAGAAGAGTAGATTTGTCGCATGGCTTCAATAACGCTGATATGCTTCTCTGCACACAACATATCTGCCAACCAACTCACTTTGGAAGGCAAAAGCAAATGCAAATTATTTTGGGTCACTTCGGTCATAAGAATATCTCGTGCGCTTTGGTGAATGTTAATAGTTGTAATGCTTGCTCCGTGTGAAACAAATATTGATCAACGAGTTCGTATGTCTTCAACTCTGCAAGCAAGTTTTGTTTGCTCATCAATCCACCTTCGTACAAGGCAAAGCATGTATAAACACGGTCATTTGCCACAGGACCATATACCACATCGTAGTCATGTATAAAGTCCTTGTTGAGGCGGTTGTTCATCACGAAATCAATCCATTCATCGGTAGGCGATTCAAAGAGCAAGCACTTAACCGACTGCAACTTGTCAATATCCAATTCGTATTCATTGACAAAGCCTTTTGCAGCACGGTTGCCCTTCATCTTTCTACGCACCCATTCCTCGGCTTGCTCATACGAAGTCGTGGTATAAAATCCGCTACCATAATCAAGGGTGCGATTGGGTTCGCGAATCTCAGGTGTCTCAACACACTCTAAACTGCCGTGATAAACTTTCATGGTTTTCGCTGATTGATATAGTTGTCAATATCTTCTACAATCCATTGCGCACTTTGTGTGTGCAATACCTCATAAAACTCCTCCAAATATTCCAATACGCCATATTTGTCCAGTTCAAGCATAGCCTGCTCGCCTGTCAGTTGGTGTTTTTGCTTGTATTGCTCAATGCAAAAAGAGATGAAATATGAGATTTCGTTGCTGCGCATGTCAATTCTTTTGGATATTTGCCCGCAAAGTTACACTTTTTTTTCGAGATGTGCAAGAAAAGAGTGATTTTTGGGCGATTTTTTGTTTAGTGGACGCGCCGACGGCGCTACTGTTTAGGGTTTAGAGGCAGGGAATACCCGAATAATTCGGGACAATAAACATAGATTGCCTAAATAGAGAACTCCAATAGGCACTTGCGGCAGAGGCATTGGTTGGGGTATCGCTCTGCGATATAAGCACGGGTGGCGGGAGAGAGCAATACACCTGCACATTGACACTTAGCGGGATTTTCGTGTTGGCAAATAAACGCAGCACCACAGCGAGGACAAGATTTGTGTTCCATAGTTGAGTGAGTTATGAAGTTATGGAGTAATTGCTCCGCAAAGGTAGTAAAAAAATCGCATATGCGCAAGCAAGCAAGGTATTTTATAAGAAAATGATAGATTTATCTATCTGTACTGATTTTACCCCTATCACGGGACCTCGCTCAAGTTATCACATTGCCGAGAACGATTATTTTTCATAAATAATTGAAAAGATTTTGTGCATTTCAAAAAAAATTGTACCTTTGTTGCCAGTTTCAAATTAAACCACCATGAAAATACAATTCTTAGGAGCGGCAAAAGAGGTAACGGGCAGCAAACACCTCATCACTACCGACAAAGGAACCACTATCCTACTCGACTGCGGTATGTATCAAGGTAAAGGTATGGAAACCGACCAAGAAAACCGACAACTCGGTTTCGACCCAAAAGATATACACTACCTGCTACTATCACATGCCCATATCGACCACTCGGGACTCATACCCTATATCTATAGTCAGGGATTTCGAGGCAAGATATACTGCACTCCTGCAACACGCGACCTATGCCGACTCATGCTGCAAGATACTGCGTTCATACAAGCACAAGACGTGCGATGGTACAACAAGAAGATGGATCGACAACACAAGCCCAAAATCAAACCCCTCTTCGATACCAATCACGCACAACAGGTGATGAAACTATTCCGAACCATACCATACGATACCCCGTATCGCATTGATGAACATATACAAGTACAGTTCAGCAACTCTGGGCATATGCTTGGTTCGGCAGTTATCAGTCTGGAAATCAAAGAGAATGACGAAATCAAACGCATTGCATACACTGGCGACGTAGGGCGACTGCACAGCCATATACTATGCTCTCCACAGCCCTTCCCACAATGCGACTACCTCATATGCGAGTCCACCTATGGCAACCGTCTGCACGATGATCAACTGGTCAGCGAACAACAACTGCTGGGCGTGGTGGAAGAAACGTGCATGTACAAACATGGCAAACTGCTAATCCCATCCTTCTCGGTGGGCAGAACACAAGAGATAGTGTATGTGCTCAACCAACTATACAACGATGGACGATTAGAACGCATACCCGTATATGTGGACTCCCCCCTATCCGCCAATGCTACCGAAATCTTCCGTCGCTATGCCGATACCCTCAACGAACAAGTGCGCGATACCATGCGCTTTGATGACGACCCCTTCGGATTCAATACGCTGAGGTATATCACCGATGTGCAACAGTCCAAAGCATTGAATAGAAGCGAACAGCCATGTATCATCATCTCATCGTCGGGCATGTTGGAGGCAGGACGAATCAAACACCACGTATCGAACCATATCGACGACCCCAGCACTACCATACTAATCGTGGGCTATTGCACCCCCACATCGCTTGGCGCACGCATACAAGATCCTACACTGAGATACGTCAGCATCTTCGGGTACGACCACCGCATACGCGCACAAGTCACCAAAATCGAGGGATTCTCAGGACATGGCGACTACCAAGAAATGATACAATATTTCACAGCATGTCAGGATGTGAACCACATACAACAAACCTTCATCGTACACGGCGAAGCAGAAGCACAACTAACCATGAAAGACCATCTGTACGAAGCAGGATTCCGACGTATCCACATACCCGACAAAGGCGAGGAAGTGGTGTTGTAAAAAGTATTTTGCATAAGCACTTGCGTATATGCGAAATTTTTAGTAACTTTGCACGCTTTTTTATTACCAGACAAAACAAAATACAATAATATGAGACACACATTGCTAACTATCCTTGCTGCCATGACACTCATCTCGTGCAGCACTACTGCTACGCAAACCCCTCAGCCAGAGGCAAATGCAAACACGCAGAACCCTATCATGCCTATCGTATTCACAGGCGAAGACACACACGTTGTACTCACAGACTACCTGCCAGCGCTCGAGGCAGACGACCAAGTGCTGCTCAATACCGAGCCATCGTATCAGGTAATCAACGCCAATGCTGAGGGCTTTACCCTCAACGGTGATCACACCCTGTCCGTACTCAGTGTGGATGTGCCTAACAAAGGATTGCACTACGATATCCCTATCGTACCACAATCCCAATACGAGGTAGGTCTAACGACCAAATCATTTACCGACTCTACCATCACATTGGGCGTTCTCAACGAGTATGAGCATCTGCAATTCCGCATATTCTGGCAAGATACACGTGCAAAAGAGTATGTATCATACGGTCAGTATGATCCAGAAGCAGTTATCACAATCGAAAAAGCATGGCGCGAGAGCAAAGGTCGTAGTTTTATCCGCGTATATGCCTATGGCGACGGCAAACACCTCAACGACATCCTGATCCCGTTGCAAGATGGTAAGGTAGTCAACGACGTGGCTGAGCTCACCCGCTTTGATGACCATGCGCAAGTGCTATACTCACTGATGATTGACCGCTTCCACAACGGCAACAAGAAAAACGACTGGAAAATGAATAGCCCCGAGGTACTCGACATCGTGGACTACCAAGGCGGTGATATCAAAGGTATCCAAAAGAAAATCGAAGAGGGCTTCTTCGAGGAATTGGGCATCACCACCATATGGATCTCACCTATCACACAAAACCCTTGGGACGCTTGGGGCATGTATCCATTTGCCAATGGCAACAAATACGACAGCACCAAGACCTATACCAAGTTCTCGGGCTATCATGGCTATTGGCCCATCTATGCTACTGCAGTAGAGAAACGTTTCACCACCGAGCAAGAGCTGCACGATATGTTGGCAACTGCGCACGAGCATGGTATGAACGTGATTCTTGATTACGTGGCTAACCACATGCATATCAATTCCCCTACCCTGAAAGAGCACCCAGATTGGCACACCGATAGTATCTTGCCAGATGGTCGTCGCAACTTCGAGTTGTGGGACGAGGCACGCCTCACCACATGGTTTGATGTGCATATCCCTACCCTCGACCTGGAGCGCCCAGAGGTATGCTCACCTATGACCGACTCTGCCCTCGTATGGCTCGACAAGTTCGCTTTCGACGGCTTCCGCCACGATGCATGCAAGCATATTCCACTCAACTACTGGCGTGAATTGGGCAAGAAAATGAAACAACGCTACCCAGACCGCCATATCTGGATGATTGGTGAGACATACGGCGACCCAGCATTGATTGGTTCGTATGTTAAGACCGGTATGCTGAACGCACAGTTTGATTTCAATATCTATCACACCGCCATCGACGTATTGGGCAAGCCAGAGCAATCGCTCAAACGTATGAATAATACCATTCTTGAGTCGTTGAGCGCATACGGTGCACACCACACTATGGGTAATATCTCGGGCAACCACGATAAATGCCGCTTCATCTCATTGGCAGGTGGTGCTGTACGTTGGGATGAGAACGACAAAGCTGCAGGCTGGACACGCGAGATTGGCATAACCGCAGATGGCGACAAAGAACTAGAGGCACATGCATATCGTATGGCTATGCTATTGGAGGTAATTAACTTCACTATCCCTGGTGTACCTTGCGTATATCAAGGCGATGAGTACGGAGAAGCAGGTGCCAACGACCCAGATAACCGCCATATGATGAAATTCAACGGACTGGATGCAAATCAACAAGCATTCCGTGCAAAAGTACAACAATTGGCACAAATGCGTCGCAACAACATGGCCCTTCTATATGGAGAATATATTCCTGTGAAGGTAACCGATGATATGTTGCACTTCCAACGCGTATATATGGGCGATGTGGTGGACGTAGTCATCAACCTCAATGGCGAAAGCAGCATCACCATCAATGGCGATAAAGTATTCAGCATCTAACAACAAATAATTATAAAATAACAATCAACAATGAAGAAAATTCTTTTTGCTGCGTTGGGATTGCTCTGCTTGGCATCCTGCGCAAAGCAGCCATGCTGCCAATTGGAGCATCCATGCTATGCATATGACGCTACCATCTACGAACTTAACACCCGTCAATTGACCGAAGAAGGTACCTTCAAAGCCGCAGAGGCAGTATTGCCAGCATTGAAGGAGATTGGCGTGGATATCATCTGGATAATGCCTATCCAAAAAATTGGCGTATTGGAACGCAAAGGTACATTGGGTAGCTACTATGCTATTACCGACTACTGCGAATTCAACCCTGAGTTCGGTACACGCGCTGACTTCGAGCACTTCTTGGCTGAAGCACACAAGTTGGGACTGAAAGTTATCCTTGACTGGGTAGCTAATCACACCGCTCCAGATAGCGAATGGACCAAAAACGAAGGTTGGCACTACCGCGATAGTTTAGGCAACTTGATGGTTCAATACGACTGGACCGACATCTCAAAACTCAACTACGACAACCAAGACATGCGTGCAGCTATGAAGCAAGCTATGCATTGGTGGATGGATACCATCGGCATCGATGGTTTCCGCTGCGACGTAGCAGGCGAAGTTCCTACCGACTTCTGGAACGAAGCAATGGCAGAGATTCGCGCTAAGCACCCAGATATGTTCACCTTGGCAGAGGATGAGGCAGAGGCACAAGACCTCACCGAAACTGCATTCGATATGTATTATGGTTGGGAACTCCACCACTTGATGAACGGTGTAGCTCAGGGCAAAAAGACCGTAGAAGACCTCTGGGGCTATTTCGCAAAGGTAGATACCACCCTACGCAAAGAGGCAATCCGCATGAACTTCACCTCTAACCACGATGAGAACTCATGGAATGGCACAGAGTTCGAGCGTATGGGCGATGCTACAGATCTCTTTGCCGCATTCACCTACGTAGTACCAGGTATGCCAATGATCTATACAGGTCAACCAAGCGGCAACCACCATCGTTTGCAATTCTTCGAGAAAGACCTCATTGACCGCGTAGAGAATGCACCACAACACGAGATGTACAAGCAACTCAACGCTTTGCGCGCAGAGAACTTCGCATTGTGGAGCAACGAGATTGGTGCACCTATGGTTCGCCTGGCTGCTGACAACGACAAGGTATTTGCATGCGTTCGCCACGCAGTATGCCCAAAAGACAACAAAGAGAATACCGTTATTGCAGTGATGAATATGTCGGCTGAGGAGCAAACAGTTAATCTCACCATCGACCAATACGCTGGTGAGTACCACTGCATCTGCGGCAAAACAATGAATCTAGAGGCAACACAAACCTTGACACTCAAGCCTTGGCAACATATGATTTTGACCAAGTAATTAGCACTACATAAAAGAAAAAGGTGTATCAATTGATACACCTTTTTTTATTGCCATACTATCTTACAAACGTAGCGCAAGGGTAGCGCAGAATATCTTATTGATTTTCCCACGTAGCAGGCCAAGGATTATGCGTAATACCCGCCATCTGCTGCATTTGTGCATGTGCCACTTCACGCAGGCGATCTACCTCCATTTTGCGTGGCTGTGTCGTATCTGGATATATCGGTTCACCTATTGTTACCGTCAATAGTGGCAAATCCTTTGGACCAAACAAACGGAAAATACCTTTACGTTCACGGTACGTAATCACACAAGGAAGCAAAGGTTTGTTGTATTTATAACTCATGGTGAATGCACCTTTTTGGAAAGGGCGCAAAGGTTTGTACATATCCCATCGGCATGCCTCTGGAAAAATATGGAACCACCATCCACGACGATGAAACTCATCAAATGCCTCGTTAAATTTCTTCATCGCACTTAATCCTGCCTCTGGTTCTGGAATAGGCACACCACCAACCAAGTTCAAAAAGAAACTATCTTTCGTGCGGAAATTAGGCGCAAACATAGGTATTCGAGTAGTATGCTTAGCTCTAACCGCCAACAATACACATGGACAATCCAAACGATAAACGTGGTTGGCAATAGTGATAGCCCCATTCTTTAGTCCTTCTCGATGCTTCTTCAGCACCTCGCGACCACGAATACGCAATCCCATCTTCACACGCAGCATTGTATTGAGGCAAAGCTTCAAGACAAAAGCATATCCCCACTTTGTCTTAAATCGATACCAAGCAGAATCATCCACATAGGGATAATGCTCATCGATAGCCATCTCACGATCAAAGACAGGAAATAGCGTGCGTTCAAAAGGATTCTCCTGTGGATACTCAATAGCAGGTTGAGGTATGTACTCATCTGCTAAAACCTTCAGTTCTTCGTATTGCTTATTCATTTACGGATTTTTTTCTTATGTACTGCTGCTTTCTTTTCGATTTCATCAATTGCTTTTCCTACGGCTTCTTTAGCATCCATAGCTAATTGTTTGAACTTTTGATGACGCTTCTCATCTTGCAACAGCAAGTTCACTTTGAACTGCCCATCACGACCTGTACCATCGGCAATAGAAGCTTGCTTAAACTTATCAAAAGCATTGTGACGCAAGCGGTGAGTGATTGGAGTTTTCAAACGAAGACTATCACGCTTTGCTTCATACTCAATATTCATTTTCTTCAGTTCTGCATCTACTACAGCTGCAAATTTCTCGGCATCCGCTTGCGAAGTCATCTGATCTGCGAATTCGAAGTAGAAGTGATAGGTACTCTTCTCTACATCGGCAAACGCAATGGAGAATTTTGTTGGCATCTTCAACTCCTCCTCTGCTTTTTGTACGGATGTCATGAATTGATTCTCTTGCAATTTCTCGCCTGTGATATTCACAATACCATTTACCTTCTGCACCATATGTATAGTAGGTGTACCCATGTATTTCGGTCCTACCTCTATCAAGTCACTCACATCATAGCGGTACAAGCCAGCATATGTGGTTACGATTGGAGAATAGCGTTTGCCCTCTTCCAATTCATATAGTTGATAGAAACGAGGATTAGGATTTTCCAAATCTTCTTCAGCCACGAACTCATAGTAGTGGAAATGTGGGAAGAGCACAGTATTCACCGAATAATCATCCATCACAAAACCAAAGCGACATTCTGATGAGAAATAGCCAATCTCCATATGGCAAATATCATCAGCAAACGAACCTTTGAATTTATCCAAATATACTTTCGTATTTCCACATTTCCATGTAGAAAGTACCTGCAGGTTAGGCCAATAATGGCGTGGAAGCGGCGTATAATACTCCTCTTTCAAGCGACGCAACTCAGCTGCACGCTTTGGATTGGGTTTCAGGTCTTTCTCTAGTTCCTCACGGATATATTCTGGAATATTCAAGTCCTTATTCAGTGTACCATTCTCGATATCCTCTACATATTTGTCGAAATACTCAATAGCATTGTGCTGCATTTCTACAATAGTCGAAGGATTAGCAGTTACCAACATGGTCACGTCCTGCTCAATACTCAATCGCATAATAGCATAGTAGCGAGCATTGTAATCAGGAATATCATATACAATCGAAGAGAAAGCATAGTGCTTTTTGATAAATCCAGGTACATCCTTACGAGTAAGACCAGATACCGAGCCAAATACAGTACCGTCCAATGCACGACCTTCTACTGCTTTACCCACAATAATCACCACACTACCAGCAAATACCATTTGACGTTGACGGATGAAATTGTAGATCCAGAGACGCGTCATCTTACCATAAATGCGCTTCAAATAGTGGCGTGTGATAGGAATCCATTTAGGTTCTGCCGTGGTACCACTAGTGGTTGCATACATTACCGGATGTCCAGGGAAAAGAATATCAGGTGCTCCTTCTTTTGCACGATTCACGTATGGACGCAATTTCTCGTAGTCTTGCTTATGTACATACTGTTGATAACGGGCATACAACTCAGTATCTGTCTTGCAATCTAGAATCTCTGCAAAGTGATGCTCACGTCCATAAACTGTACCTTTGGATATCTCGAGCATCGTTCGTAGCGTTTTTTCTTGGGCTTTTCGTGGATTTTTCGAAGCTTTATTCAACTTTTGAAGCTCGATCTTTCCAACAATACCCATTACTAAATTAATAAGAAAAGGATATTTCAGCATAAGTTAAAATATTAGTGATTATTTCCGTTAATTATTATTTTACGCCGCAAAATTAAGAAAAATATTTGGAATACACAAATTATAATACGTTTTAATGTTAAAAATTGTTATTAAACATATATTTCGCCTATTTTATTTTCTCTCGTATTCCAATAATATCATTGCGACAAAAAAAGTCGGACTGAGATTTTCTCAATCCGACTTTTTGTTGCCAAACTAGGACTCGAACCCAGACAGACAGAACCAGAATCTGTAGTGCTACCATTACACCATTTGGCAATGCTTGATAATCGATTATCGATAACCGCTATCCGACTACCGATAACCGATATCCTGCCTTGTTACTTCACGCGGCGCTCTGGAATACGAGCTTTCTTACCAGTAAGAGCACGCAAGTAGTACAATTTAGAGCGACGAACTTTACCGTATTTGTTAACGGTGATGTTCTCGATGAATGGGCTATCCATTGGGAAGATACGCTCTACACCAACGTTACCTGACATCTTACGAACAGTAAAGCGCTTCTTGTCACCGCTACCGTGGATGCAAATAACATCACCGCGGAACTCTTGGATACGCTCCTTGTTACCTTCTTTAATACGATAAGCCACAGTCACTTGATCACCTGCAGCGAATGCTGGAAACTCTTTCTTCTCGCCAGCGAATGCCTCTTCGGCAATTTTCATTAAATCCATTTCTTTATTTTTTAATGGGTTAGTGGGCTATAGTATACGCTACTGTTCAAGCCGCAAAAAAGCGTGCTCTATGCTGATCGCCAGAGACTATAGTCGAAAATCGGCTGCAAAGGTACTACATTTTTTTGAAATACACAAATCATTCTGCAAAAAAATTTGCGTATATGCGTTTTTTGTAGTAACTTTGCAGCAAATTTGCAAAGACATGTTAGAAAAAGAAGAAAAGTGGACGACAGAGATTCGTCCGAAAGATAAGTTACTATCCGTAGATTTTAAAGAGATATGGCGCTACCGCGATTTGATGACGTTGTTCGTAAAGCGCAATATCATCACACAATACAAGCAAACTATCCTTGGTCCTCTATGGTTTGTTATTCAACCACTGATGACTACTGTCATGTATATGGTTGTTTTTGGAGGTATTGCTAAGATTTCTACCGATGGACTACCCCAACCTCTTTTCTATTTAGCAGGTATCAGTTTTTGGCAATATTTTGCAGATTGTTTGACCAAAACCTCTAATACTTTTGTTAGCAATGCGGGAATATTTGGCAAGGTATATTTCCCTCGTTTGGTAACTCCTTTGAGCGATGTGATTAGCAATTTAGTACGCTTTGGTATTCAGTTTTCGCTCTTCTTGGTGGTATATTTATATTATGTGATTTTTACTGATGTCCATATCCAACCCAATCTCTACGCTTTGCTTCTGCCTGTGTTGGTTGCTATGTTAGCAGGATTGGCACTGGGCTTCGGTATCTTATTCTCCAGTATGACAACCAAGTACCGCGACTTGCAATTGCTGCTCAGTTTCTTTGTCAGTCTTTGGATGTATGCCACACCAGTGATTTATCCGCTTTCTACTATTACCAACGAGACACTACGCCTCGTAATGCAACTCAACCCACTGACTGGTATTGTAGAGTTCTTCAAGTATGGCATGTTGGGCGTCGGCAACCATGAATGGTGGATGCTTGGTTATAGTTTTGGCTTTATGGTAGTGCTACTTACCATTGGTATCATAATATTCAATAAGGTGCAAAAATCCTTTATGGATACAGTGTAATGATACTCATTCCTAACTGCAAGATTAATATCGGCTTGCGCGTTGTACGCAAACGCGAGGATGGCTACCATGATTTGGAAACCATCTTTTATCCTGTTTATGGTTTGCATGATGAATTAGAAGTAGAACGTAGCACGAATTTTGAGTTTTGTCAAGAAGGTTTAGCCGTAGATTGCTCTGCTGAAGATAATCTGCTTATCAAATGTTATCAACGTATGCGGGCGAAATATCCGCAGGTTGGCAATGTGCGCATACGTTTCAAGAAGAATATCCCTTTTGGTGCAGGATTGGGTGGAGGTAGCAGTGATGCTGCGCACATGGCAATCGCCCTCAATGAGATTTTCGAACTAAGACTGACCCAACAGCAATTGGCAGAGGAGGTGCGTCCATTGGGTGCAGACTGCCCATTTTTCATCTATAACACCCCCTGCTATGCGGAAGGAATCGGCGACAAACTAACGCCTATATCTTTGGATTTAAGCGGATTGCGCTTAATGATGATCAAACCTAATTGCGGTGTATCTACCAAAGAAGCGTATGCAGGTATTGTTCGTCATCCAGAGGTAGAAGGACAAATCAAAAATGCATTACATGAAGGATTATCATTTGATATTATGCGCCCCTTGCTCATCAACGACTTCGAGCAAACCGTATTCCCTATCCATCCCGAGATAGCAGAAATCAAACAACGCCTGCTTGATGCAGGCGCCGTATATGCAGCAATGTCGGGTTCAGGATCAACAGTCTTTGGTTTGTTTGCGGGGTCCTCGAAAAACTCAACAAGTTTTCAGAGTGCTTTCGAGAACGATTCGGAACGTCGTACCAACACCCAATTGCGATTGCTTCACGAAGAGTTTGCCTCGATGATAATCTTCGATGATACGCTTGCCTAAACTCAGTCCCAATCCCCAACCGCGTTTCTTGCTTGTGTAACCGGGTTGGAATATCCGCTTGAAGTTCCTGCGGTCTATTCCCTTGCCCGTATCAGTAATATCAATATATAGGTTTCCCGGTTTGCCTTTGCCGTTTTCCGTTTTCACCTCAATAGTGATGCTTCCTTTTCCGTCCATTGCATCGATGGCATTTTTGCACAAGTTTTCAATCACCCATTCAAAGAGTGGTGCACACAGCATAGCTCTTGTCTCTAAATTAATGTCTCTGTCACAGACCGCGCCTTTCACCTCTAATCTATATTCTATCTTATTGGACGTCCGTACACGCATATAATCTATCGCAGATTGTACTATAGGCAACACTTCGTGTTGCTCCAATATAGGCTGCGAACCTATCTTGGAAAAACGTTCGGCAATCATCTGAAGGCGACGAATATCCTCATCCATCTGCGGCAGCAAAGGGTCGTTGGGGTAAGTAGCTTTCAGCAGTTCATTCCATGCATTGAGCGAGGAGATAGGCGTGCCGAGTTGGTGAGCCGTTTCTTTGGAAAGTCCAACCCACAAACTATTCTTCTCGCTACGCTGTACCATCAACAAGGCAATGGCTGCCAAACCAGCTAATGCAAGCATCACAATCAACTGAATATATGGAAAATACGACAGCCAACGCAACGTAGAAGATTGTTCATAGTATATGTATTGCACCACATCATTAGAAATACGTACTTCTATTGGCTCTTGCGTGCCACGCAGCATATTTATTTTGCTATCGTAAAATGCTTCTACATTGCGCTTAGGTTCTGGCACATTACGCGATAGTAGCAAATTATAGTTGGTATCCACCATATATACAGGAATGGTGGTGTTGCCTTCCATGACTTGGAGAAGTAAATCAATATTATCATTCTCGCCTGCGAGAATAAACTGTCGCGTAGCTTCCGCCCAGAGTTCTATCTTCTTTTGCTCTTCTTCCTCGAACTGCTCCACGATATGACTGGTAACCAAGGAACTAACCACTACTACCACAATCAGCAGGATGGTTATTCCAACAGTCAATATATTAGAATTTAATCGTTTCATACATAAAGATATCTTGATTTTGGCACAAAGGTAGTGATTTTTTTTCATATGCGCAAATTGATTGAATAATTCCGTGTTCTTTTGGCATAGATTTTGCCTTTGTATGTATAAGGAGCAATTGTTCCGAAACCTTTTAACTAAACCAACTATGACAAATCTAACCAAAATGCTATTGGCTCTTCTGGGAGGAGCAGTAGTAGGAGCCACAGCAGCATTGCTATTAGCTCCGAAGAGTGGCGCGGAACTGCGCCAAGAAATCGCAGCTATCGCTCGCGAGAAGTACAAAAACCTCAATCTTGATGAAATCAACCGCCTGGTGGACAAAGTGATGAGCCGTATCCAAAATGGTATGTGCAATTGCCACTGCAAAGCCGACATCGAAGCTGCAGTAGAAGATGCTGCAAAGAAGTAAACAAGCAATCAGAGAGTTTAGTTTGTACTAAACTCTCTGATTATGATTATTGTACAACTCCCTAATCCCAGTAACTATGAACACATCATCTTACAATCAGTTATTATCTGATATTCAATCATATGCCAAATCGCAATACGAACTTTTGAAGGTGCGTAGCGTGGAGCAAAGTAGTCAATTAATAGGTACAATACTAGGCTACATTGTCGCACTATCACTCGTGCTTATTGGTATCATCTTTCTATGCATTGCCTTTGCAGCATGGCTCGAACAATGGTTACCAATGTGGGCATCATACCTCATTATTGCAGCAGCCATAATGCTGATAGCATTGATATTTTGGTGCGGAAAACAATTATGGTTTACTCGCCCTATAGAAAAACAATTCAGCAAAACGATATTGAAAACCAACACCCCACTCCAGCAAAACAAACAATTGCTCAGTAGCCAGGTCAATATACGAAAAGAAATGGTGGAACGCGATATAAACAATATTCGCCAAGATTGGTTGCAACTACAGCAAATTCTGGTTTTGATTCGCGAATTATTTTCTCAGAACAAATCCAACTAAGTATTCGCACTCTCTTTCTGCAAAGCCCGTGTCCATTGTACATAGCCATATACGCAATTGGCACACCAAAAGACATATTGTGCTGCCATACAATAGTTTTCTGCTCGTAGCCACATTACTACCGCCAATACATCCACCACCAACCACACATACCACTGCTCACGATATGCCAGCACCATCAATAATTGTGCTGCAATGGCAGGCACAGTGGTAAAAGCATCCATATATGGCTGCGGATCATCAGTATAGCGTTCTAATAACCAACCCGTTAGCAGAGATAACACAATGATTAGAATTATTGCACACGATGAAATTTTTGTAGGCAAACGACGAGTTTGCAATTGCAACGAATTGCTTGATAAACGATTACGCCAGCAATACACACCGTAAATCATTGTAATAAAGTAATATATATTGATGGCGATCTCTGCATAAAAACGCTCTAAACAGCAAAGATAGGTATAGGTAGCCACTTGTGCAAAGCCAAACACAAAACTCAATATATTGCCTTGCGCCCCCAATACAACCGAACAAATACCTAACATACCACTGACCAACGACCACGGATTATCAGGCATGATCAAAAAAGTAATGACTTGCACAAGCAAACCAAATATCAAGAAAATCCATGTAGTACGATTAATCGAGGACATCAGTTATAATGAGGACTAAAACGCTCTATTTCTTCTTACTTTTTCCCAGCAATGCTTTAGGCTTGGAATCTACTTGTGGAATAGCCAAATGATCAAAGTTCTCTTCGAAATCCCAATTTGCACGCAATTTTAGTTTAGATGGGAAATAATATACTGGTTCAGGTTGTCGTTTCTTAAGCCAATCGCCTGTAGTCCATTGTTTATCGCCATTATAGTCGATATACAAACGCAAATAATAAGTGGTCGGAGTTAAGTATTCAAACTTTGTACCCTCTTCCAACGCAGGCAATTCACGCACTACCTCATCTTTCTCGTTAAGCACCTGAATACGAGCCCGAGAATCATAATGCGCCATCTTCACTAGCAATGAGGAATACTCATCCAATGACTTTAGTTTTAGCGAATAATCTGTAGAATCATTGCATTTACCATAAATATCCACAAAAGCAGCAGAATCGATTGTCAATCTATAGGATTCAGCAGGTTCTAACGAAGCAATCAGCAACATAGTTTGACGCAAAGAATCATGTGGCTGCAATTGAATCTTCATAGATTGATAAATGGTATCTACCTTATGAGTCAAACGAATCTTCTCCGCACGAACAGAATCGATAGGAAAAGGCGAATAAAGGCGAATGGTATCGTAGATTTCAAACTTAGACGATGTATTGGTCTTCAACTCCAATTTGCGTTCACGCTTCTGACGTTGCTGCGATTCCCATGCCTTTTCCGACATACGAGGACGACGATAAACTGCTAAGATTGTATCTGTTTGTGGCACAAGATTATACAACGAGTCGGAAATCAAATACGTCATTTCCAAATATATGCTATCCTGCGCTATAGCCAAAGAATCGGTGAGCCAATAGGTGATGGTATCATATGTAGCATTGGTTTGCAGCAAAGCATAGTCCATCCAATCCACCCATGCTGTATCCATCATCAGCGAATCTACAGGCACGCTATCTGTTGGCAATGAATCTATAGCCATTGTATCTCTGTCCATCATACTACGTTCTTGTGGCGACAACGAACGAATGATTGGCATAGAATCTTGTGCAGTAGCAAACATTAAGGTAAAAGCATGTTGCTCCTCGCGATAAACACCCTTGAAATAATGACGTTGCTTATCTTCTTCAAAATACCACAATACCAATGAATCGGGCAAAAAGAATGTGCGAGTAACCGTTTGAATAGTATCAATCTGCTGAGTAAATAGTGTATCCCTTGTCTCACGATCAATTCCCAACGTATCTCGCCAAATAGTGTCTTGCACCTCACGTCTTTCCCAGTAAGGAGTAATTACCGAATCACCAAAAGCCAATGCTTCACCTGGTTGATACATATAATCGCGACTTATATCATTGAGAGCATATAATCGATAACTTCCACCACGAATATTATGAATCGTAAAATTACCCTCAGCATCGGCACGTGTAATACGAGCAAAAGGCATGGTATTCAGTGCAGTATCGCTCAGATTACCATGAATACCTATCAACACATCAGGCATAGGATTCAGGTTTTGTGCGTTATATACCCTACCCGATATAGCTAACGAATCAATAACATCCCCTGTCGAAAAGGAAAATACATAATCAAGTAGAGGTGTTTTCTCGTTGTAATCACAAATAGCAGCACCAAAATCTATAGTATATGTAGTAGAATCCAACAATTCCTCTTGAAAGGCCACCGATAGCGTTTTACCAATAGCTTTTACCTCTGGAGGGGTTTGCTGTGGAGGGGAAATCAATACATTCTTCTGAATATCATCTAATTGGATGTACTCGTTGAATTGTATCTCTATGCGCTTAGCTGCAAAATGAAGTGTGCCATTGAGAGGATTCTCTTTGACTATAGCAGGTGGAATAGTATCGCGAGGGCCGCCTTGTGGACCAGAACCGCGATTAGCACAAGCTGAGCACGCCAATACAATAATAGCAAATATATAGAGTATGATAGAACGGATAGACATAATTCTGCTGTTTAGAGTTTAATGTTCACTATTAGGGTTTAGGGGTAAAGGCATGAGTTGATAACCCTCGGACAAAAGCCATTCAATGGCCATAGGAAGCAGCTGCAGCATACGATCTTTCGATTTGATAGAATCGTGCAAAGTAATAATGCTGCCATTGCGCGTGTAGCGTTTAATCACCGACAACATATGTGCCGCATCATATCTCGGATTATAATCATGAGTCAACACATCCCACAAATAAATCGTATTGCCCGCTTTGCGAAGTGCAGTCTTTTGCGAATATTTCATGCGTCCATGTGGCGGACGGAATAACGTTGTCTGCAAGATGTTGTTCGCTCGCTCAGCATCTTGTATGTAAGCATGGGTACACGTTTTATACCCTTTTAAGTGATGGTAGGTATGATTGCCTACAGCATGTCCTTCTGCACGAACTTGTGCTAATAATTCAGGATAGCGATCTGCATTTTCTCCTACCATAAAGAATGTAGCTTTTGCGCCATACTTCGCTAGTATTTTCAGCACTTGAGGCGTACATTCTGGTATAGGACCATCGTCGAAGGTCAGATAGACGACCTTCGACGATGGATTCATTCGCCACACAACGCCACGATAAAGGCGTTGAAACCATGTAGGAAATTGATATAATAGTCCTATCAACACTAGACAGTAACGTAGCGTTCTGTAAACATTATTATCAATCACCCCATGCCAATGCAGAAGCACCTAATACTGCCGCATCAGCTTCTTTCAAATCAGAGAAGAGCACTTGCACCTTGTTGCGCCACAAAGGAAGCACGTTGTCATTCATAGCCTTCTCTACTGGGTCTTTGATCCAATGACCAGACTTAGTCAAGCCACCAAACATCACAATTGCCTCTGGTGCACTGAAAGCAATGAAATCTGCCAATTGCTGACCCAGAATAGTGCCTGTGTAGTCAAAAATCTCCTTGGCTACTTCGTCACCTTGTTCAGCAGCATCATATACGTCTTTTGAGGTAATAGCATCGATGTCCAAATTGCGGAGCAATGTCTCCTTAGTAGTAGAAGAGATAATCTCTTTGGCTGTACGCGCTACACCAGTAGCCGAAGCATATGCTTCAAGGCAGCCCTTCTTGCCACAATTGCATGGACGACCTGCCTCACCACGAACAGCACAAGTATGACCCAACTCGCCCGCAAAACCATCGTGACCATATACCACTTTGCCATCTACTACGATACCCGAACCTACACCTGTACCTAAAGTAATCATGATGAAGTTCTTCATACCACGAGCAGCACCATAGGTCATCTCGCCCATTGCTGCAGCATTAGCATCGTTGGTAATCTTACATGGAATACCGAAGCGGTCGGTCATGAGTTGAGCAAATGGTACAGATTGCCAAGGCAAGTTCATAGCACCCTCAATCATACCTGTATAGTAGTTGCCGTTTGGTACACCCGCACCAATACCGCGAATCAAGTCCATACCGCCTACTGAATCAACGATTTTGATTGCTTCGTCGTACAGTGCATTCACGTAGTCATTGATGTTTGGATAAGCTTGTGTTTTGATGGAAGTACGTGCCAACACATGACCACGAGCATCCACCACTCCGAGGACTGAGTTTGTACCACCCATGTCCAATCCTAATACATAAGGTTTTTGCATATTATAATTAGTGATAAGTTATTGATTACTTAGTGATTAAACTATCTATATCCTAACATAAATCATTCAGTAGGAATATCTTTGTTTACGTTCTTGCTACCAATAAGAGCATAGAAGAGGATGTAGAGCAATCCTGCGATTGGTACGATGTAGGAAATAAGGTAGTTGGTATGGTCAGCCAAGAGGTTTTGGAAGAATGGCAAGATACCGCCACCGCAAACCAATGCCATGAAGATTCCGCTCGCTGCAGGTGTATATTTGCCCAATCCTTCGGCTGCAAGATTGAAGATAGCACCCCACATCACGCTGGTCATCAAACCGCAGAGGAACATGATAATCATACTAACTGGCAACTCGATACCTTTGAAGGCTACGACCCATGTCTCTGGGAAGAACATCACGCACAGCAGCATCACGATTGCCAATGATGATACTGCTACCAACATTGCCTTGCTGCTCACTTTACCACCGATAGCACCGCCCAACAGACGACCACACATCATCATCAGCCAATACAAGCCCACTACGGTACCTGCAATGGCAGGACCTACTGCTGGATTATTAGACATATACAAGTTGGCTGTGTTAGGAATACCTACCTCGACACCTACGTAGAAGAAAATGGCAATCGCACCCAATACAAAGTGACGGAAACTGAGTGGACTATATTGATCCTTATTTGCTTTTGCTGCTGCACGTTGCTCAGGAGTTTCGATATGTGGTTCAGGAATCTTGGTCAAGGATATAATCACAAATGCCACCAAGAAGATGAGCATTGCTGCCAACATGGCAGGAGCCGCATCGCCCACTTGTGCCGCAGCAGCGCTACCACCAATCAGATAACCCAAGATGATTGGAGCCAATGTACCACCGATAGAATTGCAAGAGCCACCGAACTGAATCAGTTGGTTACCGCGTTTGCCACCGCCACCAAGGGTATTGAGCATTGGGTTCACCACGATATTGAGCAAACACATGGAGAAACCTGCTACAAATGCACCTAGTACATACACACCAAAGCTCTCTGCATAGCCACTCAACCATTGAATACCCACACCCACAAAACCTACAGATACTGCAAGCAAAGAGGTGAATTTGTACCCTTTACGTTTCAAAATAATACCAGCAGGTACACCCATGACTGCATAAGCAATAAAATTGGCAAGCGTACCTAATTGTGCCATAGCATTGCTAGCACCGAACTGTGTTTTCACGATTACGCCCATTGAACCAGCAAAATTGGTTACAAAGGCAATCATAAAGAACAATAAGAACATCACCACGATAGGGAGAATGTTGGATTTGTTGTTACTCATAACATTAGATTGTTTTTGTTGTTTATATATTGTTGTTAATTTTCGTTTTATGGGTTTCCAATTTACAAATTATTTTCCAAGAATAGAATAATTCGGTGGTGCAGATGCGCATAGTTAGCAGGTTTGCGGATAGAATGGTTGTCATCCACATAGAGTTGCATCTCAAACTGCTTGCCTGCTTTCACGAGTGCATCGGTGTAGAGCAAAGTGTTTTGTGCATGCACATTGTCATCCGCCAAACCGTGTACAAGTAGCAGATTACCTGTAAGTTCACTCGCCATCTTCATGAGATCTGTACCCTCATAACCAAAGTCATTCACCTGTGGACGGCGCATGAAGCGCTCGGTGTATGCTGAATCATAGAGTCGCCAACTAGTGACTGGCGCAATAGCGATACCACACTTGAAGAGAGGCGACTTGTCAGATTGTTTACTGAGGCACATCAGTGTTTGATAACCACCATAACTCCAACCGCAGATAGCTATACGTTCTCCATCTACATAAGGCAAGGTCTGCAGGTATTGTGCTACACTCATCTGATCTTCTGCCTCTTTCACACCCAACTGCATATACGTTGCATTGCGCCATTCTCTGCCACGAGTACCCGTACCACGACCATCTGCACAGACTACAATATAGCCAGCATCAGCCAAACTATAACCAAAGCGTTTGCGCCAATTGTTGAGCACGCGTTGGCTGGTAGGACCACTATATTGCAGCATGACTACTGGATATTTCTTGGTTTCGTCAAAGTTCTTTGGCAAAATACGCCAAGCATTCAGCACATCTCCACGCTCGGTGGTTATAGTAAAGAATTCTTTTTCATTCACGCCTAATGCCTTCCACGCTTGCAATATCGAATCATTCTCCAGCAGCACCTTATCGTTCTCTCCCTTCACATCACACAACGTATATTTATGAGGCATATTAGTACTATGATAGCAATGGATATAGCGACGCATATCTGCAGAGAAATGCAAGTCGTGTGTACCATCTCCTTGTGTGAGTTGTGTGGTAATATTTTTACGAACGTTCAGCGCATACGCATGGCGGGACATAGGAGTTGGAGCTGCTTGATAATACAAGGTTTGCGTGGCTTCATCATAGCCATATATTTTTTTAACATCACGCTCCTCAGGTGTCAGTAAACGTTGTTCAATCCCTTGCGAAGAATATAGATAGGCTTGAGTGTACCCACCCTGCTCACTTACTACAATTACTCGATTATCACTAAGCCATTGCCATTGATCAAACAGCTCGTAATTCACGAAGTATTTCTTGCTCTCTTCATTGTAGAACGGATGGCATATAGTAGATTTTGGATTTCCTTTTAGCACATCCATCTTGTTTTGATCGCGGTTCAGATGCAATATTACCAGGTCGCTACTTGGCTGTTCATCTTTCTTTGTAGGTTTCGATAATTGTGTCCAGCGAATACGAGGCAAATAACCATCCATATGCTCAGGCAGTTGCATCGTACGGATAGTCTTATAGTGAATATCATATACGCATATAGTAGCAGAAGCATTTTGTTCTCCTGCCTTTGGATAGCGCAAACTATGCAACGTAGGATATAATCCCTTGGGGCTTTTTACCTTTCCGTTTTCATCTTCTAGATACGTTTGCCACTGAAAAGTAGGTACTTCGGTTTCATCCAAGCGAACAAATGCCAGTTGTTTGCTATCGGGCGAAAATGCAAATAATCCTGTTGTACCAAACTCTTCTTCATATAGCCAATCGGAAATACCATTGAATATCTCTGGATTATCAGTAGTGGTGATAGCCACTTCGGTTTTGAAATCGACCTTATAAATATATAAGTTGTTGTCTGCTTTAGCATATACCACATACTTGCCATTGGGTGACATAGCAGCATCGCGCACAGGCACATCGCTCAATGGTATTGTATCATTCTTTTGCGTATCAATTAGGTAGTAGTCTGCAAAAAACGAATGACGGAAGAGCTTTTGCTTGTTCTTATGCTCCAAGCGATACCTTTCTCCTTTCGCATTGCCACTTTCATTTTCTAGTATGCTATCCATTTCCGCCACCGACATTGTCTTGGCATCATAGCCCTGCATTATTTCCATCAATCTATCTGCATGCAAAGGAGCAGATAGCATTATCAGTATCAATGATAGGAATCTTGTCTGTTTCATTTCTATTTTCTAAAAATCGCGCAAAGGTAATAAAAAAATCTGACATATGCAAATTATTTCGCATATCAATAATTCAGATATAGATATTTTTTTCCATTCTCTATGCGTAGCAGATAGTTTCCTAATTGCATTATATACGCGTTTTTTTCGTTCTGCGACTCTTGTACAGGTAGCATTTCCAGCGCATCCAATCGTCCAAATGGCCAAGTTGTGAATATGGTTTCACTTGGCGAAAATAGTAGCAAACCATCGCTTTTCATCTTACTCAAATCTACTGAAGTAGAATATGCCACTACATCATCATATGTAGCACTCGAACCATAACCAAAAGTCAGCATCCGTTCTGCATTACTCGCCAAGTAATATACGCACAACGAACTATCTTCCAACACCTTATATTGCCACACCGAAGACTTCGCCGACAATTTATTGCCGCTAAATCCCACATATTTGCTTGTCGCAACATGCTCTATTACTACCGTACTATCCGCAGCAAAATCCATGTGATAAACCATGTCTTCCTCTGCTCCGCTCAGCCATTCGTATTGTTCTCCCACTTTTGCTATCTCCACTGCTTTTGTCCTCACTACTTCATCCTCTACTCCCCCTTGCATTGCTGTGCTCCAGAAGGCACTTGCTATCATATAATCTCCCGATATGTAATCTCTCACTTGTTTGTTCTCTCCTTTTACATATACTGCCCACAACGTACAATCCGTTCGTGGATAATACCTATCTCCTGCTTTCCATACGGTCGGACAAGTCGGCGCATCTACCACTTCTTGTTCACTCCACCCTACGAAGTGCCAATCCAATGTATCCTTTCCATGTGGTACAGCAATCCCCCCACCTGCTTCCGTCTCGCTCATAGGCGCAGGCGATTCAGTCATGCCCGACACAAATCGTACCTCACAAGCGGTGGGTTCTGATACTTGATAATAAAAAGTATAGGAGTTGATATACAGACTATTTTTACTCGCTTCAATAGTGATTTGTACATCTTCTCCACCCTGCACTTGCTGGCGAATGGGACTGGATATATCCACCCAATTGGTAGTAAAACTACCATTCCATACCACATTGGCAAAATCCGTGTCAGGAATTTCCCACACCGTTCGCTCACCAATATGCATTGTCATACTACCCGCACCAGCCGATTTATTCGAACGCATCTGCAACACCACAGAGTCAATCACACAGCCATCCCAGCCCGTCAGTTGCAAGGTAGTGGAATTACCCGCAGTCATCTGTCCTTTTTGTCCAGTTGTACCGCTGCGTGAATAGGTGGCTTCACTGCCAACAGGAGCCGTACCTGTCAGTGCAACACTGGTAGAAGATTCTACTGTATAGGTGGCAGTTAGTATAGAAAAGAAGAGCGCGAGTAACATGGGAAAGTGGTGTTGTGGGGAAAGATACTAATTAATTTTCTTCTTGAACATCTGTAATGGTATTGATGATTTTATGCAATTTGCATTATGCAATTTGCGGTGCAAAGATACTGCTTATTGCTGATATATGCAAGTGATTGTTGCTTTTTGCATGAATTTTGTCCGTTTTTCTATATTGCGGTTAAGCACAGAAAATCACATATATGCAATAAATTCCATTGGTATTTTTACATATTTCAAGCGATTATTCCATTGGATTTTTACGAGAAATAGCATAATATTCCATTGGATTTTTACAAAATATTTGCATAAATCAAAGATTTTTAGTACCTTTGCAGCGTTTTTATAAAAAAGTCAACAATCATGTATATAAAGCGCCACATTGACAACTACTTGTTGGATTGGAAAAACACCTTAGATCGTAAGCCATTGTTGCTGCGCGGTGCACGTCAAGTAGGAAAGACTACTGCAATCAAACATCTTGGTGAGCAATTTGAATATTTTATTGAAGCCAACTTTGAAAAGCAAAAAGATTTGAAGTCATTATTTGAGCTGGGTTTGCCCATCAAAGAAGTAGCTAATCGCATAGGTATTATCTATGATACACCTGTAGTTCCAGGTAAGACCTTGCTGTTTTTAGATGAGACACAGGTTTGTCCAGCAGCAATACATAGTCTTTGGTTGTTCAAAGAGGACTATCCCGAACTGCATGTGGTAGCCGCAGGCTCGTTGCTTGAATTTGCATTGAAAGGACTTCACTCATACGGCGTTGGTCGCATACGCTCACTATTTATGTACCCGTTTTCATTTGATGAGTTTCTTGAAGCACAAGGCAAAGTAAGTTGGTTGGAAAAGAAGCGTGACGCTACATGCGAAAAACCGTTGTTTAATGAACTCCATAACCAGTTGGTAGAGCAATTTCGTTCCTATTTAATGGTGGGCGGTATGCCAGCAAGCGTAGTCGCGTGGATAAAGCATGGCGATTATGTATTGTGTCAAGAAGAATTGTCGGATATTGCACAAAGTTATTTTGATGACTTCAGCAAATATAGCACTAAGATTGCTCCTCGAATACTGCGCCTCACCTTTCAAAGTGTAATACAACAGATAGGTAAGAAGTTTGTATATAGTCATGTAGAGGGGAATTATCGCACAGAGCAGATAAAAGAGGCACTCGATCTGCTTTGCGATGCAGGGCTTGTATATCGCGTTCAATATACAGCAGCGAATGGATTGCCTTTGGGCGCAGAAATTAATATGAAGTTCAATAAGTATATCGTTTTGGATACGGGGTTGTTGCTCACGCTATTGAATAATTCAGCGGGTAGTAACATATTGGCATCTGCTGATGTAGTATCTGCTACTGCTGCCGATTTGGTAAACAAAGGTAGTCTGACCGAAATGGTGGCAGGTTGCGAGTTAATCAAATATGCAAGACCAAATATCAAACAAGAATTATATTATTGGGAAAATCTCAGCAAGAATGCCTCGTCTGAGGTTGATTATATCCTATCGCGCGACATGAAGATAGTACCCCTTGAGGTGAAAGCTGGTACTAGCGGAAAGATGAAAAGTCTGCGACACTTCATGAAGAAAAAGCAACTATCCTATGCTATTCGAAGTTCGCTTGAGAACTTTGCACAGTTGGAGAATGATAGTATTGACATCATTCCATTGTATGCGCTTTCTAATTTGTTTAGAAATTAATATACCCAATTTATAGACATAGTGTAAAAAAAGGTGGCTGGGTTGCCACCTTTTTAATTGAAATTGTGTATTTTTTTGCTCGATTTGGTGGTATGTGTACCACCTTATTAGGATGTTTTTAATGAAATAGACTGATTTATTTCATGAAATAAGAAATTTTATAAATCCTTAACTAAACGAACTGAGTAACCCCAATGGGTATTACCTTCGTTAAAATAGTCGTATCCACGTTTCATGTTTGGCATAAAATAGTAATAGATTGCTTCTGTTTCATATCCTTTCGAAGCAGACCAATAGTTGCCCCACTTGCTTGCACCAGAGAAGTCCTTTATCTGTACAACTTTATCACTGCGCACTCCCGCTGCGGGGAGAAAAATAGCACCAGTACTCTCAAGGAGAGACCATTGGTCGGTAGTATAAGTGTTAGTGGAGAAATCATTAGTTTGTTTTGTCCATGTTATATCTGCTGGCTTTTTGAAATTATCGGGCAAAATGATATATCCACACACGCCATTTACGGTTGCTGGAGAATGTAAATATTCAGCATTCTTACGGGTATTCAATATGTATTCCCACTCTGCAGATGTTAATGTTCGCCACAAACCTGCTTGGTTGCCTCCATTACTAATCGCATTATACACGCCCCAATCGTAATTAGCACTAGTACCATATAATCCTGCATCTTGCATGTCGCTAGAAGGACCATACCCTTTATCATAATAAGCAGCATTCATATAGGTATATTCCCATACACATTCACCTGTAATTTCGTACATATCACAATTGAGAGTAGAATCTATTTTAATTGTAGATAAGGATTGAGAACTACTACTCCATGGCTGATAAAATATTGCATTAGGGTCATTTGCGGTATTGTCATAACCACTTGTACCCCAACCGAACAAGTCAATCCAACCGTCATAGTCCTCTGCAATATTTTCATTTGCTTCACCCACATAATCCCATTGGTTTTCAGCGAAACGCCAAGTGCCTTTAGCTGTCGTACCATCTGCACGCAAGTGAGAACCTTGCACGGCATTAAATTGCAAATTACCAGGAGCAAAGCTAACAGTCTTACCCTCTGCTACAGAGAAAATACCAATACCATTGGCTGTACTCGGATCTGGAGTTGGATCGGGTTCCGGAATATTAGGGTCGTCCGGAGTACTTGCGTTAGGATCAAAAAAGGTTACGCTATCCACTTCATTGATAGAAAGTTTAAGTGCACTGCCATCCATCCAAATGTGCATTTGTTTTTGTGCTGATATGCTCAGCGTGAGTGCGACCATTGTCGCAAGAATAAAAATCTTTTTCATTGTATTGTGCTTTTATAAATTATTTCTTAATAAATCGTACTACTTGTGTACCTACTTGCAATAAATAAGTACCTTCAGATAAGTTACTTACTTGCATTTGTTTACCATATTCTGCTTTCAACAATCGACCTTGCAAGTCATACACACGAAGTGTTTGCGCCTCGGTCCCTTGAATCATCAGCAGATCTTGTGTAGGATTCGGATAAACGAGAATCGTGCTTTCTGCCACATTCTCGGTAGATGTAGCCTCGCCTGATACTGCGAATGTGATTTTCTTGATATTGGCGAGAGGCTCTTCAGCGAGCACATTGCCCGCTTTATCCAACAGTTGTAAGTCATCGCCCACATAGACCCACTTACCAATAGTAGCAATATCTTGTAACTGCTGCTGACCATCCGACTTTAGCAACACAAGATTAGTCGCCATCATTTGCATAGAGCAAAATAGAACAAACATTAGAATAAACTTATTCTTCATTATAAAACTAGTTTGTGGGAAGTCGGCTCCAAACGACCCGTGAATGTAAAAGAAAAGCGTGGAACCTTACTTTTGCTTATTCTCAGATTCGAGGTTCCTGCAAGACCCTATCCTATAAGAATAAGCAACGAACGCCCACGCCGAATATGAATGCCACCAAACAGAGCAATCCAATAAAGGATGCTCTGTGGGCGGGATAGTCATATCCCAAAGGGCGTTTACTGCCTTCTTGTTTTAGATAGGATGAAATTTTGCAGGATTTCGAATCTCTAAAACAAGCGCTAATAAACGCTTTTTATAACTATGTCTGCAAACCGATTGCTCGGATTGCGGTTGCAAAGGTACAATAAAATTACGAAACTAGCAAATTATGAAGGGAAAAAGTGTTGAAAATGTTGGCGAATAGCTATACCAAGGGTATTACAAGGGTATACAAATCACTAATTAAAGTTAAGTAAAAGAGAGTGAGAATTATGAATTTGAAAAGTAAGGTTGGCAGATTTTATTAAATTTATGTTAAAGCGCAGGGAAAGTACAAATAAATTTGTATATATCGCAAAAAAATCGTACCGTCGAGGGCACCGACCTCGTTCGCTTGGCGAACTCGCCCACCTCGAAGCTACAGTTGCAAAATGCTGGACATACTCCAGTTCGCTCGCAACATTTTCAAAAAATCGGTTAGCACCCTTTGTAATAACATCCCATACGTTCAATCATGAGCAAGCTCCTATTGAACTATGAAATGTTATTGCAGATAGATAAATCTATCTTTTTTAAAAATATTACTCGCTTTACTTGCGTATGTGCATTTTTTTTTGTACCTTTGCGCGCTTTTTATGCAAACATAAAAATAACAAAACAATAAAAACAATTAACATCATGCAAAAAATCCAACTGAAACGTGGTTTGGACATCCCATTTGATGGAGCAGCAGCCCTCACACTCGGTAGTGTGAATCGTCCTGCGGTCTTCCATATCGTCCCAGACCATTTCGCTGGCGTGACCCCAAAACTCTTGGTCCGCGAAGGCGACAGCGTGAAAGCGGGTACTCCTCTCTTCCACGACAAGGCATTTGCTGAGATGCTCTTCACATCGCCTGTTAGCGGTAAGGTGGTAGCCATTGTACGTGGTGAACGCCGCAAGGTGATGTCCATCGACATCGAAGCCGATGCTACGATTGAGTATGAGTCCTTCGACCTCAAGCAAGACGCTAAAACCCTCTTGCTACAATCGGGTCTTTGGGCACTCATTAAGCAACGTCCTTACGATTGCATTGCTCTCCCAAGCAAGCAACCTAAGGCCATCTTCATCTCTACCTTCGACACCGCTCCCGTAGCACCAAACTACGAGTGGGTGCTCAATGGACAAGGTGCAGTGCTGCAAGCTGCGGTAAATGCACTCGCTACCATCGCACCTGTGTACGTAGGTATCAAATGTTGTGCAAGCGCACCTGTTTTCCGTGGCTTGACCAACTGCGAGAAATACGAGGTTAAAGGTCCTCACCCAGCAGGCAACGTAGGTGTACAAATCAACCACGTAGCGCCTATCGCTAAGGGCGAGACCGTTTGGACTATCAACATCCAAGACCTCGCGCTCATCGGTCGCCTCTTTACTAAAGGTATCGTGGACATGCAAAAGAAAGTGGCTCTCACAGGCCCTCTCGCCAGCGGTGCACAATACTACAACGTATTGCCAGGCATGCCACTCAGCGCCATCTTCACCAGCAACATCTACAAGGGCTGTAACGCTCGCCTCGTAGCAGGCAACGTACTCTCTGGCCACCAAGTATGCGCTGATGAGATGGTTAGCATCTACGACAACCAATACACCGTACTCGCTGAGGGTGACGAGACACACGAGTTCATGGGATGGATCATGCCTCGCTTCAATAGCTTCAACGCGGGCAAGACTGACCCTGCTAAGATGGTGAACAACTGCGTGACCGAGTGGCTCTTCGGCAAGAAGAAATACAACTGGGACGCTCGCCTCAAAGGTGGTCGCCGTGCTATCATCGTGAGCGGTGAGTATGACAAAGTATTCCCAATGGATATCTATCCTGAGTATTTGATTAAGGCAATGATTGCTGGCAACCTCGACAGCATGGAGCAACTCGGTGCATACGAAGTAGCACCAGAGGACTTTGCGCTCTGCGAGTACGTATGTACAAGTAAGATGCCATTGCAAGCTATCGTTCGTGCCGCATTGGATAACTTAAAAAAGGAGATTGAGTGATGCTAAAGAAATTACATAACATAGTAGAGAAACTTCGCCCTACCTTCTCAGAGGGTGGCAAGTTGTCCGCGCTGCACTCGTTGTTTGACGGTTTCGAGACTTTCCTCTTCACCCCAAACACCACCGCTAAGCGCGTAGGTTCGCAGATCCACGATGGTTCGGATAGCAAGCGAACAATGATTCTTGTGGTAATGGCACTCGTTCCAGCACTGCTCTTCGGTATGTTCAACGTAGGTTACCAACACTTCCTCGCTACTGGCGAGTTGGTGCGTGGTGCTATGACTTGGGCATTGTTCTGGAAGAGCTTTGGCTTTGGTGCATTGGCTGTGTTGCCATATATCATCGTTAGTTATGGTGTAGGTCTCGGTATCGAGTTCACCGTAGCACAATGGAAGAAAGAAGAAATCCAAGAAGGATTCCTCGTATCAGGTATGATTATTCCTTTGATCGTGCCAATCAACACTCCTCTCTGGATGGTGGCTGTGGCTACTGCTTTTGCGGTCATCTTTGCAAAAGAGGTATTCGGCGGTACAGGTTACAACATCTTCAACGTCGCTCTCATCGCGCGCGCGTTCCTCTTCTTTGCTTATCCTACCCACATGACTGGTGACAAGTGCTTCGTTCGTACCGAAGGTACATGGGGCTGGGACAACGGACAAACCCTCGTGGATGGTTTCTCTGGTGCTACCCCACTCACCCAACTCGCTACTTCTACCGAAGCTAACCTCATGCCAGTGGACTTCTGGACTGCCTTCAACGGTTTGATTCCTGGTTCTATTGGCGAGACTTGCTGCTGGGCTATCTTGCTCGGTGCTGCATTGCTCATCGTAACTGGCGTAGCCAGCTGGAAGACTATGCTTAGCATCTTCGCTGGTGGTGCACTCACCGCTTGGCTCTTCAACCAATTTGGTGCAGAGACTGCTGCGGCTAACTACCCATGGTACATGCACCTCGTTACAGGTGGTTTCATGTTCGGTGCTGTCTTCATGGCTACTGACCCTGTTACCTCTGCTCGTACCGAGTGCGGTAAGTGGATCTATGGTCTGCTCATCGGTTTCATGGCTGTAGTGATTCGCGTACTCAACCCTGGTTATCCAGAGGGTATGATGCTCGCTATCCTGCTCATGAACGCTTTTGCTCCACTCATCGACTGGTGCGTAGTGCAAGTGAATATTAAGAAACGTATGAAACGCGCTAAAATTTAATGAATATGGCACAGAAGAAATTTGTATGTTCCGTTTGTGGCTATGTTCACAACGGCGATAAGGCACCTGAGGTTTGCCCACAATGCAAGCAATCTGGCGTCTTTGTAGAAGAGAAGAAAAAAGGTCTGGACACCAACAGCAACGCATACACCGTTATCTATGCTACTATCATCGTAGTTATCGTGGCTGTATTGCTCGCTTTGGTAAGCCAAGTGCTCAGTCCTCGCCAAGAGGCTAACCGCTTGCTTGACCAACAAAAGCAAATCCTCGTAGCCCTCAACCAAAACTACGACAACACCGACCCTGCTGCATTGTATCTCTCTTTGGTCAACGATACCATCGACGTGAACGGTGCTCCTGTATTCGTGGCTAATATCGAGGGTAATACCAAGTATGTACTCAAGCTCCACGGTGCTGGTCTTTGGGGCGGTATTGGTGGTTATTTGGCTTTGGATGCTGATAAGAACACTATCTACGGTATCAACTTCAACCACGAAAGTGAGACTCCAGGTTTGGGTGCTGAGATCGTAACAGAGAAGTTCCGCAGTCAGTTCCCTGGCAAGCATATCCGCAATGCTGCTGGCGAAGTAGTTTCAGTGGCTGTGTTGAAAGCAGGCAAAGTGGCTGATGGTCAAGAGCAAGTAGATGCACTCTCTGGTGCAACTATCACTTGCGACGGCGTTAGCACCATGATTGCTACCAACCTCGCTGAGTATGCTGAATTCTTGAATGAAGATTCTAACGTATATGTAAAAACTGCTTTTGTTCTTTTGGACGGAGTTGTTTACGAAGGTGACCTTGATGCTATTGATCCTAATACCATCGAGCATATCACCGTATTGAAGGACTCTGCTGCTATTGCGACCTATGGTGAGGCTGCTAAAGAAGGAGCAATTGTAATAACAACTAAAAAGTCGGAATAAGTTATGGCATTATCTCAAAAAACAAAAGAGGTGTTGTTTGGCCCTCTGAACATTAACAACCCAGTGGTTGTTCAAGTGTTGGGTATCTGTTCTGCATTGGCTGTGACCGTGCAACTGAAGCCAGCGTTGGTAATGGGTATTGCCGTTACTATCATCGTGGCTATGGCGAACGTAATTGTATCACTCATTCGCAACACTATCCCAATGCGAATCCGTATTATCATCCAATTGGTGGTAGTAGCAGCGTTGGTAACTCTCGTAAGTGAGGTGCTGAAGGCTTTTGCTTATGATGTGGCTATGCAATTGAGTGTATATATCGGTTTGATTATTACAAACTGTATTCTCATGGGACGTCTTGAGGCGTTTGCTATGACCAACAAAGTGTGGGATTCTTTCCTCGATGGTCTTGGCAACGGTTTCGGTTATGCTATCATCCTTGTGATTGTAGCATTCTTCCGTGAGTTGCTGGGAGCTGGCACTTTGCTTGGTTTCCGTATCATACCAGAGAGTTGGTATGTAGCTAACGGAGGTTTCTATGAAAACTGCGGTATGATGATGATGCCAGCTATGGCACTGATTCTCGTAGCATGTATAATCTGGGCTCATCGTGGCTATAATAAGGAGTTGAAGTAATATGGAACACGCTATTAGTTTATTTGTTCGCAGCATTTTTGCTGACAACATGATTTTCGCATACTTCTTGGGTATGTGTTCATACTTGGCTGTGTCCAAGAATGTAAAAACAAGTGCTGGCTTGGGTGTAGCAGTCATCTTCGTGTTGGCGATCACCTTGCCTGTAAACTACTTGTTGCAAGTGCATGTGCTCAACCCACTTGGCTTGGGTTACTTGTCCTTCATCCTCTTTATTGCGGTGATTGCAGCGATGGTGCAACTCGTGGAGATGGTGGTTGAGAAGTTCTCTCCATCGCTCTATGCTTCATTGGGTATTTTCTTGCCTCTGATTGCTGTAAACTGCGCTATCATGGGTGGTTCGCTCTTTATGCAACAACGTATCTTGCTCGAGCCAGAGAACGTAAAAGCAATTGCTAACCTCGGTGATGCTTTTGCTTACGCATTAGGTTCTGGTATCGGATGGTTGCTCGCTATCGTCTGCCTTGCAGGTATCCGCGAGAAAATGGAGTACAACGACGTGCCACGTCCTTTGCAAGGATTGGGTATCACCTTCATCGTAGTAGGTCTGATGGCTATGGCGTTTATGTGTTTCAGTGGTCTTAACATTTAATAGGAGGAAAGAAGTATGAATATGTTAGCAATTTTATATTCTGTAGGAGTTTTCCTTGCTGTGATTCTC
>JAFTHS010000054.1 GCA_017457295.1 Paludibacteraceae bacterium | reverse complement strand
GTGACCTAACGTCCTATAGGGGGTTGACACCAACATCTCTTCTGCCTTATTCCATACTTTAGATGTAAATCGACTGCAAAGATACTAAAAATATTTTAATATACAACATCTCTGGGACATCTGTGGGCTTTCTGTGGCTTTCTATAAACGTGTCTCTATAATAATGCTGCAAAAATCTTCGGCATTTTGTTGTTTTTGTGCCGAAGATTTGTGATTTTTGCTATAAAAAGATGCTTAAAGCAAGCGGAAGGTGTTGATTACCAACGCCTCCCGCTTAGGTGATTTTTTTGTTATTTTTTTCTTCGTGCCGAAGATTGTGCCGAAAGTCGGCTGTAAAATTATTGAGATGGCAAAATTACTTCTGTATTATTTCCCAATGACCACTATAACCGCTGCCAACAAATCTAACTTTATCCCCTAGTTTTTTAAGATAGCGTCCAATAGTCTTTGTACTTACTCCTATTTGTTTGGCAATATCCTCTCTTGTTATATTTGGATTATTATAAATGAGTTCGATTATTGTTTGAGGGACACCTTGAGTGACACTTTCATTGAGTATATGCAGAACCAATTTGACTTGCATTAATTCGGTTTGCTCAATCAGTTCGGGTTTAATCCAATGTTTCTCGTTACATGCACTCAAAATAAGTTGTAGAGGTGCGCAACTATATAAAAATTCAATCTTCGTAAGATTGTAACTAATCCTAGAAAACTAATGATTGTGGTTTGTTGAGATTTTTTTCTTTACATTTTATATTTTTTATTGATATTCCTTTCCAATCCATAGTCAATCGCACATGAGTATCTTTGGATATAAAATCTGTTTGATACATCGCATAAGGAAAATCTTTTTTAGGTAAAATAACAAAGAATATATTCTCATCGTCCCAACTCAAATCAAAAAAAGAACTTATTTTCTGTAAAACTTTTTTTGCAAGTTCTTTATCCCAAAATACATTGTAATAATTCTCTAAAATACTCTTCATCTCCTTGACAAAGTTCGTTCTAAGATCTATGTCTTCTTCGAAAACAGCATGAACCTCTTTAAGCAATTTACGAGGAACATCTAAATCTTTATTTTGTGCATTTGTTACGGTTACTGAGCGATTAGAATTTAAAGGGATACGGATATTGACTTCTTGCACTTTCCCCTCAATGCGATATTTGGTTTTTTTATGTAGATGTATATCATACCTTTCATCTGAAAAACTTATTCCCTCCTTTTCATGACCATGTGCATCAATAAATACATCTTGATTATTAATTAAAGGACTTAGTTTCATGTCTAATTTAAAATATTGTTCCTATGTAAATTAAACACTCATCGCTAGACGTAGTGTAAGTAACCCTCCTTTCTCGTCTTCGCTTCCACTACCTCTAAAAGTAGGGCGAGCTTTTTTGCAATATTTTGGATGTACGCCACCTCTTAAAACTCTTTTATTTGTCTCAATTGTATTACATGGATCGAATTGTGGTGATCTACTATAAAACTTAAAGTCATAATAATCACTACACCATTCTCCCTGAGTATCGCACATATCATATAGGCCTAACTCATTCGGTTTTTTCTGTTTAATCGGATATACATCATGTGAAGGCCAGGCAATTTCCTCATAATTATCTGTACCAGCATACCGATATCCTCTACTTTTTTGTCCCCCCCTCGCTGCGTATTCCCATTCTGCTTCTGTTGGAAAACGAAATTTCTTTCCTGTTATTCGATTTAAACATTCTATAAAATCTTCACTCTCGAGAAAACTTGCACTTTGAACAGGAAAATTTGGCTTATATTCGTTTTTATATTCAGTATAGCCACTCCATTGTGTCCACTCCGAATATTCAATAGGAATATCACCCATGACTGCTTTCCATAGCTCTGCTGTAACCTTAGTCTCACCAATGTAAAAATCAGATAATGTCACATTATGCTGTGGTCTTTCATCTGGTTGAGTATCTGCATCATTCTCACAGGTGCCCATTTTAAAAGTTCCTCCCTTAACATATATCATCTTGAACGATATGCCATTGGCAAATATTATCAAGTCAGAATGTTGTTGTTCTTCTATAATAATAGGAGTCCCACAATAAGGACAAAAACGAGCAGCGGGCTTTATCGTTTCACCACAATGTTGACATTTTCTAAAAAATGGATGACCACAACTTTCACAAAATAAAGCACTATCATTATTTTGCGACCAACAATATGTACATGTTTTCATCTTATTTATTTTTCTATAATCGGATGTAGTAAAGTAGTCTCTTTTCTTATGCCATAGTCAAATGGCGACGTTGGAGAGCAGTGAGTACGCTTTCGGAGGCGATGGGGTTTAGACCACGGAAAGTGGTGCGGCTCTTCAGGTCGGCAAGCGACATAGAGAGCAACAATTTGGCAATGCACTCATCTGCAAACGAGTTACTTACCACATTAACTCCAGTAAAGTCAAGCACAACGCGATCGTTTTGCTCTATCATAGGCAACAAATCCTCACGCACACGCTTGCCCAATGGGCGTGTACCTAAATTCTCTCCATATTCCTTAAAACTGAATGTTACCATAGCTCTTCTAATTCGTTGTCGTTTAAGAAAGTTTCGTTGTATTGCGCTGCCACATTGGTACGATTGGCAACTACTTCTGCTGGATTAATCTCTTTATTTGTGCGGAGTTGTAGATAAACGATTGTGCCTTGCCAGAACTCGCTTTCAGAGGTAGATTCTACGCCATTGACCTGTAATGTGTGATTTCCTGAGCGAACTTCAAAGCGCAAGCCTGCATCGCGTGCAAGCAGGGAGGTTGAATATAGACCAAAGCCCATTCCTTTTCCATCGGTTACAGCATCTTTGATACAGATTTTCAATGCCTCTGGCTCAGAGATATTGAGGTATTTCTCGTTTTCCGAAAGCGATGCCTGTACACCGATGCCATCATCTGCAACCAGAAAACTGAGAATATGATTAGCAGCATCGTAGTGTGTGATGACGGTACCAAGTTCTTTGCCAGAATGCGTAAGGACATTGTCCAGAATCTCATAAAAGCAATAGCTCATGGCTTGCAACACCGTTGTTTCAATGTCAATATATTGCGTCAGCACACTTACTACACGTTGGTAAACGGAGTAAATGTTTTTCTCATCAAACACATCAATCGTCACATCGTTGTTTGATGAATGGAAGTATTGTTTTATGAGTGTTGATAGGTTCATACGATATGCATTAGTCTATTTGGGTGCAAAGATACACTTTTTTTTCGAGATGTGCAAGAAAAAACGCTTTTGAGGTGATTTTTTCTTAAAAAACAGATAAGTCAACTATCTCAGGAAAAGAGTCAACCTTTTTAGGAATGGGGACAACTTTTTTAGGAATTAAGACAACCTTATTTGGAAGCAATCTTAAGAAACAGCACTTTTTGTGGGCAGGGAGTTGAGTCGGTCATCTCTCGGTCGTCTGTCGGTCGTCGGTCGGTGTTTTAAGGCAAGGTATAAGAGAGGGAAAAGAGATGGCAATCTTAATAAAAAGCACATTTTGGTGGTAGGGCGTTCTTAGGTTCATCCTTGGTTCGTCTTAGGTTCGTCCTTGGTCTTTAGCACGGCACAGATCTATAAGGTACAAAGGAAGAAAATATTAATAAAAGTGCTTTTTTTACAAAAGCTTCCGAATGAGATTCGGAATTAATTGACAAAGAATGTGAGACAGAAAAAAACGATTTAACAATTTCTTAATATTTTCTTAATACCTATATAATGATATGGCAGTACTTTTGCACAGGATTTGAAAGAACAATTTTGAACAATACTATTACATTTATGGGAATTTTACAAATCTTTACGCTCCTTGGAGCACTCGGAATGTTCCTCTACGGAATGAACTTAATGTCATCGGGTTTGCAAAAAGCCGCAGGTGATAAACTACGCGGATTCTTGTCTGCCATGACATCTAATCCGTTCAAAGGTGTACTTACAGGACTGGGCATCACCTCCATCATCCAATCTTCTTCTGCCACAACGGTGATGGTGGTGAGCTTTGTCAATGCAGGACTGCTAACCCTCACGCAAGCAATAGGCGTGATTATGGGTGCGAATATCGGTACAACCGTTACCGCATGGTTGGTAGCGTGGCTCGGATTCAAAGCCGACATCTCTATTCTGGCTATTCCATTGATGCTGTTCGGCTTCTTGTTCTCTAACTCGAAGAAGAACAAACATCAAAACATTGGCGAACTTATCGTGGGCTTCTCGCTGTTGTTTCTCGGTTTGTCGTTCATGAAAGAGTCGGTGCCAGATTTGCGTGAGACACCACAAGTGCTTGAGTTCGTGCGCAACTGGTCAAGTTATGGCTTTGGTTCGGTACTGCTATTCTTGGCGTTTGGTACAATATTGACATTGGTGCTGCAATCATCATCAGCTACGATGGCCATCACGCTTATTATGCTCAGCATGGGTTGGATACCTTTCCACATGGCGTGTGCGATGGTGTTGGGTGAGAATATCGGTACAACCATCACCGCGAATATCGCAGCAGCAGTGGGCAATACGCAAGCTAAGCGTGCCGCTATGTCGCATACGATTTTCAATGTGTTTGGTGTGATTTGGGCATTGATTCTGTTTAAGCCATTTACAGCGTTGGTGGGTAAGGTCATCGAACTCTTTGGTTTGCCTAACCCAGCAGCAGAGGGTTTTGCTGTAGTGGAAGGCGATATGGGTAGCAGTACGGCAGCATTGTACGGATTGAGTATGCTGCACACGATGTTCAATACCATTAATACCTTGATTCTCGTATGGTTTATCAAGTACATAGAGAAAGCGGTGGTGTGGATTATCAAACCAAAGAACCAAGAAGCAGAGCCCTTCCGCCTCAAATATATCTCTGCGGGACCATTGGCTACGCCAGAACTCGCTGCTGCGCAAGCGTTTGATGAGATTGTACACTTTGCAGAAATCTCTCGCAATGGTTTGGGCTATGCCAAGCAAGCGATTGCAGCCGATGCAAAGCATTTTGATGAGTTGCGCGAGAAACTAGTGAAGTACGAGGAGATTTCTGACCGTATCGAATATGAGATTGCTGCCTTCCTCAACGGTGTGTCCGCAGGCGACATCAGTGAGGCAACGCGTGTGAAAATCAAGGCGATGTATAAGATTATCGGTGAGTTGGAGTCGCTGGGCGATTCGGGCGAGGCGATTAGTCGTATGCTTAGCCGCAGGAATGAGCACAAGAAGAGTTTTGATACTGCGACTATCGAGAAGATTAACATGATGATAGCAAAAGTGGATAGCGCGTATGAGGTGATGATTGCCAATCTGATTGCTGCGCATGAGGGTACGCTGACCAGCATTGCGAATGCGTATGATGCTGAGGAACAAATCAATGCGCTACGCAATGAGCTGCGCGAGGCAGAGATTGAGGCATTGGATAACAACGACAAGAACTACCAAACAAGCGTGTATTACATCGACATTATCAACGAGCTTGAGCACATGGGTGACTTCATGATTAACATCTCGCAGAGCTTGGAGAGAGCGTTTGTGGGGAAGTAAATCAAGTGCAACATAAAACGAACAAGCGATGGAGTCACTCCATCGCTTGTAGTTTATCCTCCATCATTAGCAGTTCATCCCGCAAGTGTGCTGCTACATCAAAGTTCAACTCTTTAGCTGCCGCTAACATAGCTTTGCGCTGTTTATCAATAGCTTTACGCAATGTCTTGGCATCATATTGTTGCCAAGGAGCCACTTTCCACCCATCTTTAATCTTCTTTTCTAGCACTTGTTGTTCTTCTTGCTCCTTGCGCATGAGGGCAATCAACGGGCTAGCTTCAATCTTCTTGTTAAGGGCTGTAGGTATGATATTATTTGCTTCATTATATGCCATCTGCTTGCTACGCCTACGATTAGTTTCGTCTATCGTGCGTTGCATTGAGGCCGTAATGCGGTCAGCATACATGATTACATGCCCATTCACATGGCGCGCTGCACGACCTGCAGTCTGTGTCAGCGACCGATGATCACGCAAGAAGCCCTCTTTGTCGGCATCCAATATAGCCACCAGACTCACTTCAGGCAAGTCCAATCCCTCACGCAACAAGTTCACTCCCACCAGCACATCATATATACCTCGCCGCAAGTCCTCCATGATTTGCACCCGCTCTAGCGTATCAATATCCGAGTGTATGTATGCAGAACGTACACCGTAGCGACGCAGATATTCATCCATTTCTTCTGCCATACGCTTAGTGAGCGTTGTCACTAGCACACGTTCTTCGCGCGCTACCCGCTGACGTACTTCTTCCATCAGGTTGTCCACCTGATGATCTAAGGGACGTACCTCAATCTCAGGATCAAGCAAACCAGTTGGGCGAATCAATTGATCAATGCACACGCCTTCTGAACGCCTTAATTCATAATCCGCAGGAGTAGCCGACACATAAATCGTTTGCCCCGTTTTTGCTTCAAACTCTTCGAAGGTCAATGGACGATTATCGCGTGCTGCAGGCAAGCGAAAACCATATTGTACTAGATTATCTTTTCTTGCTTTGTCGCCACCAAACATAGCATGAATCTGCGGTACGGTAACGTGACTCTCATCTATCACCAGCAACATATCTTTCGGGAAATAGTCCAGCAAGCAATATGGTGGTGTACCTGCTTCGCGTCCATCAAAATAGCGGCTGTAGTTCTCTATGCCAGAGCAGTAGCCAAGTTCTTGAATCATCTCCAAGTCATATTTCACTCGTTCCTCAATGCGTTTAGCATATAGCGGTTCGCCTATCTCCTGAAAGTGAAGCACTTGCGTCGCCAAATCCAATTTTATTTGCGCAATAGCTGATGCCACTTTATCGGCATTGGTGCAGAAGATTGTAGCAGGGTAGATATTGTAGGTATCAAATTCATCTATCACATCTAGAGTCACCATATCCAACGTAGAAATGGCGTCAATCTCGTTGCCAAAAAACTCAATGCGCAAAATATAGTCTGCATATGCTAGGGCAATATCCACCGTATCACCTTTCACACGAAAGCGTCCACGCGACAGTTCAGCATCATTACGAATGTATTGCGAATCCACCAGATCTTTCAGCAATTGACTCATCGCCAGCGGCTTATCTTTTGTCACTGTAATACATGACTGACTAAAATCTTGTGGGTTACCTATACCATACAAGCAACTCACCGACGAAACTACTATCACATCTTTTCGCCCGCTCAGCAGAGCTGCGATAGCGCTCAATCGCAGGCGATCAATCTCTTCGTTGATCGACAAATCCTTCTCTATATAGGTATCCGTAGAAGGAATATATGCTTCGGGTTGGTAATAGTCGTAGTACGACACAAAATACTCCACCGCATTATGTGGAAAGAATTGCCGCATCTCGCTATACAACTGTGCGGCCAAGGTCTTGTTGTGGCTTAAAATCAGAGTAGGTCGATTGGCTTCGGCAATCACGTTGGCCACGGTGAAGGTTTTTCCCGAGCCCGTCACGCCCAGCAATGTCTGCGCCTCTGCTCCCATACGCAATCCATCCACCAGTTGGCGAATTGCTTCGGGCTGATCGCCCATGGGTTGGTATGGAGATGTAAGGCGATACATTTGGGTTTCAGTTTTCACCTCCTCCTACTTCACCTTGCGGTGGTTCAGTTCACGCTGATATTGCCGTGCAACGGCGCTATGTTTAGCATAGGTAGAAGAGAACACATGCGTGCCCGAGAAATCGGGATTTGCGCACATATATAGGTAATCCGTTTTTGGAGCATTCAGCACAGCATCTATCACATCAGGACGAGCCAAGCGAATAGGCCCAGGAGGCAAACCGCGATGGGTGTAGGTATTATATGGAGACTCTATGCGCAAATGGCGTTTCAGCACGCGACGCAGCGAGAAATCTCCCACAGCGAATATCACAGTCGGACATGCTTGCAGCGCAATCCCCTTGCGCAAACGGTTCATATACAGCGACGCAATGATGGGATGTTCATCTTTCTTATTCGTTTCCGAAGCCACGATAGAAGCCAATGTTGCCACCTCCGTAGGAGTCAGTCCCAGTTGTTTTGCTTTAGCAAGACGATCTTCGTTCCAAAAACGCTGATATTCTTTATACATACGCGCAAAAAGTTGGTCGGCGCTCATAGTCCAATACACCTCATAAGTATTTGGTATAAAGAGACATACCGATGTTTCAGGAGTCAACCCAAAATGCGCCATATATTCTCTGTCTTTCATGCGTTGCACCACTTCAGCAGAGTCCAATAGCAGTTTCCTACCCATCAATCCTGCCAATTGTTCTGGAGTGCGTATTGATTGCGTAAACGACAAACGCATAGGTGTTTCCTCGCCCAACTGCAATCTGCGAATCAACTCGCGGTTACCCACTTCTGCGGCAAAGCGATAATAACCTGGTTTAGGTTGCTCATACTTCAGGTAATGACAATGCAGACACCATGCCAATTCGCTAGTCATTTCGTAGTCACCCAACATCTCCGCCATCAGCGAGTCGGCGGTCATATCGGGATACACGTGATAACTATGCGTTTCGCCATCGTGGCTTACAAAGTTCGATACGGAAAAGTGGTAATACAATTTAGCTGCAAAACCTCCAATGACCAAAATCAATGCGGCCAAGATGGAGAGAATAATGATATTTCTTCTTTTCATAATCAAGTTGTTTTTATTTCAGCGAGGACATGCCCAACTGTTTTTCGCTCATGCAACGGCACCCTCGAAAAAAAAGACCATGTGCCTTCATTCTATACTTTGACTGGCTCATGGACTCTTTGGCGGAAGGAGGGGGATTCGAACCCCCGGTACAGTTACCCGTACGACAGTTTAGCAAACTGTTGGTTTCAGCCACTCACCCATCCTTCCCCTTTCGGTCTATTTTTTCACGCTGGCTAGTGCGTAAATCCGAAAGCGGCTGCAAAGGTACTGCTTTTTTTTTAATTGACCAAATATTTTTAGGAAAAAATGTTTCTTACCTTATTTTACCCTATCTTTAATTAGTGATTAATTAGTGATTGATTAGTGATTAATTAGTGATTAACCTACCTTTTCCATACCTTCATGCTATCTATATGCTTCTCTTTAACTACCTACTCTACTCAAAAATGCCAACTTTTCCAAAGAAAATGCAAACTTTTTTCTATTTCCCTTGCGTATGTGCGAACTTTTTTGTACCTTTGCACGCTTTTTTGCGGGCATTGTGTGCTCGCGCACGAAAAAAGCAAAATGAATGTTTAACCCTTTAACGGATTTGTGAAGGTAATTTCTGTTATCTGAGATTGCCGATGGACGTCCACTAATTGCTATTATGGCAGAAAATCTTTCACTCCAGAACTTCGACTGGGATGCATTTGAGAACGAAGCTCAAGGCAAACAAAACGAAGAAATCCTTTCTAAGTACGACGCTACTCTCAACGCTATCAAAGACCAAGAGGTGGTAGAAGGTACTGTTATTTCTATCAACAAACGTGAGGTAGTTGTCAATGTAGGTTACAAGTCAGACGGTATCGTTCCTGCTGCTGAGTTCCGCTACAACCCAGATCTTAAGGTGGGTGATACCGTAGAGGTATACGTAGAGAGCCAAGAGGACAAAAACGGTCAACTCGTTCTCTCACACAAAGAGGCTCGTGCTGCACGCAGCTGGGACCGCGTTAACGAGGCTCTTGACAACAACGAAATTGTTAAAGGTTACATCAAGTGCCGTACTAAAGGCGGTATGATTGTTGACATCTTGGGTACTGAGGCATTCTTGCCAGGCAGCCAAATCGATGTTAAGCCAATCCACGACTACGACATCTTCGTTGGAAAAACTATGGAATTCAAGATTGTTAAGGTTAATCCTGACTTCCGCAACGTAGTTGTTTCTCACAAAGCACTCATCGAGGCTGAGCTCGAAGCTCAAAAGAAAGAGATCATTTCTCACCTTGAGAAGGGTCAAGTACTCGAGGGTACTGTAAAGGCTATCATGAACTATGGCGTATTCATGGATCTTGGTGGCGTTGACGGTTTGATTCACATCACCGACCTCAGCTGGGGCCGCGTAAGCAATCCTAACGAGATCGTTAAAGAGGGCGAGAAGATCAACGTGGTTATCCTCGACTTCGACGATGAGAAGAAGCGCATTGCTCTCGGCTTGAAGCAACTTACTCCTCACCCATGGGAGGCATTGAATGCTGACCTCAAGGTAGGCGACAAGATCAGTGGTAAAGTAGTTGTTATGGCTGACTACGGAGCATTCGTAGAGGTTGCTCCTGGCGTAGAAGGTCTTATCCACGTTAGCGAGATGAGCTGGAGCCAACACCTCCGCTCTGCAAACGACTTCCTCAAGGTTGGTCAAGAGGTAGAGGCAGTTATCTTGACTCTCGACCGCGACGAGCGTAAGATGTCACTCGGTTTGAAGCAACTCAAGGCTGATCCTTGGGAGACTATCGACACCAAGTATGCTGTAGGTACTCGCCACTTCGCTAAGGTTCGCAACTTCACCAACTTTGGTGTATTTGTTGAAATCGAAGAAGGAGTTGACGGCTTGATCCACATCAGCGACCTCAGCTGGACAAAGAAAATCAAACACCCTAACGAGTTCACACAAATTGGTGCTGAAATCGAGGTTGCTGTTCTCGAAATCGACAAAGAGAACCGTCGTCTCTCTCTCGGCCACAAACAATTGGAGGAGAACCCATGGGAAGAACTCGCTGCTAAATACGGCGTAGAGACCATCGTTGAGGGTAAAGTTGCTGAAGTTACCGACAAGGGTGCTACTGTTGTACTCGAAGACGGTGTTGAAGGCTTCTGCACTGCTCGTCACCTCCAAAAAGAGGATAAGAGTGCTGTAGCTGTTGGCGATACACTCAGCTTCAAGGTTATCGAGTTCAACCGCGATGCTAAACGCATCCTCCTTTCTCACCTCCGCACTTGGGAAGAGCGCAAAGAGGCTCCTGTTAAGGAAGTGAAGGCAAAGAAAGAGAAAGAGGCACAACCAGAATTGCCAAAGGTTGAGAAAACTACTCTTGGTGATTTGAGCGTATTGGCTGACCTTAAGGCTTCTATGGCTGCTGAGGAGAAACCAAAAGCAAAGAAAGCTACTAAGAAAGCTGCTGCTGAGGCTCCTGCAGAAGAGAAAGCAGAATAATCTAACTGATTATAACAAAAAAAAGAGCGACACAATGTCGCTCTTTTTTATATCATACGATATCCTACTTATCACATCATATTGTATATCTATCAAAAAAAACATATTACATTTTGATATCTCACAATATTTTTGTACCTTTGCAGCAGAATTGTATCTATATATAATGTAGTGTATATTTAAATTAATAATCTATATGTCAAAACACTCATGGACTTATGCTAACATTGGTGGCAATGTACGCGTTGTAATCAAAAATGGCAAAGATATTCAGCACCTCGCTGAATTAGATGAAAAATTATGGACTGTGCTATCATGCCCAACATCTGGACTGGAGATTGCAGAAGAGAGTTTGAATCACATTGACGGCGATAAAGACAAGAAGATCCACGTCAAGGAAGTAGTAGAAACATCGCAATGGTTAAGTAGTGTACTCAAGAATTTGGACGTGCTAATGCCAGGCAATGCTAGTTTGCAACTCAACGACATCAAAGACGAAAGTATATTGGCCATTGCCAACACTATCGCGGTAGATGACGAAGTCACTTTAGATGCAGTACGAGCAGCTATTGCTGCTGTGAGTGTAGATACTAATCCTATACCCGAGGCCCCATACGCAGCGGAGGTGATTGCAGCATACAAGGAGTGTAAAGATGCATATGCTCAGTATTATGCAACGGCACGTTTGCAAGCATTGGGATTAGCTACCTTACCTGCAGATGCTGCTGTACCAGGACTTACTGAAGAAGTATTTGCAGAAATGGGAACAAAGATTGCTGCTTACGAAGCAGAAAAAGCAGCCATAGAATCAGCCAATGCCGCAGCATTAGCTGCAGCACAATCACAATATCGCCCATTGGAGAAGTTGCTATTGCTTACTCGCGATTTCTGCACCCTACTCCGCAATTTTGTGTCTTTCCAAGACTTCTATGCTAAGCGAGGCAAAGCATTGCTCGGACGTGGAGATGCCAAGGATACACCTTGGGCTATCTTCCAAGCTGGTACATTGGTTATCGACCAACGTGCATGCAATCTCTGCTTGAAAGTCAGCGATATGGCTAAGCACAACACCCAAGCTCCTGATAGTGGAATGTTCTTAATCTACTGCAACTGCAAGCACCAAGCCACTGGCCAAACTATGCAGATTGTAGCAGCCATGACCGTAGGCGATATTCGTAATCTCAAGGTAGGCAAGAATGCCCTTTTCTACGATCGTCAAGGACGTGACTGGGAAGCAGAAGTTGTAAAGATTATCGACAATCCTATCTCTATCGGTCAAGCCTTTTGGAGCCCATACCGCAAATTAGGCGAATGGGTAAGCGGATTGATTACTAAATCTGCGGCAGAGAAGGAGAAAAAATCATTTGCAGATATGACTGCCAAACTGCAAACACCACCCGCAGCAGGACAGGCAGCACAACCAGCCCCATTCGACATTGCTAAATTCGCAGGTATCTTTGCTGCCATAGGTATGGCAATTGGCGCCTTAGGTACATTCCTAACTGGTTTGCTTGATGAAGTAGGTAAAATAGCCGAGAATGGCTGGTGGGCTATTCCAGCACTTATCATTTGTATCCTATTGGCTATCAGCGGTCCATCTATGGTTTTGGCATGGATGAAGTTACGCAAGCGCAATTTAGCACCACTATTGAATGCTAATGGATGGGCAGTGAATGCAGATGCTATTGTAAGTGTTTTATTTGGAAATACGCTTACCGATCAAGCGCAATACCCATTGGTAAAGGTAAAAGACCCATTTGCTAAGAAAGGGCTATCCAAAAGCGGCAAGTGGAGTATTGCTATTGCAGCCATCGTAGTGGCTATTGCAATTGCCGTATTGGTATGCTACCTGCTCGGCGTTCGCGTCTGCTGCTGCATCTGCTAAATAAGTTATTAAACGACAAATAACAAGCTAGGGTTATAAAAAAGGAGATTGAATTCAATCTCCTTTTTATTTTATCTCTTGCACAATGCCACGAAAGCACACGATTCGCATCGTTTATTCGTATCGGTAGGAACAAAAGGAATATCTGGGTTAAAAATCTCTTGCAATAGTGCTTGCAAGTGCTCAAGGAAATCATTTTCCACTTCCTCACTAAATGCAAAGTCATTCCCCTTTATCGGACGTACTTGCGTCTTCACCTCTTCAGCATTCGCCATCTGACGTACAGGATAGATATGTGGTACAAGTGCTGCTCCATCCTTCAGTAGTTCAGGCATATCTTGCTTCAGCATCCAGCAATAAAGTAATGTTTGCAATGCCTTATCTTGATTCTTGCTACGATCAAACACCTGATCCATATCACGAAACTCAGGAGATGCTTTGCCTGTCTTATAATCAATCACTTGTACTTTTGTAGCAGACTTATCTAAGCGATCGATATATCCATAAAATTGAAAGGTCCCTAACCCATTCAATTGCAGCATAGCCTCCACCCTACGTTCGCTTTGAACATAAAAAAATGGAGCACGAAGCAAATCATATTGCAGGATATTGCGCACATATCCTTTCACCATATATAGCGACAATATATCTCCTTCTATCTCTTTAGTAGGCAACGATTCCCATCGCTCCTCCGTCAGCGAATCCAATATACCTTGAATATCCGAACCAACTACCATTCGTTTCTCATATGGCAAATACAATGTCTGCATCACATTATGTACTACAATGCCCAGAGTTTGATTCGAAGCGGTAATATCTTCCTCTTTTGGAGGTTCGTGAATGCCTTGCACATAGCGATGATAGAATTGCTTCTGACAATACAGATACTTATTGAGAGCAGAGGCAGAAATATGCTTTTTGCTCCACTCTGCCAACGCAGCCATAGTATCTTCTGTCTTTTCTATTTCCACTTCTTTTGCGGTAGGCGACGATAGCGAATATACTACAGTCTCTCGTTCTATTTCCACGCCATACTGCCACTGCAACTGATACAAATAACGCGACACCTCGCCCGAATGTTGTTCATCCGCTACCGAATTCGTTATCAGCCACACATGCTGCGCATACGATAGCATACGATAGAAGTTATAAGCAAATATCGCATCTTGTCGCTCTGGAGTAGGCAAACCAAATCCACGGCGCAATATGTATGGAATAAAACTATTGCTATGGGTACGTCCTGGATATAAATCATCATTAAACCCAGTTATGATCAGATTATCAAAATCCAATGCTCGTGTCTCCAATACACCCATTACCTGCAAACCATTCAAGGGCTCTCCTGCATAAGGAATAGTTGTCTCCAACGTCAGCATACGAACAATTTGCATCACGCCTTCAGCAGAAAACTCTATATCCGCAAACTTTGCTATTGCTGTCTCTATATGATCCAAAACTTTAGTCAACAGATAGTATGCTTCGCCGTTCTGACCATTGCGCCTTACCGTTAATGCTTCACGTAATGCTGCCAACATATCCGTGCCCGTAGTAGGCATAGGATCTATATATTTCTCGGGATATGCTACCAATACATACAAATCCGATGCACGTAAAGGATAACCCATCGTCACATTGATATCAGTTATCGCTTTCGGGAAACAATCAAGCAATGGTATCAGTAGTTGCTCATCGGGCAATACTACCGCCGTGCGGGTAAAATCATAATGCTCCGAAGATTCTTCTGGGTATAATTGTAATAAAATGTCATACACCTCTCGTACTTCTCCTACAGTAGAATTTACAGCCACATGCGTAATACGAGGCGGCTCGTGAGTACTGCGAACAGGAATAGAATATTTCGAAGCGAACTGACGTAGATTATCATCCTTGAATAGCGAAGCACGATTAGTCGGATCTGTTAAATAGGTATCTTCATAATCGAAATAGAAGTCCGCACAACCACGTTGCTGCAACAGCAATAGCAGTTGTTTCTCTGAAGCAGTCAAAGCATTAAAACCTACAAACACATAATGCTGTCGAAAGCGTTCCTCTGAAATATTGTTCCATTGACTAATCACTTGTCTATGGAGCAATCCCTCATATGCCAATCCTTCACACAATAGATTATCTTTGAAAGCCGCATACACAGGGTACAAAATCTGCCATGTACGCAAGAATTCATCATGCATACGACCTTCTTTATGCTCCAATGAATGGTGGAACTCACCCCAAAAGCGTTTAATCGCCTCACGTTGTGTTTCCGAGAGAGTCATAAAGTGGCTATCTATTGTACGCATATCTTCCGCTTGTGCATATAGTGCCTCTACGTTCGCTACTAAATGATTATCTATCTCCGAAAAATCTGCCAACATCATCTTACCCCAATGCAAAAAACGCTCTATCGGTTCTGCATTATGACGCTGTTCTCTATAGATAGAATATAATCGGAGCAATAGTGTGAGTTGATCAGCCACGCGCAAATCCGACAACGAAGCAAAGCATTCGTTGATAGTAATCACTTCTGGCGAGAAAATAGGACGAGAAAGTGCCTTACCCAGGTAGCGTCTAAAGAACAATCCTGCACGACGATTGGGAAATACAAATGTATATTCCGACAAACCTTCGCCCACTTCTTGAGCAAATACCTGTGCTAAGCGATTAAGATACGATGACATAACTCACTATTCATCTACGTCCATACGAAGCAGACGTTTTATCAATCGTTTCACTCGTGTAATAATCATCCATGTCGTACTTGCTGGCGGAATTTCCGTAAGCAACGTATCCATATCAGGACCACCTGTCAACTGCTCTGGATATACTACCATCGAACTGAAATTCGTAAAATGTTGAGTCAGCATAATAGGAATATCCTCGAAAAGAGGATGATAACTAGCTGTAGATTTACGAGAAGACAATAGTACCAACATATCATTATCCATGATTGTCTGCGAAATGATACCCACTTCTTCCCAACCACTCATATTACGAAAGGCAGCACGTAGATACTTACCGGGTCTTCTACACATAGCTTGCAGAGCCACTTGTGTATCTGGATGAGCATAGAATACCACTTTCGCTCCCAACTCGCCTGCCAAACGACGCACCAAACCAAAACATGTAATAAAGTCGCGTTCTTTCTCCGCATAGCGTGGCACTGCTACCACCAAACGATTGATAGTATTGATAGGTTGCATTTCATGATATACTATCACCGACTTACTTGTATGCTCCACCATATCTGATACATCCTTCCAGTCGGCAGACTGTGCAATCTCAATATTATCCAAAGATGCCATTTCTCCAATCTCACGCAATGCCCTCAATCGCTCCGTTCTCTCTTTAGCATTTTCACTCTTCATCTCATGTACAGATGTCAGCAACCAATAGTCATCTTCATGGTCTGCCTCTAATTTCGCACTCTCCTGCAGTGCCAACTCCTTAGCAGCATGCTCAGTAATAAAACTAGCTGTGGTACAGAGTACCAAGATCATTAGCACCGCAGCATTCAGCACCTCTGAAGACACAATGCCCATCTGAAAAGCGATCGTTACGATAGCCAGAGTGCCTGCTGCTGTTGCATGTGACAGACCAAACACCAACTGCCTTTCATACTTCGAGAAGCGAAATACAAATTGTGCTATCCATGCAGCAATGCTCTTGCCCATCAACTTTGTTGCAATCATCACCACTGCAATCAAAATGGTAGACCAACTACTCCAGAATACTTCCACGTTAATCATCAATCCTACACTAATCAAGAACAATGGAACGAACACACTATTGCCCATAAAGGTGATTCTGCCCATCAAAGGAGAATGATTGGGCAATAGTCTATTGAGCGACACACCACAAATAAACGCACCCAAGATACCTTCTAGACCAGCAAAATCTGCCAAATAAGCACTACCCACCAGCATCAGCATCACCACCATAAACTCCGAAATAGGGTCACGATAGCGTTTGAAAAACATACGAGCGAAACGAGGGAAAATCCACAACACACTCAATAGGAAGATTGCCAACTTCACTATCACCCACAGCCAACTACTCAAAACTGCCAACCCGTTGGCATGTCCAATTTGCGATACACTCTCCTGCAGTACACCACGCGCTTCCACTCCTGCCAATACGAGGAGCGATAGTGTTATGGCCCACATAGTAGCTCCCACAGTTACATTCACTGCCATATTTTTCTGTACACCATAGCGACTAACGATAGGATATGTCATCAGTGTATGACTACCATACATAGCACCTAAAAGAAGACTAGAAGTCCAATTAAAATCTAGTAGATAATAGCTTGTCATCACACCAAGCATCAATGGAATGAAGAAAGTACACAAGCCAAAGAACAGGGAACGATATTTGTATTGTTTGAAGTCGTTGATATCAATTTCGCTACCCGACTGAAACATGATGTATAGCATACCTAACGAACCCAGAATATTAATAGTAGGACTTTCCCCCACTATATTCAGCACCGACGGACCTATCACGATACCAGCCAATATAAACCCTACAATACTCGGCACGTGTATCTTGCGACACACGATAGGCACAAACCAAATAATACCTATTACTATTGTTAATATCAATAATGGTGAAATTGTCATACGTATCTTCCTGTTATGCTGTTTCTATTTGCTCTTATTTCTTCTACCGTACCAGTAGCCACCACCGTTCCACCATCGCGACCTCCATCAGGTCCCATATCCACTACATAATCACACGAACGAATCACATCAGGATTATGCTCAATGATAATCACTGTATTGCCCTTATCTACCAAACGACGCAATACACCCATCAGCACACGCACATCCTCGAAATGCAGACCAGTAGTTGGCTCATCTAAGATATACAAAGTCTTTCCCGTGCCTGGACGTGCAAGTTCTGTAGCTAATTTCACGCGTTGGCTCTCGCCACCCGAAAGAGTAGTAGATGATTGCCCCAATTTGATATAACCTAATCCTACATCCTGCAAGGTCTTTATCTTCTTCAATATGTATGGCTGGCTCTCAAAGAACTCCACTGCTTGGTTGATGGTCATATCCAATACATCCGCAATCGACTTGCCTTTGAAGCGTGCCTCCAAAGTTTCACGATTGTAACGTTGCCCTCCACATACTTCACATGGCACATACACGTTGGGCAAAAAGTGCATTTGTATGGTCTTATAGCCATTGCCGCTACATTCTTCACAACGTCCACCTGCATTATTGAATGAGAAACGCCCAGCTTTCCACGAACGAATCTTACTCTCTGGCAGTTGTGCAAACAAGTTACGAATATCTGTAAACACACCCGTATAAGTAGCGGGGTTGCTTCGTGGGGTTCGTCCTATAGGAGATTGATCTACGGCTATTACCTTATCTATATACTCTATACCCTCTATACTATCATATGCCAAAGGCATTTGCAAACTGCGGTAGAAATGTTGACTCAAGATGGGGTAAAGAGTTTGATTCACCAAGGTAGATTTGCCACTACCAGACACACCCGTCACGGCAATCATTTTTCCGAGTGGGAAAGCGATATCTACACCTTTGAGGTTGTTGCCACGGCAGCCTCGAAGAACAAGGTTGTCAGGTTCAATGGTTTTAAGATCTTTAACGGTTTTAGGAGTAGATTCACCTTCAAAACTATTAGAATCATTCACACTTTTTGAACTGCTATCCAACGTAGCGGAGAGTTCACCGCGCAAGTACTTGGCGGTAAGCGTATCTGCCTTCATCAGTGCTGCAGGAGTGCCGCTAAAGACGATATGTCCGCCCAAGCGACCTGCCTTAGGACCAATATCCACTATATAATCAGCTTGACGCATCATGTCCTCATCATGCTCCACTACGATTACTGAGTTACCCATATCACGCAGTTGCTTCAGAGAATCTATCAAGCGTTGATTATCACGCTGATGCAAACCGATACTTGGTTCATCAAGAATATAGAGTACATTCACCAAGCGACTACCAACCTGCGTTGCCAAACGTATGCGTTGATTCTCACCTCCTGACAAACTATCTGAAGAACGAGAAAGTGAAAGATATGATAATCCCACACTTAGCATAAAGCCTAAACGAGAAATAATCTCCTTAATAATCGGCTCTGCAATAGCGCGCTGCTTATTACTCAACGACGCAGGCACATTCATCAACCATGCACGCAAATCAGTAATATCCATTGCTGATAGTTCTGCAATATTCTTGTCAGCTATACGATAACTTAGTGCTTCTCGACTCAGTCGCTGACCTTGACATGCAGGACAAACCATCCATTCCTCTTTTTCCTCTCTCTCTTCTTCATCCTGTTGCACATATGCCAACATACGAGTGTACCAATTCTCATCATCACGGAGGATAGCATCCATCTCATCATCTTTCACTTTTCCGTTTTCCCCCTTCACTTTCCCCAATCCTCGGCAACAAGGACACCAGCCCTGCGGCGAGTTGAACGAGAAAGTATGCGGTGCTGGCTCTGCGTAACTCATGCCCGTAGTAGGACACATGAGATGGCGAGAAAAATAGCGAAGTGTGGGCGATTGGCTATTTGCAATAGAAATCGCCATCACGCCATTGCCTTGTGTCATGGCCTTGTCAACAGTAGCACGAAGGCGTTTGATATCATCTTCATCTCCTTTTAGTTTCAGCCTATCTACTACCACTTCTATGGTATGGTTCTTATAGCGGTCCACCTTCATACCAGGTGCCACTTCCATGACTTCGCCATCCACGCGAACATGTAAATAGCCCTTACGGCGGATAGTCTCAAATAGCTCTTTGTAGTGCCCTTTACGATTATTCACCATTGGAGCCAATACCAATACTTTCTGTCCCACATATTCCTTCAAAATTAAGGTTATAATCTGATCATCTGTATATTGCACCATCTTTTCGCCCGATGCATAAGAATATGCATCTGCAGCGCGCGCAAACAAAAGACGAAGATAATCATATACTTCAGTCACCGTTCCCACTGTACTTCTAGGATTGCGAGAAGTGGTCTTTTGATCAATACTAATTACAGGTGATAGTCCTGTTATTTTATCCACATCAGGGCGCTGCATTGTACCAATGTAGCCACGCGCATATGATGAGAACGTATCCATATAGCGTCGCTGCCCTTCTGCGAAAATAGTGTCAAAAGCCAGCGAAGACTTACCACTACCTGATAAACCAGTGATTACCACAAGTTTATCTCGTGGTATACGCACATCCACATTCTTCAGATTGTGTACTCGTGCGCCTGTAACAATAATATCGTTGCCTTGGTTTGACATTGCTAGACACCTTTGCGACTGCAAAGGTACAAAAAAAAACGGACATATGCAAACACGAACAATGTTTATGCCACAATGAAAAATAAAATCCCCAACGAAAAAAGTTCGTCGGGGATATATATGAACGTCTGCCTTTAGAACTTAAAGCAGCTCCACTGAGCGATTGACAAACTTAGCCAATGCCTCGCCCTTCAATTGACCTGCTGCCAACATGGCAATGTCAATCAATTGGTGCAGTTTGTCGCTACTTGTAGCATAAGCAGCGTATTGCTCCTTAAGTTGTTGCTTGAGCGCAGCCAACTCCTTCGTAACATTGGTTACAGCGTCCTTCTCCCCCTGCGTGAGGTCAGCATCTTTCTTGCCCTTCTGCGCCTCTTGCAGGGTCTTCTCCTCGGCTTGCTTAGCAGCAATCTGCTCCACGATAGGCGCAGTACCTTCGGCGCATGCGTCGGTAATCTCTGCGAGGAGGGCTTTCACCTTGTCGTTAGCCGTATTGATGACCAAGTTGTATTGGTCAGGCATATTGCCGTAGAATGACATACTCTGTTGATGAGCCGACATCTCTTTCATACGGCGCATGAACTCGTTTTGGGTGAGGAAAACAGGAAGTGCATCTGCTGAAACGGCTTCCAATGTAACTGCATAGTTGGTTTTATCGGTTTTAGGCAACTGAGATTCGAAACTGTAGCGCAAGGCATCTTCCTCATTAGCAGTCAGTTCCACTTTGGCTTTGTCCTCTTTTTGGATGATGTTCTCTATCACGTCAGAGTCCACGCGAACGAAGCGAATCATCTGCTTCTTGTCGTCGCTACCATCGCCATAGCTCTTTTGCTCGAATTGCGACATAGCGTGTACATCCAGTTCGCCGTCCATGAGGAGCACGTCATAGCCCTTCTCCTTAGCGCGTTGGATATAGGCGTAAGAAGCATCAGCGTCTTGTGCATACAGCATGATAAGGTCGCCGTTCTTGTCGGTTTGCGCCTCCTTGACCTCAGCCTTATACTCCTCGAAAGTGAAGTACTTGCCATCAACATTTTTGAGCAGCGCAAAGCCCACAGCACGGTCGTAGAACTTATCATCGCTGAGCATACCGTATTGGATAAAGAGTTTGATGTCGTCCCACTTCTTCTCAAAGTCTTCGCGGTCGTTGCGGAATATCTCTGCCAATTTGTCAGCAACCTTCTTGGTGATATGACTGGATATCTTCTTCACGTTGTTGTCGCTCTGCAAGTACGAACGGCTGACATTCAGCGGAATATCTGGCGAGTCAATCACACCATGCAAGAGGGTCAAGTATTGTGGTACGATATTCTCCACCTCATCGGTTACGAACACTTGATTGCAATAGAGCTGAATCTTATTACGCTGAATATCAATATTATTCTTGATACGTGGGAAGTAGAGGATACCCGTGAGATTGAATGGGTAATCTACGTTGAGGTGAATATGGAAGAGTGGCTCATCCATTTGATGAGGATAGAGTTGGTGATAGAACTTCTGGTAATCCTCATCGGTCAGGTCTGCTGGTTTACGTGTCCAAGCAGGATTAACATCGTTGATGATATTATCCTCGTCGGTCTCTACTTGCTTGCCGTCCTTCCACTCTTTCTTCTTGCCAAATGCAATCTCTACAGGGAGGAACTTGCAATACTTGGTGAGCAATCCCTCTACGGTTGCATCTTCCAGATATTGAGCGTATTCATCGTTGATATGCAATACAATATCAGTTCCTCGCTCTGACTTGATGGTATCTTCCATCGTGTACTCAGGCGAACCGTCGCATGACCAGTGAACGGCTTTGGCGTCCTCTTGGTACGAGAGGGAGAAGATCTCCACTTTGTCTGCTACCATGAAGGCAGAGTAGAAACCCAAACCGAAATGACCGATGATGGCTTCGGCTTTGTCCTTGTATTTATTCACAAACTCTTCTGCACCAGAGAAAGCGATTTGGTTGATATACTTATCCACCTCCTCGGCGGTCATACCGATACCGTGGTCTTGTACGGTGAGGGTCTTTTTCTTTTTATCAATAAGTACGCGCACACGTGTGTCGCCCAACTCGCCTTTGGCTTCGCCTACGGAGGCGAGGGTTTTCAGTTTTTGGGTAGCATCTACCGCGTTGCTAATCAACTCACGAAGAAAAATCTCGTGGTCAGAATACAAAAATTTCTTGATGACGGGGAAGATATTATCCGATGTTACCCCGATATTTCCTTTCTTGCTCATATAATTTAATATTTAAAAGTTCATGTTTTAATTTGCTTGAACAATCATTCGCAAACAAATTAACAAAATATTCTAAAGTTTCATGGACATTTCTACAAAAAGCTTGCCAAAGTACTTTTAACATATATTCTATTGCTTTTTCTCTGCCAAAATGGCAGACACGTTTTATGTTAGTAATTTTTAAAAGAGATTTTTTCTTTTTTGCTTGCACAGGTGCAAAAAAAGCAGTAATTTTGTGGGTTATTTGATTTGCTAATCAAAAGCAACATTATTACACAACCGATTATAATAACAATGAACGAATTTTTAGAATTAGAAGAACAGGTACTTCGTATGATTAAAACGGTGTTTGACCCCGAGATACCTGTCAATATATACGATTTAGGACTTATTTACCGTATCGAACTGCCTGGCGACGGAGTATGCAATATTGACATGACACTGACAGCCCCCAACTGCCCTGCAGCCGATTTTCTAGTGGAAGATGTCAAGCAGAAGGTTGGCTCAATTGATTCGATTGATACAGTAAACGTGAATATTGTATTTGAACCTGAATGGAACAAAGATATGATGTCAGAGGAGGCCAAACTTGAACTTGGTTTCCTATAAACACTAAATAGTAGCGGCAATGTCGCAGCCACAAAATAATCACATGATCTATTTCCTCTCCGATGCACATCTTGGTTCGCGGGCAATAGCCAATCCCGAAACCCATCAGCAAACATTGATTGACATGCTACAAAACATGGCAAAGGATGCAACTGCTATATATTTATTGGGTGATATCTTCGATTTTTGGTACGAATATTTATGGTGTGATTATAGCAAACAGCAGTATCAACCATTTCTGCAAACACTCAAACACATCACGAATAAAGGCATTGATATTCATTTCTTTATCGGGAATCACGACCTTTGGACATTTGGATGGTTAGAGAAAGAAACTGGAATCGCAATACACCGCGGCCCCGAAAGTATGATAATCGGAAATAGGAAAGTATTTCTTGCTCATGGCGATGGTTTGATACCAACAAACTATCTCAAGCAACTTCCTGAAAAGATACAGAAGAAAATTCGCAATTTCATATTCTTGCGAGCAATATTTCACAATCCCGTTCTGCAATTCCTTTTTCGCCTTCTTCCTCCAGCATGGGGTAATGCTTTCGGCTATGAATGGGCTAAAAAGAGCCGTTTGAAAGAGTTAGCTCGCCCTTGTCCATACAAAGGCGAAGATAAAGAGGAATTGGTATTATATGCCAAAGAGCAAGAGCAGAATGGTAATCATCACGACTACTACATCTTTGGTCATCGCCATATAGAATTGGATTTGATGCTCAACCGAGATAGTAGAATTATGATTCTTGGCGACTGCTGGCAACAGTTTACTTACGCCCAAATGGATGAAAAGGGAAATACCATCCTCAACAACGCTACACCACTCTAAAAATACTATACAACACTATGCATACACGAGAAGAACAACTAGCAGCTTTTGACCGCTTATTGACAGTAATGGATGAACTGCGTGAAAAATGCCCCTGGGACAAAAAACAGACTTTCGAGAGTCTACGTCAAAACACCATCGAAGAGACCTATGAATTGGCATCTGCCCTCATTCAAAAAGACATGAATGAGATTGCTAAAGAGCTCGGCGACGTATTGCTGCATGTGGTATTCTATGCCAAGATTGGTAGCGAAACTGGGGATTTTGATATGGCGGATGTCTGCAATAAGATTTGCGACAAACTCATTTTCCGTCACCCACATGTATATGGTGAATATGCAGCTAACAATGCAAAAGAAGTGTGCGAGATGTGGGAGCAAGTGAAGTTGAAAGAAAAAGACGGCAACAAAACCGTTCTTGGCGGTATTCCTGAGGCATTGCCTGCCCTCGTCAAGGCCTATCGTATCCAAGATAAAGTGGCAAATGTGGGCTTCGATTGGGAGAAACGCGAAGATGTATGGGCAAAGGTGAAAGAGGAAATCGCTGAGTTCGAAACTGAAGTCAAGAATATGGATGATGAAAAAGCCACTGAGGAGTTTGGTGATTTGCTATTTGCGATGGTAAATGCGGCACGCCTATATAAAATTCGCCCTGACAACGCACTTGAGAAGACCAACGCTAAGTTTATCAAACGCTTTAACTACATTGAGCAACAAGCAAAAAACAAGGGCCTACGTCTAAACGACATGACCCTTGATGAAATGGAATCCCTTTGGCAAGAAGCCAAAAAATTAGAGGATTAAGCAGCAATTACTTTACTGGCAACATGAATGGTGCCGAGTTGGTTGGGTACTTCGAATCACTGGTAACTGTAATCTTGATAGCATGCACTCCCGTTTTTTGAGGTACAATGTAAATAGGAAATGTCACCATATTGTACATTGGATTGAAGTTAAGCACTCCCTTTTCTGGTCGAGAACCACTAGCTAATGCATTTTTAATTTTCTCATCATTCACATCTAGTCCAAACCACAATTGTACGTTAACAGTATCAAACGAGGCTGTAATATTCACCAAATTGTTCATATCCGAAGAAAATAGCGAATTAAACATCACAGTATCACCCAATTGCATTGTGTCAAGATACGATAATCCTAATTCATAGTTGTATTTATCCAACAATGTATCTTTGGCACTAATCAACGTATCGTTTGAAAATTGAGGATTCACATATACATGGCCAAACATTATTTGAGGTGTAGTATGTGACTCAAGATTATTAAAGCAACTGTTCATTGACAATGCCACAACTACAAGACTTAATAATAAAATACTTTTACGCATATTCAAAATTAATAGTTAATCATTAATAAATGTTATATATCCACCTACTTATACAAAAATCGGGTCTCATGACCCGATTGTGCGGCATAAAGGACTCGAACCTTCACTCCTCTCGAAACTAGATCCTAAGTCTAGCGCGTCTACCAATTCCGCCAATGCCGCAGAAATCAAGTGCAAAGGTACTACTTTTTTATGAAACTACCAAATATGTACGAAACTTTTTATCATAATTTACCAAATGGACTGCAAATTGTCCACCGCAAGACCACTTCTCCTGTCGTTTATGTCGGCATAATGGTCGGAGCAGGCACACGTCATGAGTTACCCAACGAAAACGGCATGGCGCATTACATCGAGCATTGCGTCTTCAAAGGTACGCAGCACTACACTGCCCGCCAAATCATCAATCACATCGAGGGTATCGGTGGCGAAATCAATGCCTATACCACCAAGGAAGAAACCACCTTCTATGCGGCCACCCTGCGCCAACACTTCCGCACTACCCTTCATTTGTTAGCGGACTTGGTGCTTCGCCCAACATTTCATAAAAAGGAAACCGACAAGGAACTCACCGTCATCCTCGATGAGATTGAGAGTTACAACGATTCGCCCAGCGAACTCATCTACGACGACTTCGAGAACATGATTTTTGAGGGTAGTTCATTGGCTATGCCTATCCTTGGAACTAAGCGCACCCTCCACCGTATCTCCAAGTCACCCGATATTGCACTCAACTGGATGCAACAGCACTATCGCCCTGAGCGAATAGTACTCTTTGTACTCGGTAATGTGGGCACCAAGCAAGTCATCGCAGCTGCAGAAAGAGAACTATCCAGTATCTCCAGTACATCTAGTACGCTTAGTACATCTAATTTATCTAGTATTTCTAGTTCCACTACTGCTTCCACACGCATATTTCGCCGCCACACCCACCAAACCCATATCATGCTTGGCTCGCATGCCTACCCTATCGGCCACCCCAAGCAACTGACCATGTACTTGCTCAATAATATCCTTGGCGGTGGCAGCATGTCCAGTCGGTTGTACTTGAGTCTGCGTGAGAAATACGGATTGGTATATAATATTGATTCTCAAGCAGTACCACTCAGCGACACGGGTTATTGGAATATCTACTTGGCTTGTGAGCCGCAGCATAAGGACCACTGTTTGGAACTCTGCCATAAGGAACTCCAACTATTGCGCGATACTACTCTCACTTCTGCCCAACTCCTGCGTGCTTTGCGCCAGTTAGAGGGTCAGATGGCTATTTCTGCGGAGAATCAAGAGAATAACGCCCTCGCTATGGCAAAGCAGATGCTCTATCACCACCATGCTCCTGCATGGCAAGACACCTTCGCCCGCATAAAAGAAATCACCTCGGCACAACTTCAAGAAGTTGCCAACGAAGTCTTCGCCCCCGAAAAGATCTACACGCTACTATACGACTAAACACATAAAATTTCCCTTCCGTATCGCACTATTCACGCACAATACACGCACTATTCACGCACTATACACGGACAATTTCTTTCACTTCCATATAGAATGATTAAGAGTTAATTGACAGAAATCTTACACCGCACAAACAAAAACGCGATCCCATTGGAGTCGCGTTCTTTATTTTATCTCATAGGGAGAGATTATTGGATATACTTTTGACCGTTCTTGATAACGATACCCTTGTAGTTCTCATCTACCTCAACACCGAGGAGGGTGTAAACTATTTTCAAATGTATTTGAAAAACACACTATAAAACGCATAATTTTCAAGTCTATTTGAAAAACACGCACATTTTCTCATTATTTTCTTGTCTATTTGAAAAAAAAGCATTACCTTTGCGCCAAATTACTGAATAAATCGACGCCAAATTACTGAACAAATCGGCGCCAAATTACTGAATTTTCAAATATCACACTAAATATCAACAACTTATGAAAACATACAAAAATAGGATTATTGAGCAACTGCTGTCCAAGAAACTTGCAGCTAAAGGTGCCGTTCTCATAGAAGGACCTAAGTGGTGTGGTAAGACTACTACAGCCGAAGAATTTGCAGCGAGCAAAGTGATGTTAGCACGTACCGATGTGAAAGATCACTTCAAGAATCTTTTGGAAATAGATACTGACGCTGCGTTAGCAGGAGCAACACCTATGTTGATAGATGAATGGCAAACCGTTCCTAAACTATGGGATGCCGTTCGCTATACTGTAGATCATCGTCAGCAAATGGGACAGTTTATTTTAACAGGGTCTGCTGTACCCGACCGAGAAGCAGAAGCCGCACGCGAGCACTCAGGCACAGGACGCTTTGCATGGCTAACTATGCGTCCTATGACCTTATTTGAATCAGGCGAATCTAACGGAAAAGTTAGCCTAAAAGGCTTATTTGATACCCCCAATAAAATACTTGAGACAAATGAACTAAAACTAACTGATATTGCTTTCTTAATCTGCCGAGGTGGCTGGCCAATGGCCATTGATTTGACCGAAGAGGCTGCATTAGAGCAAGCATTTGATTATTACGAGGCAGTTACAAAAGAAGACATTACGCGCGTGGATGGTATAAAACGTTCATCCGAAAGAGTACAACGTTTGATGAAGGCGTATGCGCGCCACCAAGGTACCCAAGCATCTATAGCTACCATTAAGGAAGATCTTAAAACGAATGATATTACCACATTGGATGAAAATACGATCAACTCCTATCTTGATGCACTTCGAAAGATTTTTGTGATAGAGGACATGCCTGCTTGGAATCCTAATCTGCGCAGCAAGACGGCTATTCGCACTACCGACACACGCTATTTTGTTGATCCCAGTATAGCTACAGCGGCCTTGGGTTTAGGTCCTAACGATTTGCTCAATGACCTCAATACGATGGGATTCTTCTTTGAGACATTGTGCGTAAGAGATTTACGTGTTTACGCAGAAGCTCTAAATGGTAAGGTGTATCACTACCGTGATAAAAACGAGTTAGAATGTGATGCTGTAGTTCATCTTCGAGATGGCAGATACGGATTGGTTGAGATTAAGTTAGGTGGTGAATCATTGATTAGCGATGGAGCAAAAACGCTCAACCAATTAGAAGGCCTGATTGACAACACACTCATGAAGTCGCCTGCCTTCAAGATGGTACTAACAGCTACAGGTCAACATGCATATCGCCGCCCAGAAGATGGTGTATATGTTATACCTATTGGCTGTTTAAAAGACTAATCAAAACACACAAAATTCCCCCACTCGCACCGCACTATTACCGCACAATAACCGGACAATAACCGCACTATTCGTTACCTACACGGAACACCCATAGATGCAAAATATATGCAAACACAAAAAACGCGACCCCATTGGAGTCGCGTTCTTTATTTTATCTCATTGAGAGATTATTGGATATACTTTTGACCGTTCTTGATAACGATACCCTTGTAGTTCTCGTCAACCTCAACACCGAGGAGGTTGTAGATCTTGTTGTCGAACATAGGAGCAACTACGTTATCAACAGCAGTATTACCACTAACATCACCTTGGTTAACAATCAACTCATACAAAGCGCCATCAGCATCAATAGTAATCACACCTTGACGACCTGCACCTTCAGTCAATGGCTCTGCAGTTACTTGAACAGCACCCATGTAATATGGTTGCTCCTCAGTACCCATATTTACAAGACCGTATTCAACTTCCATCCATTCTTCTGAAGCCTCAACAATCCAGGAATCCTCTACAAAATAGTATGTATTAGTTTCTAATAAAGCCATTGGGAACTGACCATATTGAGCAGTACCACCCTCAACAGCAACGGTCATAACGTTGCCATCATAACCTTGAATGGTTGGCCAATAAGCATCGTAACTGATTGCGAGGTTAGAACCTTGTTTAAAAAGAGTTGTATATTTACCATTTACAGTATAATAAGTTGTACCACCAGGAGTGTAGAAGTCAGAGAAGAGACCGAAATCACAGTTTGTCTCATTGTAGTTGGTCAATTGGATGTAGAAGTCACCTTCAACAAATACAGGAACTTCCATTACACCACCAAATGGATCTTCATCATAGAATTTAGCAACTATAGTACCATAGGTACCAGCTACATCCACATAATCAGCAGCAGAGAAAGTGGTCTCAGCAAGCAAAGAATCAGTGTAGATAATACCTTGTGTAAGGTCAGCTGCAAAAATCTCAACTTTTACAGCAGCAGAATCTGGCAACATACCGTTGATATCCTTGCCATTTGAGTTGTAAATAGGGAAGTTAACAGCAAAAATCTTCATCAAGCTAACATTGCGAACGATAGAACCCATAGTATCGATACGAATAGTGTGCTCAGCATCAGCATAAAGACCAGTACCGTGAGCATATGGGCTGTTGGTAGAACCAGAAGACACTTGATAGAAGTCTGAACCAGACTCATTATCCATCAAGGCAGTTTCCATACCAGCAAGAGTCATAGGAATGTTCTCACCAGTAGAGATAGTGATAGGAGTATAAGCAGAAGTTACAGCAGCACCACCTTTACCATTAGCTTCTGCATAGTAGTAACCTTGGATATTGTAGGTAGTTGTATCAATAGTCAATGTATGATCTCCTGTATATGGAAGATAATACATACCATCAATACCATAATGTGCTACATAAGTCTCGCTATTTTCAGCCACCAACGAATCCGTTGCTTGTGAATACCAGTTGGTAGGACCATAATAGTTCTCCCATACAATGCTGTCTTGGTAAGGCAACATAATCAATGGCATTGTCAAACCATAGAATTGTGGAGTGTAGCAGCTATGCAACATACCTTCTGCATGGTAGTAGTCATGTGCATCATAGTCAGCAGCAGCGGCGGGTTGCTTTGCTGAGAACTCCTCCATAGTAACTTCTGAGTTGTTTACTACAGACGCAACTGTTGCCTTACGAACTTCCATGTTCTCAGGAGCAGTCATTTGAACTTGTGCGGTAGCCATTCCTGCTACGAGCACTGCACTTAAAAGAGTAATCTTTTTCATACGCTTAAAAAATTTTGTTGTTAAACATTATTGAGTTTTACCTCGTTTTTATTGTCTTAGTTTTATACAAAAATAGTGTTTATCTACATTTTAATATTATTAGCACCTCTTACTACCAACTCCTTCTCACCCACAAGTTTCATACCTGCTGCTGCATTAAAGAGATTGCCCTCCAATGAAGCAGCACTAAAAGAACCTAACATCAAGTCTGCCACCGCTTGAGCTGCAGGAATTTGTTCCAAGAAGGTTTCTGTGTTTTCGTCATAAGGTACTGCATTAGCTACGGTGATGCCATCCTCATCTTGTGTCAAATCAATAGTCCAAAGAAGTTTCTTTTCTTGATTCTTCTTGCCTTGTTTGTAAGTGAAGTTCACAAGCATAAAATATCCACCCTCGTACATATTCAACGATTGCTTGTAGCCATAACCCATCACTTTCATCTTGGTCGAAGTATTCTGCATGGCTGTATTTACTGCTGCAAGCAATGCATCTACGACATCTTTATCTGCATAATCTACAGCCCAACCAAATGCATTATCAGTAAAGTAAGCACCAAACAAGATATTCAAGTTGCCTGCATTCATCACAGCACCTTGCTCACTCTTGAGTTCACCTTTCTCTTCATTATAGTAGAAAATATGATCATGTATATCCTCACCAAAGCCCATTGATACGATGATACCATCTTCTGTAGAGCAAACTGGATGATAGGTAGCAGCCTCAGCTACAAGTGGTGATCCATAAGCAGCACTTTGGAATTGACCGTCTGCACCTTTATAAAGATACATCTTGCTATCACCTTGGGTCAGCGTTACGATATTGTTGTTACCAAATAATTTGCTTTGCATCTTCTCGCAAGCAGTAAAATACGCAGCCAAGTCGGTATTCTTCATTGGACGCATTACGCTGTATGCGCTATGTTTCTTACCTTTCAAGAGTACCAACTCTGGAGTCGCCTTCAAAATCAAGAACTCATAATCCCCCAGCAAACCTGCACCATCACCTTTGGGGTCAGAGAATGCATGGAACACGTCGTTGTAGGTATCAAACGTGAGGATTGGTCCGTAGTCGCTCTTTACTGCCCATGTACTAGCAGTGTCAGTCATAATCTTATTCATAGTAGTTGCACTATTCTTTGCTGTCACGCTCACATTGCCATTCTTATTGAACTTCAACACCATGTTATAGCCTTTTGCATCTGCTTCGAGATTTGGGAAATACGCCATCTCCCAACCATTCTCGGCTGAAGTAAATACATTGAACGCATTTTCGATAGCTTCTTGTGCACGTATGGCAGCAGGCTTCTCAAACAAGCTTTCCTCATCGCGGCTACATGCTGCAAAAGTAGCAGCAAACAAGCCAATTATTACTAAATATTTTGCTTTCATATCTTTTCCTAATTTATGCGTTATGACAAACTATTTACCATTCAAGAACTCTAGATTCATAATCATATTCCAATCCAAATTCTGCTGACGTTTTTGTACTTCATCACGCAACGCATCAAGATCTATCTCCCATTTCTCTTTGAGCCATGTGTTGCAAATATCCCATTTCTGATTAATGATTGCGGCACCTTCTATGCCTGCCTCCTTGAGCATATTATCCCACCACGCATCTGGTTTGACGATGTAGTTAGCAATCACCTCTACAAAGTCTTCGCGTGCCTCGCTACTACCATAGTTGGTTACGCAACCCAACTGCCAAGCCTCTTTATTGCTACGCTCTTGCCACTTGATAGGGTCATAGTTTGCAGGAGTGATTTGCGCAAACTCAGTTGGATAGTTTTTTTGTTGATGCAAAATGTGCGCAAACTCGTGGTGCATAGTCTTAAAGATATACTCATTGAGGTTATCAATATTATTGAGCTGCATCTCATTAATTTTTAAGAGGGTAATCTTGATACCACCTTCGGCATAACCCAACTTCTCTGTACCTTGTACGGGATCCAACATTGATGAGCCAATAAGCTGAATCATCTTTGGTCCATATTCTGGCAAGAACTCTGGACCTACTACTGAGTCGTATACATCGTACCATAAATACAATGCCAAATGTGCCAATGTATCCGCCATACCAATACTTACAGGTACCACATTGTAGTTAGGGTCAGTAGCATTGTCATCCAACTTATAGAGGAACTCTACGTTGTATGGTTCGGTATAGTATTTATCCAACCATTTATCAAATTGATAAGTGTAGGTGGTGGTGTCAATTACAGGATCCACGAAGATAGATTCTGTGAATTGCTCTCCTTCACATGCAGCGAAGCCCAATACAAGGCATGTAACTGCTAATATTTTATATAAACTTTTCATAACTATTATTATTTAGTAGTTAATCTTTATATTTACTCCTCATCCTCCACCAATTTCACATTACTACTATTTGGCAAAGAAGCAGCGCTTGTATAAGTAGGAGTTGATTGAGTATATACATCATTTGGATTAAGGGATGGAGAGATTGCCATACTGCCATCCAAGTTATCACCCATTACCTCGCGTGGGTTAGCGGTCATACCTGCTACGATAACCTCTTGTGGCAATTGGATAGCACGGCGGTCATCGTTCCAAACCAATTTACGAGGAGCATCTTTGCCTTGTACGTGCTCGATCTCAATACCATAGCGTTTCAAATCGTGCCAACGGAGACCATCATGCAAGCCCTCGATACGGCGGAAGTGCAATGCACAGTGCACAAATGGCATTTGCTCTGGAGTAATTACCCAATCTGCTGCCATATCTTGGTTGTGCAATACTGGAGCAAATTTCGTACCAACTTTCTCTCCGTAGAACTTAACAATCTTTTCTGGACTCAAATCCACTGTACTATCTGGCAGCATTTGCATACGACCGTTTACATTGTAACCTTGGCACCACAAACGGAAGTCATTGGCGGAACCTGCAAAGTCGTTGAGATATGCCTTTGCCTCAGCACGGCAAAGTAGTGTTTCGTTGGTAGTAAACGCACGACTCACCATACGAACGTATCCATAGCCTGCCACTTTATCGGTATATTCAAAGTCGTAATAATCTTTTGCTATGAAACCACCCAATTTCTGATCAGCACTCCAAAAACCGACACCTGGGAATTGTCCAGTCCAGCAAGGACCTGCTCCATGCGTAGAGAAGTTCTGAGCCTCACCATTTACCTGATAACGACCATATGTTGGGAAGTGCGCATAAGCTGAAGATGAGTAGGTAGCGATTAGCAATAGGTTAGAAGGAGCATTCACATCAATGTAGTGTTTGAATGCTAACTCAATATTACTTTGGTCACGATTGGTTTGTGCATCAAAGAGCATTGCCAATGTGGTCTCATCTGTAGTAGTCAATACATAGTCTGCATGCTCCACCACCTTTGCCCATTCACGTTTGTAGAGGTAGAAACGTGCAGCGAAAGCGTGAGCGGCTTTCACGTTGAAGTGATAACGAGGCACACTATAGTACTCATCTGAAACAAGTTTCAAACCAGCCTCAAGGTCGTTTTGAATGTTCATAAAGGTGTGATACAACGAACCACCAATCCATGCAGTATCGCCATTGAGGTCTAAACCAACCTCCAATTCTGGACCGCGTGAGTACACAGGAGCTACCTTGGTTTCAGGTTGCATCATATAGGTAAGACCGAGGTCTTTCTTACTATCTTCTGCGTTCTTCCACGCTTGGCAGAACACACCAGCCAGCAAGAAGTGGTGGTAAGCACGTGAGAGCAAAGCCTCACCTTTCTCAGCATTCATATTAATACCTTGCTCCTCAAGTTTCTTGATGGCTTCAAGCGCAGAGTTTGCGGTAGCAATAGCTGTATAGTGAGCATCCCAAATCAGTTTCGGAGAGTCGTTACTTGATTGCTTAACTGGTCTCCAAGCGAAAATATCGTTGTACATTTCATCCAATGGATTAACCGCATTGGCTTGACCCGTCTTTGGGTCTGGCACGTTGTTGTCAACCACTTGGTCGGATGAATACTCGCAAAGTGGTGCACTATTCGCTTCTGTATAAGCACTCACCAACAAAAGTTGTACTTTCTCTTTGTTGTCAATAGTAGCACGCAAGTCTGGCTCTTTATCCAAGAAATCACAAGCCGTTGTACCTAATGCTAACAAAGCAATGATAACAAATATATTCTTTTTCATTTTCATATTCCTTTCTTAATTAAGTGTTAGGTTTGATTAGAATCCTAATTTTACGGTCAATGTGAATTGGCGTGGAACTGGTGAAGACACACCACCTGAATTATAATACTCAGGGTCACGACCATTGAGTTTCTTATCGGCATATGCCAACCACAAGTTGGTTGCACTGAGTTTCACACCAAAACTTGATACCGCTTTTTGTCCCTCGAAATACTTCTTAGGCAAATCGTATGCCAAAGACAATTCTTTGAGTCGGATGAAATCACCCTTAGCTACACGCTCGGTAGAGTAGTTGTATGCAGAATATGCATTGTTGAGTGCATCAATCTCACGCATTTGACGAACGGTAGGAATGGATGGGATGGTTGTAACGTTCTCATCACCAGGTACCATCCAGCGGTTTTTCATTTCCTTCATGCTAGCTGTAAGGTCGCTATAGTCGCTGCTATATACTGGGCAGAGGTTATCCAAACGGAGTACATTACCAAAGCTATAAGTAAAGAACACGTTGAGTTTCAAACCTTTCCAGGAGAATGTGTTACCAAACGAACCAGTAATCTTAGGATCAATAGTACCTTCGTATTTCAAATAATCAATATTTTCGTATTCTTGGAAGTAGATATCTGCATAGTTACCAGGACCCACCACTTGGGTATGCTCAGCATCAATGAAGAATGTAGGAAGACCTTCCTCAGTCAGACCAGCAAACGGAATACTATAGAGTGCACCAATTGGACGACCTTCGGTACGACCCACACCATTTACGAGTGAATACACTTGTGAACGTGAATCCAACTTTGTGATGGTATTCTCTGCCCAACCGAAGATCCAGTCGGTAGTCCACTTAAAGTCCTTGGTCTTGATGTTGGTAGTTGAGATGGTAAACTCACAACCAGTAGATTCCATAGTAGCATCATTCGCCAACTTGGTGGTAACACCACCCACACCCATGGTCTGCGTATAACCAATGAGGTCGAAGTTGTTACGGCGATACCAGTCAAACTCTACGTTAATACGGTTGTCCACAAAACCGAGAGCTACACCGATATTGAGCTCATGTTTCTTCTCGTAAGTTAACTCAGAGTTCTCCAATGCCGCAAGGATAATAGCAGACTCATTTGCAGATGTACTTGGACGCCATGGGGTGAATGACTGGAATACTGCTAATGAGTTACTTGCAGGACCACGGTCAGCGGTCAATGAGTAACTAGCCTTCAAGCTGGCATAAGTCCAAGCCTTGCCAAATGTAGGTGCCCACCAATTTTCCTCATGTGCATTCCATGAACCAGATACGTTCCATGTAGGCAACCAGCGCGCTTGACGGCTCTTACCTAACATATTAGAACCTTCATAACGAAGCGTTCCGTTGATGGTATAACGTCCTTTGTATGAATAAGTTGCCATTCCGAAGAAAGCGAGATTGCGGAGGTATTGGAATGTATTAGAATAGTAGTCCGTACCTTCTTCTTGACTTTGCTTGAAAAGACGATAATCAACATATGGAATACCACCATTGTCGTATTGATAGCCCCAACCACGGAACCATATCGCTTGACGGTCCGTAGAGTTCAACTCAGAACCTGCAAACAAGTTGAGGATGTGATCTCCAGTCTTACCCAAATCCGCATTGTAAGCAACAGTAGCACGGAGGTCCATAGAAGTCAAAGAGTATTCGGTCAAGTCATAGATACCACCCTTTGGCAATACAGTCTCAGGCAAAGCCAATGGATTGTCTTGGTCTGAATAGAGATATGGGTTAGAATCACGAATAGTAGCATCCTCAGGGTCAATACCTGCACGATATGCACGCGCTTGGTTGCTATCGTCCTTAATATTGTGCTCTTGGCGACTTGAATAGTAGCGAATAGCTGCCAATGCTGCAAACTCAAGACCACGAACAGGCTTCCAATTAATATCACCTTGGAACTTCAAGTCAGTTACCTTGATATCAATGTAGTTATTCTCCAACTCGTCATTGATATTGAAATCGCAATAGTTACGGCGATAAGTCTCCTCAGGATCCATTGCACGTGATGTATTCATTGCATAGGAGAATGGGTTGATATCAAACTCACGACTCACTGTACCATTGATAGGGTCAGTACTTGCAGAAATAGTACCAGGTGCTTGCTGCTTACGGTAACTACCCATAGTAGCAATACCTACGGTCAGTTTTTGTTTGCTAGTAGTAGGCAATACATCGTAACTAGCATTCATCATTCCCGTAAAACGAGCCACTTCACTAGCCTTGTACCATCCTGGATCTTGCATAGCAGAAAGAGACGCATACACACGTGCACGCTCACTACCTGTAGAGAAAGATACTGAGTGGTTGTGCATTACCGTTTGATTGAATAGCTCTGCAAACCAATCGGTATTGCGGAACTCAGCCGCACGCAGATAAGCATTCTTAGCCTCTGGAGTATTAGGCAAACCTACATTGCCACCCTTAGCCGCATCAATCAACGCGTACATACGACCATACACACCAGAGTTCTTTGCTCCATAGAGCGAAGAATATTCGAGCCAACCTTTGCGCTCAAACTCTTGGTAGATACCCATTTGCTCTTGCGAGTTACAGATATTATAGTCATCGTATGAAGGCACCATACGATAGGTAACTTCACCAGTATAGTTCAATTTTGATTGACCAGCTTTACCTTTCTTGGTAGTTACAACAATCACACCCGCCATCGCGCGCGCACCATATATAGAAGTAGCGGAACCATCCTTCAAGATTTGGAAGCTCTCAATATCCTCCGAGTTAATACCAGAAATCGCACTCGCAATCAAAGTAGTAGCATCACCTGATGACAAGTCATCTGCACTCAACTCCACAGCATCCTCCAAAATGACGCCATCCACAACCCACAAAGGTTTGCTTGCGCCATAGATAGATGTAGCACCACGCACACGAATCTTAGGAGCTGTACCAAAAGTACCACTCACGTTCTGCACGCTCACACCAGCAGCACGACCTTCCAAACTACGGCTCACATCTGCCACACCAGAAAGCATAGTCTCATCTGCCTCCAACTTGGTAGCAGCACCCGTGAACAAACGCTTATCCTGCTTTACCATACCTGTAACAACCACCTCTTCAAGTTGCTCTGCATCACTCTGAAGGGTAACATTCACCTCAGGTTTAACCGGAGTAGTGATTGTTTTATATCCAACGTAGGATATAACAAGATTTTTTACACCTGCAGGCACTGTCAACTCAAAGAAACCATCAAAGTCCGTAACAGTACCCACTGTTGTTCCTTCTGCCACGACGCTGGCACCTATCGCACCAACACCCGTGTCCTCTAACACTGTACCTGTAACCTTTGTCTGAGCAAACGCACAAACCGCAAAGGCAACAGTAACTAACAAACAGTAAATTCTTTTCATTATAAATAATGTTTTTAATATATTCTAAGTATACACATATTTATCTTTTTCTCACCTCATTTCGCTTACAAAACGAAAAAAATCGTGCAAAGTTACAACTTTTTTTTCACATACGCAAGAAATCACACATATTTTTTCTAGAATCATACAATCCTTCTATTAAATGACACATATAAACCTGATTTTTCTCGCGCGCGCGATATATATTTATGGTGTAGAAATTTAGGCGTGGTAAGAAAAGTGTATTTTTCAATATAAAAAACAAAAAATATGTGTAATTTCTTGCATATTCCAATAAAAAGCATTACCTTTGCAGCGTATTAGTGTCAGAAAAGCATGTTATGTAGCATAAAATAGAACCGTTTTATGCTGCATTTTGCATTTTATGAAATGATACAACACAACGCTATTATAATAATCGGCACTTGAGAAAGTGTCACAGTACAAACCAATTTATTAATAACATTTATCAAAAGTATGAAGAGATTGTTGCTTCTACTGGCTGTATGCACGGCGTGCATCAGCGGTGTTTGGGCACAGGCCCAAACCATTAGTGGTAAAGTAGTTGATGCCTCAACTGGAGAACCAATCATTGGCGCCTCGGTTGTAGTTCAGGGTACCTCAACAGGTTCCATTACAAGCTTAGACGGAGACTTTACCTTATCTTGCGCAGAAGGCGCAAAGTTAGTAATTTCCTACATCGGATTTGAGACCCAAGTGGTGGATGCTAAAGATGAAGTGGTTATTTCACTATCCGAGTCCACATCTCACTTGGACGAGGTGATGGTTGTTGCTTATGGTACAACCACTCGTGCTCAATTCGTGGGTTCTGCTAAGGCAGTAGAATCAGAGGAACTTACCTCACAAGCAGCAGCTAACGTAACCAACGCATTGCAGGGTAAAGTAGCTGGTGTGCAAGTTGTTAATGGTTCTGGTCAACCAGGTACCGCAGCTACTATTCGCGTGCGCGGTGTAGGTAGTTTGAGCGGTGGTACTACTCCACTCTATGTGGTAGATGGTGCTCCTGTGGATGTGGACAACATCAACTTGATTTCATCCTACGACATCGAATCAATGACAGTGCTTAAAGATGCAAGTGCTACTGCGATTTATGGTGCACGTGGTGCAAATGGTGTTGTGCTTATCACAACCAAAAGCGGTAAAGCACAAAATAAAATGACTGTTAACGTAGATGCCAAATGGGGTAATAGCCAACGTGGTGTACCTAACTATGCCACAATTAATGATCCAGGCACTCACTATGAGTTGGCATACAAAGCCCTTTACAATTCGCAATTCTACAATGGACAATCTATAGCAAGTTCTTATGCCTACGCAGACAAGACACTGTTCACTCAAACAGGTGTAGGTTATCAAGTATTTACCGTTCCAGAAGGAGAGAAACTGATTGGTACTAATTTCCGCATTAATCCTAATGCCACATTGGGTTATAGCGATGGCGAGTATTACTATACTCCAGATAATTGGGAAGATGAGATTATGAATACTGGTAACCTGCGTCAAGAGTACAACATTAATATCTCTGGCGGAAATAGTGCTACACAGTATTATATCTCAGCAGGTTATTTGAATGATCCTGGTTTGATTAATGGTTCTGGTTTTGAGCGTTTTACAGCTCGTACCAAAGTAGATAGCCAAGTGAAAAAGTGGTTAAAGGTTGGTGCATCTGCTACTTATGCTCATGCAGACATGGAAGATCCTGGCTATAGCACTGAAGATGATTGGGGCTCAACAGGTAACGTATTCTATGCAGCTAATGCAATGGCTCCTATCTATCCTTTCTACGTTCGTAATACCGATAAGAGTATCAAAGTGGACGGCAATGGTTATCAAGTATATGACTCTGGTACCAACACGAATGCAGTACGTCCAGGTAGTGCACCACAAGGCAATAATGCGATTAACTTGCTTATTGACACCAACAAAGAAGTTTCTGATTACTTCACAGGTTCGTTGTACGCAACCATCACCCCAATTGAGGGTTTGAACATCAGTGCAAATATCACTCCTGAATATTTGGGTCGCTATAGCAATAGTTTGAGTAACCCATTCTATGGTTCTACCTCTGTGGGTGGTGCTGTAGGTGTGGCGTCGGAGCGTTTCTTCGCTATCAACCAACAATACACCATTAGTTATAAAACGTCCTTTGCTAACTTCCACAATATCGAAGTTATTGCTGGTTGGGAGGCATATAACTTGAAAGAACAAGTACTTTCTGCAAGCAACGACCACCTCTTCAACCCATTCGTAGCAGAATTGGGTAACGCGTATGGTGTAGCACCAACTAGTGCAAACACCTCATCATATACCCACAACTATAGCACTGCAGGTGCATTCGCACGTGTACAATACGATTTGATGAATCGTTACTTCTTGACAGGAACGTTCCGTTATGATGCGTCTTCTCGTTTCGCAAAAGAAAATCGTTGGGGCGCATTTGGTTCTGTGGGTGCAGCATGGTTGATTAACCGCGAGAGTTGGTTGGCAGATGCAAAATGGATTAATGAGTTGAAACTCAAAGCTAGCTGGGGTACACAAGGTAATGACCAATTAGGTAACTACTACGTACACCGCAATTTGTATAGCATTTCTTACAACTCTGAGACAGGAGAGTTCTCCAAAGTATTGTCGCAACTCGGTAATCCAGACTTGAAATGGGAGAGCCAGATGATGGCTAACGTGGGTGTTGACTTCGGTTTCTTTGGCAACCGCTTGAATGGTACGTTGGAATACTTCAACCGTCAAAACGACGATATGCTCTTCTACGTAAGCATGCCACCATCATCAGGTTACGGTTCATTGCGTATGCCTATGAACGTGGGTAAAGTACAAAACCAAGGTATTGAGTTTGATGTTGAAGCAGTACTTGTAAGCACTAAAAATATTGAATGGAGCATTTACGGTAATATCACCTATGTAGATGGCAAGGTGCTTCGTTTGCCTGATTCATATCTCAAAGATGATGGAACACGTTGGTATGCAGGTTCTTCCTACATATTGAAAGAAGGCGGTTCACTTCACCAAGCATATATGCCTGAGTATGCAGGTGTGGATGCTGAGACAGGTAAAGCACTTTACTATCTTGATCCAGCAGACCATTCAAAGGGTACAACTGCAACCTACTCACAAGACTTAGCAGGTGATTTGGGTGATATCTCCGTAAAATGTTACGGTGGTTTTGGAACAAGTTTGAACTTATATGGTGTTGACCTTGGTGTACAATTTGCATATCAATTTGGTGGTAAAGCATACGACGGTACCTATCAAGAGATGATGCACGCAGGTGATAAACCAGGACATATCTGGTCAGTGGATATTCTCAACGCATGGACTCCAGAGAACACCCAAACCGATGTACCCCGTCTTTGCGCAAGCGATAGCTATGATCAACAAACTAGCTCACGCTGGTTGGTATCAAGCAACTACTTGAGTCTTAACAATGTGACAGTGGGCTATACTTTGCCAAGCAAGTGGACCAACAAGATTGGTGTTGCTAAAGCACGTGTATATTTCCAAGGCGATAACTTGGCACTCTTCAGTGCACGCCAAGGTTATGACCCACGTCAAATCCAAAACGCTACATCTTACGGTGTAGGTATCTCAACCAACACTGGTAACTTTGTATATAGCATGACACGCACATTCTCAGGTGGTATCAGTATTTCATTCTAATATGTTAAACCTAATAATAAAAAATACTCGTATGAAAAAGTATCAATATATAGCTATCGCTCTGGGTACTGTACTCTTCGCTTCTTGCGATGACATGCTGACTACTCACTATGAAGGCGGTACACAAGATGATGATTATATTCAAGCGACTGTAGAGGCCAATCCTGAACGAGTAAACTCAGCTGTGTCGGGTATGTACCAAGTAATCAAAGAACCTCTTGGTTATTTTGGTTCTTCCAATCGTGCTGACGACTGCGGCTACGTAGCTTGCGCGTTGGGTCAAGACCTCAACTCAGCCGATATGACCAATATCGTGAGCGGTTATGACTGGTTCTCCGTTGCACAAGAATGGTCAGACCGTAACCCTGCTTATGCAAACCCAACATTGCGTCTTGGTTTGTTCTACAAGCTTATCTATGCTACCAATGAGGTAATTACCATGGTACCAGACGACACCGATAATGCTAAACTGATGGCTAGTCGCGGTCAAGCAAAGGCCTTGCGTGCATTTGCATATTTGAGTTTGGCTCCTTATTTCCAATTCAATTATGTGGACAATAAAGACAAAGAGTCTGTACCAATGATTATTCCTGGCCAAGATGCCAGCAACAATCCACGTGTAACCCTTGAAGTACTTTATGCAAGTATTCTCCAAGATTTGTCAGACGCTATTGAAGACTTGAATGGTTATGAGCGTGAAAATAAAGGTCTTATTGACCAACAAGTAGCATATGGTTTGCGTGCACGCGCATACTTGAACATGGAGATGTGGGAAGAGGCAGCTGAAGATGCAGATGCTGCATTAGTAGGTTATGAGCCATATACATTGAGTGAAGTAGAAGCAAACCCAATGTTCTGCAACGCCAATGACCACAACTGGATGTGGGCACTGCTCCTCCCTATGGAGTTGACCGAGGCGAGTGGTTATGCATCTATGGCCACTTGGCCAAGTCAGTTGAGTTCGTTCTCAGCAAATGGCTATGTGGCTTATGCAGGCATCTATCGTTCTATCAACAATCTGTTGTGGAACAAGATTTCTGAGACTGACGTTCGTCGTGCATGGTGGTTGGATGAGAACCTTTATAGCCCATATTTGGAGGGCCTGAAATGGGTGGATGAAGCAAACGCTATCACCTACGAAGGCAAAGATATTCCAGCTGCTACTATCGCAGACGTTAAACAACCTATGCCACAATACACCAATGTGAAGTTCATGGGTAAGTCTGGTTGCGGTGGCGTATATAACGATGGCGACTGGTGTATGATGCGTGCAGAAGAAATGTTACTCATCAAAGCAGAGGCAGCATACAAAGCCGGCAATACAGCCGCAGGTGAGGCCGCCCTTAAGAAACTGATGGATCAACGTGACCCATCATGGAAACAAACCTGTATGACATTCGAAGACGAGGTATGGTTGCAACGTCGTATTGAGTTGTGGGGCGAAGGTTTTGCTATGTCAGACATCATGCGTCTAAAAAAGAATGTAGTTCGCTACCACGAAGGTGATGAAAACTCTAACGTAGCCGAGCCATACCGCTTTAACGTACAATATGGGGATCCATGGATGTTGCTCCGTTTCGTTCAAGGCGAGTTGACCAACAACCGTGGTTGTACACAAAATGAAGGCGGTGAATTGCCAGCACAAGGCGATGGCGCAGGACTTACAGATGGTGTAACTGATTAATAGAAAGGAAATAGATTATGAAACTGAATAAATTATTTATAGCGGTTGCAGCCGTAGGTGTGTTGTTCTCCTCTTGCGAACAAACATTCACCCCTGAACCATCTCCAGAGGCACCAGCGAATGCACAAGTGGTATATTTTCAAACTCCAAATCTGACTGGCGTTGAGGTAGATCCAGAAGCTAACGTAACTGAATATCCTATAGTTATTCAACGTGCAGATTCCACAGACGCATTGACCATCGGTTTGACCGTTAATCAAAATGACCAAGATGTATTTAATGTTCCTACTTCTTTCACTTTTGCAGCAGGTGTAGGTACAGATACATTGGTAGTAGGTTTGGATGCTATGGAAGCAGGTGTAACTTATCAACTTGTATTGGCATTAGATCCTGCTGTGGTTAATCCATATGCAAATGGTGCAGAGAATGCTATTTGCCAATTAGGTATTACTCCTATCAAATGGGAAGCAGGTGTAGGTATTTTCCATGACATGCTTGTACCAGCAGGTTATTCATCAGTACCTGTGACTGCATGGTATGTAGATTACAAGTTAGCTAACATGCCTGACAGAAGTTCTAAACTCTGCGTAAGTGCTCCATATGCAAAATTGCCAGCAGGCGAAGATGCAGTAGCAGATGAAGATGGTATCTATGATGCATTCATCTATTATTTCTACAACACTGGTGCAGAAGATTTGATGTTCTACATTGATCCAAATGGCGTTGTAAAATTCAATTTCTATGAAATCGGTTGCGATTTTGGCTATGGTTCTGTATTCGGCGCTCTATACGATGGCGGTACAGGTGTTTACACCCCAGGCGTATCCGTAACCTTCCCAGACGGTGCTATGGTAGTCGGTGAAGCAGGAAAACCATATGCTTACGCAAACCTGTCTCTCTACCTCACTAAAGAGGCATACCTTGAGGCTACAGCTGTAGAAGGCATCGATGCAGAAGTATCTGATTACGAGGGCACGTTCGCTCTGACAGCTACCGATGCTACTGGTGCAGCAATTGAAGAAACAATACATATAGCTTCCGCAGAAGATGAAGATGGTCAATACTACACTATTGAAGGCATTCCAACCATGGATCCTCTCTTTGGTTTATTCAACGATAAGAGCCATATGATGCATATTCCAGCACAAAATGCTGCCAATATCACAGATGAAGAGACTGGCATAGAATATGAAGTAGTTATCTATACTATGGATAGCGAAGGCTATACCAGCACAAAAGACTTGATTTTGGCATACAATGAAGATGGCACAATCAGCATTGATGAGAGCTCTGAAGTAATCGGTATAGTAGCTGTGGCTTTCAATACTGCAAATGAAGAAGAATACTTCTTCGTGAATAAAGGTTGTTTAAATATATCACTCAGTAGTATTGCGACTCCAGAAGGTATTGCTCCGAAACTGCAGAAACAACACAAAGCATTGGATATCACAAAGATGACTCCACGTAAGAAAATAGAATTTACAAGTAAATAATACTATTTTACAATAACAAAACTCATCCCTCTATGCTCGGCATAGGGGGATGTTTTTTTATACAGATATCGTGCACAGTAGGGAATCTTAAGGTAAAGATAGGGGAATCTCAGGGTAAAGGTATATAAATCACTAATTAATCACTAATTAATCACTAACTAATCACTAATTAATCACTAATTAATAACTAATTAAAATCAGGTAAATAACAGCAAATGATTCGGGAGATAAAAAGAAAAGAGAATAATTGCCTTAGCATATCCCATCGAACTAAAATCGAAAAATCTCCCCACTTTTCCCCACAGATTATAATAACCAAACTATAATACTGATTATCAGTATAATAAACTGTTGATAACTTTACTGAAAAGTTACGGAAAACTATACTGAAAAATTTTTTGTGGGGAAAAGTGGGGAAATGTCAAATATTTTTTGTAACTTTGCAGCGGAATTTGAAAAAACAACTATATGAACACGTTTATTGGAAATATCGAAGCACGATTGGACGGCAAGGGCCGCGTGTTTGTGCCTGCAAGCTACCGCAAGATACTTGCAGAGATGGGTTCGACGCATATCGTTATGCGCAGAGATACTGACAATGAGTGTGTTATCTTCTATCCCGAACACGTGTGGCACCAGAAAGTAAGCCAACTGCGCAACGCACTCGACGAATGGGACCCAGAAGACCAAATGATACTGATGCAGTTTATGTCAGAGGCAGAGATGCTGGACATGGACAACCAAGGACGCATACTACTACAAAAAAAGAACTTGGAAATGATTAACGCTGAAAAAGCACCCCAAAAATCAAAAGATTCTTCGGGGACCCCGCAAGATATACTATTCGTTGGCATGCTCGATCGCTTCGCGATATGGAACCCAACCGTATTCGCAGAGAAACAAATGCCACAAAAAGATCTGGCAGAACGCATCAGAATACGCATGAAATCCCAGCCTAAACATACTATCAATTAAACCTAACCTACTATGAATGAGATTTATCACATTCCCGCAATGCTGAGAGAAACAATCCAAGGGTTGAATATTCAACCCGATGGATTGTATGTGGACGTAACCTTCGGCGGAGGAGGACACTCGAAAGCAATACTTGAAAAAGTGAAAGGGGGAAAGGGAAAATTATTCTCCTTCGATCAGGACTTGGACGCATATAGCAATGCGATGGAGAAAAGTTCGAAAGTTTCAGATTTTCAGTGTTTTCATGATGACAACTGGCAATTTGTGCATGGAAACTTCCGCTATCTACGTAACTTTATGGATTACTATGGAGTGGAACAGATAGATGGATTATTAGGGGATTTAGGCGTGTCGTTCCACCACTTTGACTGCCCTGAACGCGGATTTAGCTTTCGCTTCTCTGCCCCACTAGATATGCGCATGAATCAGTCAGGCGGAAAGACAGCAGCCGACATACTAAACAGCTATAGCGAAGAAGACCTCGCGCGCATACTATATATATATGGCGAGATGAACAACTCACGGCAAATAGCCAAGCGCATCGTGAAAGCCAGAAGCCAAAAAGCAATTGAAAGGACCGAAGAGTTGGTGAGTGTAGTTATTGGGAAAGACGTTCAGGAGTTCAAGGGAACAGAAGTTCAGGAGTTAGACGTGCCTACGGGAGCGAAAAAAGAGTTAGCCAAACTGTTTCAAGCACTCAGAATAGAAGTGAATGACGAGATGGGAGCACTACGCGAAATGCTAATAGCAGCCAAAGAACTACTAAAACCCGGAGGAAGGATAGCCATTTTGACTTACCATTCGCTGGAAGACAGAATAGTGAAGAACTTTCTGCGTTCGGGGAACTTAGATGGAAAAATAGAGAAGGACTTCTATGGCAATATCCTTAGTCCGTTTAAAGTGATAGAAAAAGGATTAACCGCGAGCACAGACGAAGTGGAACGCAACCCACGAGCACGAAGTGCAAAACTGAGAGTAGCAGAGAAATTATAAATCATTATGAGTAAACTATCACTAAAAGACATATTAAGCGGGGATATCTTAGCTAAACAATGGTTTAAGCAGCAATATAAACTCATCCTACTGATTGGCGGGCTTATATTCATATATATCTACAACGGATATTTGGGTGAAAGACAACAATATCACTTAAGTAATCTAAAAAAAGAGTTGCAGGATGCTCAGTTTGTGAAACAAACACTGCACGCACAAGTGATGAACAATACGCGACAATCATACATCGCCACCGAACTGAGCGCCCGCGGCAGCAAAGTGAAAGAAAGCCGAAGAGCTGCTACACGCATAAAATAAACAAACCAACATATCTAACCTTACAACAGAAAATATTATGAGCGACAACCTAAAACGCACAATCATCCGCTTTGCAATTATCTTCTTCGGGATAATGGCGATGTTTATTGTGGTTATCTGTCGCATTGTTTACATTCAAACAGCCGAACGCGAACAATGGGAAAAACTAGGCAATGCCAAACGCGAAGCATCCACCCGCGTAGCACGTGCCACACGTGGCAATATCTATGATGAAGAAGGACGCCTACTGGCGAGCAGCATTCCACAATATAGGATGTACATGGATACGCGTGTAGAAGCACTACACTTGGGCGGTGATACATTGTTTTGGCAATATGTGGATTCAATGGCTATAGGATTTAGTCAGATTATTGGCGATAAGACTACTAGCGAATATCGCAGAATAATGGTGAATGCATTTAAGCAAAAACGGTATGCTCTACTGACCAAAACATCAATTAGCTATACGCAGAAGAAAGCAATAGAACAACTGCCTCTGGTAAGAAGAGGACAATATAAGAGCGGTATTCAGTTTAAAGACCTGAATCGCCGTTCTAAACCATTTGGCAGCCTTGGCAGCAGAACCATTGGAAGCATCTACGGCGAAAGCGGCAAAGGTACCTCTGGCATAGAAAAACGCTTTGATGCTCAACTACGCGGAAAAGATGGAGTCAGCGAACGACAACGAGTGGCTGGGCATTGGGAGTATGTGCCCGTGAAAGAGGCAGAAAATGGAGCCGATATATATACCACGTTGGACGTAAACCTGATGGACATATGCGAAAGTACACTTCGCCGACAACTGAATGTGAATCAAGCTGATTGGGGGTGCGTTGTGCTGATGGAAGTGAAAACAGGCGAAATAAAAGCCATGTGCAATTTGAAACTGGACACGGAAGATGGCAAGTACTATGAAACCGACAATAACGCTGTAAAACGCGTCGAGCCAGGTTCTACCTTTAAGACTATTGCCCTAATGGCTGCTATGGACGACGGGAAGATAGACATGGAAGATAGTATTGAAGTGTGGGAAAAAGGATGGAAATACTACGATGCCAAACATACCGATGCTCACCCTGCAGACACCATCTATTCGATTCGCAATGCGATGGCAGTAAGTAGCAACATTGCCTTGGCAAGAATTGTAACTGATGGATACAAAGGCAGTGCGAAGAAATTTGTGCAAAAACTACAACGCATGGGGCTGACTGACAGCGTGGACTACGTGATTCCAGGAGCAGAGCAAGCCAAGATACTTGTGCCTAAAGATACTGTGACCATCTCACGTATGGCCTATGGCTACTCGGTGGAGATGAGTCCGCTGCAAACAGTAATGTTCTACAACGCCATTGCCAACAATGGCAAGATGGTGGCTCCTATGTTAGTGAAAGAAATACGCTCGAATGGGGAAACAATCAAGACATTCGAAACAAGCGTAGTAAAAAATAGCATTTGCGGCAGCCAAACGTTGGAAGACATAAAAACATGCTTGCACGACGTAGTGTGGGATAACAATCTGGGAACAGCGAGCGTATATAAATGGAAAGGACACATTGCGAAATACAAAGCCCAAAGCCAGTTGGTGCCTATAGCAGGTAAAACAGGTACAGCACAAGTGATGGAAAATGGCCGATACTATAGCAACAAACACCGTATGTCGTTCGTGGGTTACTTCCCCGAGGATGCTCCACAATATTCGTGCATATGTGTTATTCATGGGCCGCGCAATAAAGGACTATATGATGCTGGTATGGATTGCGGTAGTGTGGTACGCCATATTGCAGAAAAAACTATGGCCTATACTAATGAGTATGTATTGCAAAATGGCAATTTAGTATTCAAGAACAAGTAATATAAATAGATAGGTATGAAACTCGTCGAACTATTGAACAAGATTGATGTAATTAGCATCATTGGCGACAACCACGTAGAAATAAATGGCATTGCATGCGATTCTCGTCGTGTAGAGCAAGGTAATGTATTTGTAGCTCAAACTGGAACTGCTGTAGATGGACATACATTCATTGCTCAATGTGTGGATAAAGGCGCTAGTGCCATTGTGCTGGAAAAAATAGAGTACATGCCGCAAACCGCGCAAGAGGGAGTGACCTATATTTTGGTGAAGAATAGCGATGAGGCCTTGGGGAAAATGGCGCATAAGTGGTATGGCGAGCCCACCAAGCATATCAAATTGGTAGGTGTGACGGGTACGAATGGCAAAACCACTACTGCTACCCTACTCTACCAACTATTCAAAGCATTGGGCAACAAAGTGGGACTCCTATCTACCGTGATCAACTATGTGAACGACGAAGCCGTACCATCGACCCACACGACGCCTGACGCATTATCACTGAATGCGTTGTTGGCCCGAATGGTAGAGGCAGGATGTACCCATGCCTTCATGGAGGTAAGTAGCCACTCTATCGCGCAAGAACGCATCGCCGGTTTGGAGTTTGTGGGCGCGTTGTTCACTAATCTCACGCGTGACCACTTAGATTATCATAAAACCTTTGATAATTATCGCGATACTAAAAAAATGCTATTCGATCGATTGCCAAAGACGGCCTTTGCCATCACCAATATGGATGATAAAAATGGACTAGTAATGACACAAAATACCCAAGCGCAGGTCTATACCTACTCCACTCGCAGCATGGCGGACTTCCGTGGCAAGATCCTTGAGGAAGGATTCGACGGTATGCTATTGCGCATACAAAGTACGATTGGCGCAGTCAATACAGAAGTGTTTGTATCATTGGTAGGATTGTTTAATCTAAGCAACTTACTGCTTATCTATGGATGCGGTGTAGCGATGGGTATAGAGCCCATGGAAGTATTGCGAATCTTAAGTGGTTTGGCTCCAGTGAACGGGCGTTTTGAAACCATCCATGCGCCTAAAGGTTGGACTGCTATCATTGACTATGCGCATACGCCTGATGCAGTAGAAAAGGTGTTGCAAACCATTAACGAGATTGTAGCGGCCAATGCTCATCGCAAAGCTACGCCTACACAGGTTATCACTGTGGTGGGTACTAGTGGTAATCGCGACAAGGGTAAACGCCCTATCATGGCACGCATTGCATATGACTTGAGTACGCATCTCATCTTAACATCAGACAACCCACGCGACGAAGAACCAGGCGATATCTTGCGCGACATGGCAGCAGGGCTAACCAACGAAGAGTTGCACCGCACTCTAATCATTGAAGACCGAGCATCAGCCATCAAAACTGCTTGCGCACTAGCTCAAGACGGAGATATTGTCTTGGTAGCAGGAAAAGGGCACGAGGATTATCAAATCATCAAAGGCATTAAGTACCACTTTGATGACCATGAAATCGTTAGACAATGTACATTATTTAATTGTTAAACATATCCAATAATATACCAACATGCTGTATCAATTATTCACACTACTGAGTGACCTTCCAGGCGCACGCCTGATGACTTACATTTCGTTTCGCGCTATCATAGCGGGTGTTTTGGCACTATGTATTAGCATTTGGGTAGGCAAATGGTTTATCCAATTGCTCAAACGTAAAAATATATCTGAGACCCAACGCGATGAAAAGACAGATCCTTTCAATGTAACTAAGAAAGGAGTGCCTACTATGGGTGGAGTGGTGATAATAGCAGCTATGGTGATTCCATGTCTATTGATTGGTAAACTGAGCAACGTGTATATGGTGCTGATGATTTTAACCACCATTATATTGGGAGCACTAGGTTTTGCAGATGACTACATCAAAACTTTCCGCAAGAATAAAGACGGTCTCAACGGATGGGTCAAGATAGCAGGGCAAATCACTCTGGGATTGATTGTAGGGTTGACATTGCGCTATAGCCCTCAAGCAGTGATGAATGAGCGCGTTACATCGCACATAGAAAACAATGTGACAGTATTCGAAAAGACACCTGAAGTGAAATCAACCCGCACTACTATTCCTTTTATCAAAGAGCACAATTTCAACTATGCAGATATGTTTACATTCTTAGGCGAAAGCAACAAATATAAAGCAGGTTGGATATTCTTTGTGATTCTTACAATATTAGTAGTTGCTGCAGTGAGCAATGGAGCAAATCTGAACGACGGAATGGACGGCATGTGTGCAGGCAACTCTGCGATTATTGGCGTTGCTCTCTTGGTACTATCATATGTGAGTGGCAACGTAATTTTCGCAGACTATTTCGATGTGATGTATATTCCTGGCAGCGAAGAGTTAGTGGTATTCTTGGCTGCATTTATTGGTGCGCTGGTGGGTTTCCTTTGGTGGAACGGTTTTCCTGCACAAGTGTTTATGGGTGATACTGGCAGTCTGACCATTGGCGGCATCATAGGTGTTAGCGCAGTGATTATCCACAAGGAGTGGCTATTGCCTATCCTTTGCGGTGTATTTTTGATGGAGAGTGTGAGCGTGATCTTGCAAACACAAACATATCGCCTTGCAAAAAAGAAAGGTCTTCATTTGCGTATTTGGAAGCGCACTCCTCTTCATGATCATTATCGCACATCTATTGATCAGGTACTACGCAATGACCCTACCTGCAAGGTACTAATCAAAGGCGATAAACAATTGCAACACGAAACTAAAATTGTACTTCGATTTTGCATTGTTACGCTGATTTTAGCAGCATTTACTATCCTAACATTGAAAATACGTTAACTATGAAAAAAAGAATTGTTATCTTAGGAGCTGGCGAATCAGGCACAGGTGCAGCCATCTTGGCTAAGGTCAAGGGAATGGATGTGTTTGTAAGTGATTCGGGCGAGATCTCTGCAGTTTACCAAGCCCTGCTCAATCAGCATGGTATAGCCTGGGAATCGGGCACGCATACCGAGTCGCTAATTCTGAATGCAGATGAGGTAATCAAATCGCCAGGCATACCTCTGACCACTCCATTATTGCAGAAGCTAATTGCTCAAGGCACACCTATTATCTCTGAAATTGAATTTGCAGCTCGATATACCGATGCCAAGATGATTTGTATAACAGGTTCGAATGGCAAGACTACTACCACATCGCTGCTTTTTGATATGCTTCGTCGTGCAGGATTGAATGTAGGATTAGCAGGAAACATAGGCAATTCATTGGCTTTGCAAGTGGCCAAAGAAGATCACGCATATTATGTGATAGAGTTATCTTCTTTCCAATTGGATAACTGCTATGACTTCAAAGCAGACATTGCTATTCTATTGAACATTACACCAGATCACTTAGATCGCTACAATCATCAGTTCCAAAACTATATTGATGCCAAGTTTCGTATCACACGCAACCAAACTGCGAGCGACGCGTTTATCTACTGGAGCGAAGACCCTGTGATCAATCGAGAGATCCAACGTATCCATCCGCAAGCCACCTTGTACCCCTTTGGTAGCAACGAGCAAAACGTGGCATATACCGATGGCACACAATTGGTAGTTGATGCGCATCCTTCGCACAAGCCGCTGTATGTGCCTCTATCCGACTTGAGTTTGAAGGGCAAGCACAATCAATACAACTCGATGGCTGCAGGTATTGCTGCACAGATATTGCACATCCACAACGATGTGATTCGCGAGAGTCTGCAGCAGTTTGCAGGTGTTGACCATCGTTTGCAATACGTGGCGACTGTGCGTGGTGTACGCTATATCAACGATTCCAAGGCCACCAATGTCAATTCGTGTTGGTATGCATTGGAGAGCATGACAACGCCTACGGTGCTTATCCTCGGCGGCAAGGACAAGGGCAATGACTATAGCGAGATTGATCAACTGGTCAAGACCAAATGCCATACGCTAATCTTTATGGGCAAAGACAATAGCAAACTCATCCAGCATTTCGAACCAATGGGGATGAAATATATCTCTACCAACACCTTAGCAGATGCCGTGCAAGCTGCTTACCAATCTGCTCAATCGGGTGATACCGTATTGCTATCTCCATGCTGTGCCAGTTTCGACTTATTCAACAGTTATGAAGATAGAGGACAACAGTTTATGGATGCAGTCCGCCAATTATAAACCCAAACTTTAATCTACAACGTATATGAGCATTAGTGACATCAAACAAAATTTGCGAAAGCAAATGCGCTATATAGATAGAACGTATTGGGTCTTGTTTATCGGCCTAATTATAGTGGCTATCATTTCGCTTTTCTCCGCTAGCAGCACGCTTGCATTCAAAGAGGACGGTGGCATATTAGGCCCTATTTTGTCACAAGTGGTATTTATCGTAGTGGGCATTGGTTTGGCATTTATGATTCAGTTTCTACCGAGCCGGTTGATTCGCACACTTGGATATGTGGGATTGATTCTATCGTTTATCATGCTGATTCTAACGTTCACCCCATTGGGAGTAGAAATCAATGGTGCTAAGCGTTGGCTCAAACTATTTGGCATCACTTTCCAACCCTCAGAATTTGCTAAACTGACACTGATTATCGTAGTGAGCGATCTCTTCAGCAAAATTCAGACCGAAGAAGAACAAAAGAAATATTTTGGTATAGCTATTGGTTGTACTATGGTGATTTGTGGCATCATTTTTCTTGGCAATTTATCCACTGCTGTTTTATTGGGAGGAATTGTGATTCTATTGGCCTTTCTTGCGCGTATACATATCAAATATTGGGGCAGTTTGTTGGCTATTATCTTTGCCATTTTGATTGGAACGTACTTTATTGTTAATGAATGTTATATCGAAAAAGGTCGTACTATTCAGGGGCCTCTGAAGCGTTTGATTACTCAAGTGGAGCGTATCAACGACATGATTGATGAGAATAACACCCCTATTGAAGAATTTAAGATTACTGATGACAATTACCAACGTTCGCATGCCAAGATTGCCATAGCTCGTGGTGGTGCATCTCCATTGGGAGTACTGCCAGGCAATAGTCAGCAACGCAATGTGCTACCTCAGGCGTTTTCTGATTATATCTTTGCTATTATTGTGGAAGAATGGGGCATTCTAGGGGCGATTGCGTTGATATTTATATATCTTGCTATACTCTTCCGTGCTTGTATTACCAGCAGCAAATATGCAGACTATTCAGCCATGCTAATGGTGATGGGATTAGCGCTGATGCTCACATGCCAAGCGTTGGTCAGCATGATGGTGTCAGTAGGTATTGGTCCGGTAACGGGTCAGCCGTTGCCTATGATTAGTAGAGGAGGAACGAGTGCGCTTATCACCAGTCTATATTTTGGTATCATCATGAGTGTCTCGCGCGAGCAAAGTATCTTGCATGCGCGCCAGCAGGCGGTTACCAACGAGAGTCTGGATGATGTGCCAGATATTGAATTAGACTTAACGCTGTAATTCGAACGAATATGAAGTACTTAATCTCTGGAGGCGGCACTGGAGGCCATATCTTCCCTGCTGTCAGTATAGCCAACGCATTGCGCGAAGCTGATCCCAAGTGTGAAATCCTATTTGTAGGTGCGCTCGGCCGCATGGAGATGGAGCGTGTTCCTCAAGCGGGCTACGAGATTATCGGTCTGCCAGTTAAAGGTTTTGATCGCAGCCGTCCATGGCGCAATATCCGTGTGATAATTGATCTGCTGCGTTCGATGTGCCAAGCCAGGAAGATAGTACGCGATTTTCGCCCCGATGTGGGCGTAGGCGTTGGCGGATATGCCAGTGGTGCGGCTATGAAGATGGCGGCTAGGATGGGTGTACCTATCTTGCTGCAAGAGCAAAACGGTTTTGCGGGAGTGACCAACAAACTGCTTAAGGACGATGCCGCCAAGATTTGCGTGGCATACGACGGCATGGAGCGGTTCTTCCCTAAAGATAAGATTATACTGACGGGTAACCCTGTGCGTCAGAACCTGACAACAGGCACTCCTGCAGAGGCACTTACTTATTTCAACCAAACGTTTGGCGTTAATTTTACTGCCAATCAGAAAACTCTGCTCATCATTGGCGGTAGTCTGGGTGCGCGCACCATCAACCAGAGCATCATAGCTCACCTACCAGAGCTGATTGAGAGTGGCATACAAGTGGTTTGGCAGACGGGCAAGAACTACTATGCTGACTGCAAGGCGGCTCTTGACCAATTGCCTCATCCTAATATCATCTGTACCGACTTTGTCAGCCAGATGCCTTTGGCATATGCTTTGGCCGATTTGGTAATCTCTCGTGCTGGTGCTTCGTCTATCTCCGAATTGTGTTTGCTGGGCAAAGCGTCTATCTTGGTGCCATCGCCAAATGTGGCTGAGGACCACCAGACGCACAATGCGATGGCATTGGTGCGCAAGGATGCTGCCGTATTGGTCAAGGATGTAGATGCCCACGATACACTGATCGATACTGCGCTTAAGTTGATTCAAGACGAAAAGCGTTTAACTACCCTACAGAACAACATATTGACCTTAGCGCTCCCCGATTCGGCTCGTATCATTGCGGCAGAGGTCATGAAGTTGGCCAAGAAGCAATAATGACTACCTACTAATATAACAAAAAGCACCTTTTAAGAGGTGCTTTTGTTTTGTATCTTCATCATGCGATTAGATGCCCAAACTAGCTTTGATAGCAGGTACTTTGGCTTCGGCTTCGGCTACGGCTTTGTCGTAGTCGGCTGGAGTTGGCATCTCGGCAGGAATCTCGAAGTAGAACTTGATCTTTGGCTCGGTACCACTTGGGCGAACAGAGATCTTCATGCCACCTTCGGTGAAGTATTGGAGCACATTGCTGGTGGCATTGAGTGCCATCACGATAGGCGTCTCTACCCACTCGCCATTTACGAGTTCGCGTTGAACGAGGGTCTTGAAGTCTTTAGACTTAACCACCTTCTCACCAGCGATCTCTACTGGAGGATTTTGGCGGTAGTTGACCATCATGGCTTGAATCTCCTCTGCGCCAGACTTACCAGGGCGAACGACATTGATAGTGGTCTCGCGTTGGAAGCCATACTCCATATACATATTAAGGAGATAATCGTAGAGGGTCATGCCATTGTCCTTGGCATAGGCAGCAATCTCGCAGATGAGGCAGATAGCCGAAGGCGAGCATTTATCGCGGACTGCATCATAAGGCAAGAAACCAAAACTCTCTTCGCCACCGCCAATGTATTTGCGTGTGCCTTCCCACTCTCGGATACGGTTGGCAATCCACTTAAAGCCCGTATATTCGTCGGTCAAAGTAACACCTTGAGCGTCTGCCATCTTGCGGATTAACTCGCTGGTAACGATAGTCTTAACGAGGTAGTGCTCTGGGCGGAGTTTGCCGAGTTTCTTCATATTGTTGATGATGTAATAGCAGTACATCATACAGGTTTGGTTACCGTTGATGATGGTCCATTCGCCCTTGTCATTACGGCAAACGATGGCGATACGGTCGGCATCTGGGTCAGAAGCGATCACAAGGTCGGCGTTGAGTTGGGTACCGAGGTTCATACCCATGGTCATTGCCTCAGCGTTCTCTGGGTTAGGACTTTGCACGGTAGAGAAATTGCCATCGATGACCATTTGCTCTGGCACTACATGGATATTCTCGAAGCCCCAAGAGCGAAGGCACATTGGGATGATTTGGCGTCCTGCGCCGTGGAGAGGGGTATAAACGATGTTGAGGTCTTTTTGACGGAGAATAGTCTCTTGGTCAATCATGACAGTCTTAACGGCTTGCATATAGTCATAGTCCATCTCGCCGCCAATAATTTCGATAAGATGCTCATTGCCAGTCATTTTCACATCTGCGAGGGTCACTTTGTTTACCTCGTCGATGATACCTTGGTCGTGTGGTTGGAGCACTTGGCTACCGTCTTCCCAATACGCTTTGTAACCGTTGTACTCTTTCGGGTTATGGCTGGCGGTTACATTGACACCACCTTGTGCAGAGAGGTGACGGATAGCAAAGCTAACCTCTGGTGTTGGGCGTAGGCTCTCGAAGAGATAGACCTTGATGCCGTTGGCAGCGAAGACCGCAGCTACTGTCTCTGCAAAGAGGCGGCCGTTGTTGCGGCAGTCATGACCTACAACGACGCTAACGGTGTCGCCTTTGAGAGTAGTAAAACCGCCTTCGCGTTGTACTTTGAGAAGGTAGTTGGCATAGCCTTGTGTGGCTTGTGCCACGATGTATTTATTCATGCGGTTGGTACCTGGACCCATGAGTCCACGCAGTCCACCCGTACCAAATTCGAGTGTGCGATAGAAACTATCGATGAGTTCGGTTTTGTCTTCTGCCTCAATCATGGCTTTCACCGCAGCGCGGGTGTCCGCATCATAAGGCTCTTTGGTCCATTGCTCAGCAATAGCCAATACTTTTTCGAGTTCTTCGTTTTTCATATTGTATCCATTTTAAGTTTGCACAATTTATCGCCTACAAAGGTACTACAATTTTTTCAATTGTGCAAACGTAAACATGTTTTCTAATATATTTTTCTGTAGAAAGACATATTTTTATTTGCTCAAGTCAATAAAAAGCAGTACTTTTGTGCTTATTTTTTGAAATTTCCTCTTCTTATGCAAAGCGTTAATGTCAACGGTCTCATTTTTGATGAGTATTTACCCGAGCAAGAGATTGCAACTGTTGTAAGCGATGTGGCAGGTCGTATCAATGCCGATTATGCAGGTCGCGAGCCATTGTTTATATGCGTACTCAATGGTGCGTTTATGTACATGTCCGATTTGTTCAAGCGTATTACCTTGCCAGCTGAGATCACGTTTGTTCGTATGAAGTCCTATGAGGGCACAGCCACTACAGGCAATGTCAATATGCTCGTTCCGTTGCAGACATCGGTTAAGGACCGTGATGTGATTATCGTGGAGGATATTGTAGATACTGGGCTCACCATGCACGGATTTATCCAGCACCTCAAGCGTGAGGGAGCTCGTTCGGTGGAGCTTACATCATTTCTCTTTAAGCCCGATTCGCTTCAGTTTCCTGATGCTACACCTAAATATATTGGCAAGTCCATCCCTACTAAGTTCGTTTTGGGCTATGGCCTCGACTATGACGAGAAAGGACGCAATCTCAGTTCACTCTACGTACTGCGTCAGTAAAAACGATATTTCGATCATTATTAAAGACTATTTATCGGCATGTTACTAATCGGAGACAAAATGCCTGCATTTAGCGTGGCAGATCAAAATGGAAATATTGTTACCAACGAGCAGTTGGTGGGTAAGAAAACCGTCATTTACTTCTATCCAAAGGATAGCACCCCAGGTTGTACTGCGGAGGCGTGCAACTTGCGCGATAACTACCAGCGCTTTTTGGCGGAAGGGTATCAGGTGTATGGTGTGAGCAAGGATAGTCAGAAGTCGCATCAGAACTTCATTGCCAAATACGAATTACCATTCCCATTGCTATCTGATCCCTCTACGGAGATGTTGCAAGCTTTTGGCGCATGGGGTGAGAAGAAGATGTGCGGCAAGACCTGTGTAGGCACATTGCGCAAGACTTTTGTTTTTGATGAGCAAGGCACCCTCACGCAACTCATCGAGAAGGTGGACACCAAGAACCACACTGCGCAGTTGTTGGGATAAAGAATTGTGAAGTACAAAAAAAGCCATCCCACGGATGGCTTTTTTGTATTATAAGGACTTAAAAGGCCGTACGATCGTTTAAAGGATTACTCCTCGTTGGTCCAGTTAGTGCTGAGCATACGCATTCGTGTTCGGCAATTGAAGCGCACAGAACTCGCTTGGCGAGTTGAAAGCGCTCAATGCCTCCACTCTCCCCACAAATTAGAAATTTGCGAGAACCCCATACTAATTATTCTTTGTCCCAATTTGTGGACAACATGCGCAGGTAGCTGCGACGAAAAGGAGTAACAAGGAATAATTCTCTATTAGGAACACACGCGACCATGCGCACGAGGATATGCAAAAAAGAGAGAAGTTACCTAATAGGTAGCTTCTCTTCGTGTATACTCTCTATCCTCTCCGATATATATTCCGCAGATTTCTTTTCAAATAATCTTGATAAAATAAAGTCGTGAGCGGAGCGAACACCGTATTGGGGAGAAAAAAGAAGTTGCATTATTTTTCTGTTGATACATCTTCTATTTTCTTCAACTGTTTTAAAAAAGTTGCAAATCCAAAATTATAACTAGCAACTACAGGAATATTACGATGAGTTAGATTTTTTAAAATCTTCAAATAAACCCGAATCACCTCAGGAGCATTTTTATTATCTTCAGGAATTCCCATGCCCTCTGTAGATAGTTTCTGGTTTAATTTGTAAATACAATTCGTTGTTGAGGAACATTTTTTAGGAGAACTAGCATAATAAAGAGGAAGCAACCAACATTCTGTTTCATTAATACAAATCGCAAACAATATTTTATCAGCATATTGTGTAAAGATATCTCCATCAATATCTCGTTTCAGCCGATCTACAACACGATTGTATAATATCTCATCCGAAACTTTTATCATATTATCATCATATATATTGACATCGTAAGATTGTTGAATGCATGCATCTGTGTCAATTTGTATAACAAGATAGTCGTTAGTAGCCATAGCATCACAAATGGTCTCTGTTGTACAGTGCTCTAGAACTTGTGCCCACCCTCCGACGGAATCTTGCTTCTCTAGACCATTATCATGCACAATAGAGGGTTGGATATTATTTATTACAACCTCATTGTCATTCAAGTATCTGCAGATGATATAAGAGATTATCCTAGCCTCAGAAACACCTTCACAAATAAGCGCAATTGAAATCATGATTGGTTAAAAATTATCTGGTAAACCTCCGATGTATCCTTTAAGCCATGCTTCTGAAAGTGGCATATCTAATTGACCTTTTAAAGAAACCTTATTTATGGTTGTGTAACCATCTATAGTTCGCCGAACAACATGTAAACAAACATCGTCTTCATGCAAATTTAATCCATCTAGGACAGCAGCGTTATGTGTTGTTGCAATGATTTGCTTATCATATTTACGAGCTAATTTAATAAGACTCTTTATGATTTCTCTACATAATTTTGGATTAAAAGCAGTATCAATATTCTCAATAGCAAAAAATTTCGGAGTCTCATCAGATATTATTAATGTTAAATAAAACAATAGATATAAGAAACCTTCATTAGTACTTCTTTGGTCAAAAAGATTAATGGTATCTGATAAATAAGTGTCTGTCACCCTTAAATTATATTCCATGGATAATTGTCCATTTGGAATTTCCATATCATCAAACCAATCTATTATTCTCAAATATTGTTTTATTTCATTGAAAATCTCTAAACCATTCGGTCTTTGAGCTATAGATTTTAAATAAGAAAAAAGACCTTCTCCATGGCGTCCTAAAGGGTATATTTTATTTGAGTTATCTGCTTTACGCAAAAGACTTTCTTCTAAAGAATATATGAGGAATTGTTCTAAAACAGAACTTGCGACCATTATTTCTGTTCCATTTTCAAGAGATCTCTTAACTCTAAACTTACTTGAAATATTAGCCTCTACTTCTTCTAACATTTTTTTTAGTTCTTCTAACTCTTTTAATGACATACTCTTTTCAGCAGGGGATTTATTGATAGTAAGCTGTTGTCTAAAAGCATTCAGAAAATCATTTAAATCTACAGAGTCAACCACCCATCTCGCAGGTTTTGCATCTGCGTTATAGGAAATATTGAGAACTAAATCATCGAGATTAGTATTTGTACCATCACTATCATCTAGAATTTGGTGAGTCGTGCGAATTGTAATTTTTTTTGCATCTATCCCCTCAAAAACAGGACACATCAATTGTGGCTCTACCATGCGAATACCCCGATTGGCAAAATACTCAAAATCTAATTTATTAGCGCAAGCGGCTGCACCCATTGCAATCCCCTCTAATATATTTGATTTTCCACTACCATTAGATCCAATGATGACATTGAATCTTCCTAAAGGAATACTTACATCTACAACTGATTTGTAATTTTTAATTGATATACTTTCAATCATAACCTATAAAACCTTTCAGTTTGCAAAGGTACAGTTTTTTTTTAATATAGACAAATGTAAGCATGAAAAATTGTATTTTTTTAGATATCACCTATAATTTATCCATGTTTTTGTATAAAAATAACAAAAAATGTGCCAAGGTTAAGGAAGAAAGAGGTTAAGGGAACTCTAATTTCACAAAAGGTGGTGGAGGATGTCGTCGGCTTCGGGGATGGAGAGTTTTTGACGGATTTGAGGATTGCGCTGGTAGATTGTTTGAAGAATTTGAGTCTTACGCTGGTAGATAGTTTGAAGGCATTGCCGAGTGAGCATGTTAATCTCCTTTGTCGAAAAATTTGCCTTAAACAAACAGTATATAAAAAAATGCGAATTCCATCGATAATGATGGAACTCGACTTTGTGTTTTTTTAAGTGCACATGAAGCGGCTAAATGTCCACACGGGCACTGTCTTTCTTTCGAAATCGGGTGCAAAGGTACTGCTTTTTTTTGACATGACCAAATAATTCGTCTATTTTTTTGAATTTTCTCTATAAATTACTGACATACAGGAAAATAGAAAATACCGTTTTATGGTCTAATATATTTACGCAGAAATAATGATTACCATTTAGGATTAATCTACAAATAACGCATTGTATCCCGTTATTTCTACAATTTGCTGATAGATATTAGGAGCTTTCTCTTCTAGTGTTTTATATGCTTTTTGAACATTTTCTTGCATCTCTTTTGCACGATTTGTAGATACTTGTCCTATCATATAATATAGAACTTTTAGCATACCACAAAGTATATATTTATTCTCATTGGTCATCTTACCAGCAGGTCCTCGTCTAATACTTTTTGGCAATCTCAAATCAAACAAAACATTACCATGTGCACAAGCATTTCTAACCACACGTAAGGTTTCTAAATAATTTGAAAAAGTGGTCACCTGTTTGATATTAAACTGCTTAGCAATAGCAATTTTATCATCATCATTGTTTAAATTACAATAAAGATAAAGTACCGCTCCAAATGTCATATACTCTATCGTTTTCCACGCGGGGGCATATTTCCCTGGATGTTTTCGATGGTGACGTTTTATAACAGGATTTAGTTTAAACTTATCAGTATAAACTTCATTTCTAAAGGACTTAGCATATTTCGTTGACACAATTTTTTCATTTACAAACCAATTAGGATGCTCATTATACTTATTGGAAACATAGTATGTAAGATATGTCCTAAATGCCACTTCTATTCTTGATATATAACGAATTAAAATATGTCTCAAATCAAAGTCGAAGTAATACAAAGCAACGGCATCTTCAAAGGTAGTTCCTTCTACAAACTGATGAGTTCTATCATCATACTCAGGGTAAGACTCCTCAAAAGGAAAGAAATATGAACACAAACGAAAATATCCAATATCTAACAAAACTTCTTCTGCTTTTTGTTCATTAGATATGATAACACCTCTATTTCGCAGTTTTGCTATTTGCTCTTTGATTGTTATAGCTCTTTTCATATTTCATTATTTTTTTTGCAAAGGTAGTGCTTTTTTATGAAATATGCAAATAAAAGTTGGGATTTGGAGAAAAATGTAGAAAATAGGGAGATGTCGCAAAAAAAGGAAGATAAACAAGAAAAGTGCGAATGTTTACACAAGGTAGTGGAGGATGTCGTCGGCTTCGGGGATGGAGAGTTTTTGACGGATTTGAGTCTTACGCTGGTAAATAGTTTGAAGACTTTGACGAGTGAGCATGTTTATCTCCTTTGTCGAAAAATTTGCCTTAAGTAAATAAAATAGTTTATCTCTCTTACAGAAAGTGATAGAGTTCTCCTTTACAGAAAAGCGGATGTGTCATATGACACACCCGCTCGGTAATTAACGGCTCGAATAGTGAGAACTATGTGAGCTGTGGGAACTGTGAGAGCTGTGTGAGCTATGCGAACTATGGGAACTATGTGAGCTGTGACCTGCTAACAAATGGAAGTCAGCATCAGCTTGCTCTAGTACCAGTAGTTGGTTTTTCTGCTGTTCAATTTGGCTATCGCTATTGGTTACTTTAGCCATAACTTTGTTTCCAACAGAAGAACAGAAACTCGCACCTGCAATTAATGCAGAGACAGCAAAAAACAAAAGTTTCTTCATCCGTACCTCTCTTAAAAGTTAAACATATAGTTAATTATAGTATGTCAATCGCATGACATACATTCTTCAATTTTCTTAATATACTGACTATGCATCTCTCTGTTAGAAGCAAAGAACCCCGCACATTGTCCACGCAATGTACATCCCTCACATTCTGGGAGATAAATATCTTTCCAATTAGATATGGATTGTTGAGCATAACAACGAATGTCTTCTGGAAGAATACATAATTGGGCATTATAGATGTATGGCTTCATTCCCCTATCTGCAAGTAACAAAACAGCTTCTCGCAATTGCTCATTGTAATCATAAGGATCAATCCACAATTCAGCTATATTCTCTTTTGCCAAGCCGATTGTTTCCATTTGCATAAAAGCAACTTGAGAAACAAAAGGGAAGTTGTGATATATATAATCTGCAAATTGTGGCAGTCTTTTGTATGTCTGTTTATGCACCACAATACGTAGACCTATGCGTTGATGGAATAATGCAAGATTATACAATCCTTGTACAGTCTTGTAAAATGTTTTCGCCCCAACAATTCGATTATGCTCTTCAGCAATATCAGAGAATAGAGGAATATCTATTTGCAAGTCATGGTGAAAACATTTGGCTAATTTCATCGCATACTCCTTGTCGGCAAATTTCACTCCATTGGATAAGATGCTAATTGCTGTTTTTGGCAAATGCTTTTGTATCTGTTTTATTAACAGAAATAAATTATCTCCAATAAGTGTTGGTTCTCCGCCTGTTATACCTATCTCGCGTGTCCCTTTATCAAATAATGTGATGAGATGTAAATTAAAAGGAGTTTTATCTTTTTCTTGTAATATAGGAGGTTGAGGGCACATTATACAACGATGGTTGCATCTCTCTGTTGCCATGATGGCATTATGTTTGGATGAAATTTCATAGACAAATGCTATTTCTCCAAATTTGTTAATAACAATAACATCACCTTCGTTGAACTCTTTTGCGTTCTCTATAACACAAATTGGGTTTCCGACTTCTTTTATTTGTTCTGCTGTAGTTACTGTGGCTGCAAACCCTTTATGTGCGCATGTTATACCTTCTCCAACTAAAATATAATTAGAGCGTTGGAATAATAGATGTTTATTAAAGGTTATTTTACCAACAATATCTTCAGTTACATTATATGCTTTGCATTGAATCTGTTTCATAGTGGTTTATCTTATCCAAGACCAAAATATTCGATTAATTTCTGGGTCATTCTTTTTGAGCAGTTCAAACAAATAGTAAAAAATAGCTTTGTTCTTCTTGCACATCTCATTTGTAGGACGATGACCTATCATATCTCCTTGCTCTGACAAGTTACGTACAGGATCTGCTCCACAATAAGGCTGAAATACACAATCTGCACACCCTGGCAAGCATTCAGTACATGCATCATTCAATATCATATGCATTTTTTCTCCATTGAACATTTCTTGATGTGTATTCTCATTGACATTGCCAAGTCGAAATGCATAATTCTTGAAGCGTGCCATCATGCGCCCTTCATCTGCTACATACACACTGCCATCGTAATCATAGATAGCACCAGCAATACCTACACCCGCTGGTGACTGCAAATCTACAAAGCCCGTAGCAAAAGGAGTAAGCATGCGTTTTAGAAGGAGAGCAGAATATCCCTCTTTGAAAAAAATACCGTTTTTATTTAGTTGTATGATATAATCCAATCCTTCTTTGAAATTCTCAATAAAATCTTCAATAGGATATGCTATTTTATCCTTCTGTTCTTTTGCAAAACCATAAGGATTTAAAGAGCGTAGGAATATATTATTAAAACCTAAGCGAATATATTCATCAATGATACTCTTGAAATTACCCAAACTGTATTTGGAAGTTGTCATAAGAGCTGATGCGCATTCTTTATCTTGCCAAATTGAGCGTATCATTCCTAAATTGCGTTCAAATATCTCATGATGGTCAAGGGTTTTATCTTGAAGTGGGCGGTTGACATCATGAATTTCTTTTGGGCCATCTAAAGATGTCGAAATATAGCAATTATGCTTTTTGAGATACTTAACCATATCCTCCGTCAGAAGGGTAAGGTTAGTGCAAATTACAAAACCTAAGTCTCGTTTTTTGAATAAATTTACCCACTCAGCTTCTTCGATGATATACTTTACCATCTCAAAGTCAGTGGATGGGTCGCCACCTTGAAATTCAATTTTGATACATGGTGAAGGAGATTCAAAAATACATTTAACGATATTTTTAGCAGTTTCCTTCGTCATGTCAGCAGAGTGGTCGGTGCTCTCATGGCGCTTTACCTGACAATATATGCAACTTGAGTTGCAACGCAATGTGGGTACCACCATATGCAACGTAGTGAAGTCCCTCAAAATACTTTTCTTCGTGCGGAACTTGGTTGCAAGCATATTAACTACATCCTCAACTTTATCAGTTGTGGCTATCTGCTTAGACGCAATATCTTTGAATATATCGCTTTGAGGGTCTAATTCATAATCAACAAACTTGTCAAAATCTTCGTTGCCCAAAAAGATATACTCACCGACATCATTGGTAAGCAAATACTCCTCTGCATTGAAACGCTCAAAGCGAAAAGGGAGAATGGTATAATTCATTTGTTTACAGGTTTAAAGGCTTCTTCAACAATTAAATTACGAATGTGACCAAATTGCTTTTCTGTATTGTAGCGTACTTGCTGGTCAATAAGATCGTTGCAAAATTGTTTCACCACTTTCTCGGTAACAATTTGATTATCTTTGCTCTCAAAAACAACTTCCAAAAGATTATTTTCTTTTGTTTTTTGGTGGATGTAAAACTTATTTGTGTATTTATACACAGCAGCAGCGACTACCTCTGTTGCATAAATAAATAAGTCTACATCTACCAAGAATGCGGAATTCTCTAATTGAGTTACAGGAAATTTAATGTTACTCATTGTGCACTTTGTTTAGTTTTGCATAGGAACTCCCAACTATGCGGATTTGTGGTTAAGTATTAGGCATAAAATAAAAAGCGTGGAGTCCGACTGTTGTCGTTCCACCCTTAGAGGCTCTCGCATTGCCCATTGTGTTAGACCGACAACGCGAAGCCCACGCCGAATATAAATATACTCTCGTGCTATCCATAGTTAAGGTACGCGCATGCGTACTTAGTTTATACGCAAAAGGCATACCAAATAGGCACAAGAAGGATAATCTATATCCCGTAGGACATCTACCGTTGCTAAGTCCTGAACACAACTGAAATTTGCGAGATTTCTAAGGGTCAGAACAGAGCGTAATAAACGCCTTTTAAATATGTCTTGAAAGCCACGACTGGGGATTGGGTCAAATGGTTTGGCTTTCCGAGAGGGGGACATCTCCCACCCTCTAAACCCCGGCGTTGAGCTTTCGGGTGCAAAGGTACTATATTTTTTGCAAAAATGCAAGAAAAAAGCAAATTTTTCGCAATTCTCTAGCGTAGAAGTAGAGAGTGTCTGTGCGGAATGTTCAGTGGATTATCGCCGAGAACTTAACAGATGGTAGGGAAGCACAGGGGGGAATCTTAACAAACAGCACTTTTTAGTCACGGGGAGTTGTGCCGTTGTTCTCTCGGTCTTCTCCCGCTCGTCGGTCGGTAAAATAGGGGAAGGTAAAGAGAAAATAAAGAGAAAGCCAATCTTAAGAAAAGTGCTTTTTCGGGAAAAAGCACCCGAATATCATTCGGGAGCAATAAACAAAGAAAAGCATCTGCAAGGCAGATGTTGCGCTGTTACGGCGCAGGAATGTTTGGGTAGTCAAAACATGCTAAAAAACGCTAAGCGAACTCAGGAATTTCTTCCCCACGCGTAAGCGGCCTTTGAAAGAAAAAAATATTTGAAAAGAAATCGGTGGAATGTACCTTGAGAATTGGATAGACCGTATGCACGAAAGAGAGCCGACCTGAAAGGACGGCTCTCTTTTGCATAT